>JAJYPU010000074.1 GCA_021795095.1 Actinomycetes bacterium | reverse complement strand
CCTGGTCGTCGAGTTCGATGTCGGTCCACTCGTAGGGGACCTCGTGGCGGTTGAGGAAGGCCTTGGAGCGGGCGCAGTCGCCGCACCAGGAGGTGCCGAGCATTCGAATTGCCATGCTGAAACGCTAGCCCTCGCGCCGTTGGACGAGACAGAAGGGGTGGCCGACCGGGTCGAGGAAGACCCGGAACGTCTCGCCGGGCTGGTAGGACGCGGCGCTCGCCCCGAGGCCGAGCACCACCCGCTCACCGTCGTCGAGGTCATCGACGTCGAAGTCCAGGTGCAGCTGCTGGGGCACGGCCCCCTCGGGCCAGGTCGGCGCGACGTAGTGCGCCACCCGCTGACAGGCGATCGTCGGCTGGCCGTTGTTGGCGAGCTGGACCCAGTCGGCCTGCCCGTCCGTCGTCTCGTCGACGGGCTCCACGGACCACCCGGTGAGCCGGGCGTAGAAGTTGGCGAGACGGACCGGGTCCGGGCAATCGAGAGCGACGAGGGAGAAGGTGATGTGGGTCATGGCCCCACGGTACCGGCACCACCCTCGGGTCGCCTAAGAACGGCCGAAAGGCCCTGTCCGCAGGGTTTAGGGTCGAGGTAGGGCCAAGGAGGTAGTCGCCATGGGTGGATACGGTTGGCAGTACGGACAGGGTGCGGGGCCCGGATGGTGGGTAGTGATGGTGATCTTCATGATTATCTTCTGGACGGTGCTCGTGATGGGCGTGGTCTACTCGGTGCGCCACTTCCGCGATGGTCACCACCACCACGACTACCACGACCACGGCACGTCCTCGATGCGCGGCTCGCCCAACGGGGACGCCATCGAGATCCTGCGGACCCGCTTCGCCAAGGGTGAGCTCGACGAGGCGGAGTTCAAGAGCCGACTGGCGCTGCTCCAGGAACGCCGCTGAGCCCGGCGGCGAGAGGCGGGAAGGTGAAGACGAGCGCCAGACCACCGAGTTCGCTGCGCTCGGTCGTAAGGGTGCCGCCGAGAGCGTCGGTCACGTCGGCCATGATGCTCATGCCGAGTCCCGAGCCGCCCGAGGCGCGCGAGCGCGACGGGTCGAATCGGCGGAACTGCTCGAGTCGCTGACCGTAGGAGGCGGCCGGTAGTCCCGGCCCGCCGTCCTCGATGCGCAGGGTCACCGGATTGGCGCGCAGGGTGACGCGCAGCGGGTCCGTCGGCGCCGTGTGGCGCACGACGTTCGTGAGGGCGTTGGTGAGCAGGCGCTCGACGTACTCGCGACGCGCGCGGATCCGCACCGACGGCGCGATGTCCTCGGTGAGGGGCCGTTCGGGGTGGTCGAGGGCGAAGTCGTGAGTCGCGCTCGATACCACCTCGCTGAGGTCGAGTTCGACGTGGTCGTGGCGTCCGACCTCACGCACCTCGGCGAGGAACAGGAGGTCGCGCACGAGGGCCTCCATGCGCACGGTCTCGGTGCGCATGCGCGCGATCGCGCGATCGCGCTGGGCGTCGTCGATGGTCGTCGTCGCGAGCAGGTCGGTGTACCCCTTGATGACGGTGAGGGGGGTGCGCAGCTCGTGGGAGGCGTCCCCGATGAAGCGCTGCATCGCCTCGCTCGTTCGTTTCTCGGTCTCGATGGTCGACTGCAGGGCTGTGACCATCGAGGCGAGGGCGCGCTGGAGCTCGCGCACGTCGGTGCTGCCCGAGGCCTCGGGCGGGGTCAGGTCGATCGCCCCGCTCGCGACGCGGGTCGCGAACGAGGTCAGCGCCGCGAACGTGCGCAGGTCGCGGCGCATGAACAGCCTCGCCACGATGCCCATCACCAGGGCGGCGATTATCCCGACGAGGATGGTGCGTTCGACCACGCGGTGCGACGAGGCCGAGATGGCGCTGGTCGATCCGGCGATGAGCAGGTAGTCCCCGCCACCGATGGCGATCGAACGGTAGACGAAGCCGGGCAGGTCACTCGAGGTGCGCAGTGTGTTGAGCGAGCCGAGCACGTCGGCGCGCGTGGGCCGCGCCGTGAGCGCAACGGTCCCGTTGGCGACGACGGTGACGCGACCCGAGGCGTCGATGACCTCGAGGGTGAGGTTGAGGTTGTCCTGCTGGACCATGTTGATGGCGTCGCTGAGCGCGGTGAGCGGGTGGCCGGCCCCGCTCGTGGCCACGGTGTCGATCGCGTTGTTGAGCGTCGCGTACTGCGCGTGGGTGGCCGTCGTGACCGAGTAGCCACCGACCAGCAGCGCGACGAGCGCCGTGATCGTGATCAGCAGGAACGTCAGTCGTGTGGAGAGCGTCACGCCGACGGGCGCGGATCGACCAGTTTGAAGCCGACGCCCCGGACGGTGGTGATGGGCGCGAAGTCGTCGCGGTGGATCTTCTTGCGCAGATAGGAGATGTACGTGTCGAGCACCGAGGTCTCGGAGTCAAAGGTGATGTCCCAGACGTCGCGCAGGAGCTGCTCGCGGGTCAACAGGTGGTTCTTCTTGCCGAGCAGCACCTCGAGCAGGCGGAACTCGGTCGCGGACATGTCGACCAGCTCCTCGCCGATGGTGACCTCGTGGCGGTCCACGTTCATCGCGAGCGGCCCACAGCGCAGCACGCGGTCGTCCTCGGTCGCCCCCGAAGTTCGGCGCAGGATCGCCGCCACTCGCAAGAGCAGCTCTTCGAGGCTGAATGGCTTGCGCACGTAGTCGTCGGCCCCGATGCGCAGGCCGTGGGCGACGTCGACGGCGGCGTCGCGCGCCGAGAGCAGCAGGATCGGGAGGGCGGCGTCCTCGCGGCGCACGGTCTCGACGAACTCGAAGCCGTTCATGGTGGGCATGTTGACGTCGACGATGCAGAGCTCGACGGCGTTCGTCCGCCAGAGCGTCAGGGCCTCGTCGCCGTCGCCGGCCACCAGGGTCTCGTAGCCGGCGATGCGCAGGGCGTCGCCGAGCAGGTCACGCACGCCCGCCTCGTCGTCGACGATCAGGATGGTCGCGGTCGTCTCGCCCATGGTTCGAAGCGTACCGGTTCGACGGACGTCTCACGAAAGACCGACTCGAATCACAACGTCCTCACAAGATTGCTGGGTACGCTGATTGTCGTTGGAGGTGGACGTGAACGTGGTACGCAGGTCGGTCGGGGTGACGGTGGTGATCGCCTCACTCGCGTTGTCGACGCCGGCACTCGCCCGTGGACTACCCGCCACCCGCCGACCCGCGACGCCCCCGGTAACCCGGTTGGCCCATCACGCGCAGACCTATCGCGGCGCAATGGCGGCCATCGACGCCGCGTTCGCCCGGTCGGTCGCGGACGCCACGAAGACGCTCCGCGTCCGGATGGCCCGCGCCAGGACCTCCGCCGACCAGATCGACGCTCGCAACCAGTACCGGTTGGCGATCGTGATGGCCACCCGGCTTCGCGAGGTGGAGGTCGAATTGCTCGACCAGTCGCCGCTCGGCAAGCACAGCCCCGACCGGTCGGTGACGACCGTGACCGAGGCGCCCGCGACGGGCGACAACTGAAAGCTGTCAGTGGCGCCCCGAGCGCTGTGCACCCCAGGGCAGCAGCGGTAGCAGCGAGATGGCCAGGACCAGGGCGAGTTGCAGAGCGATCCACCAGGGCTTTCCCCAGACGTCCGTGAGCAGCGAGCCGAGTTGGCGGTCCACGGCGACGGCGGTGCCCACGTAGAGCGAGTACGTGACGAGCCGGCCGACGAAGAAGGACGCGCCGAGCACGACCAGGCGCAGTTCGAGCAGGCCCGCGGCGACGAAGAGTTGGGCCGAGGGCAGCGGCGAGACCACGAAGAGGATGGCGAGCGACCACAGGCTGGCGCTGCGTCCGCGCAGCCGGTCAGCGAGGTTGGCGAGGTTGGTCCGGTAGCGCGCGGAGAAGCGGCCGCGCACGGCCCGTGCTCCCGAGGCCAACACGTAGCGACCGACGGTGGCCGCTCCCGCGCCGACCAGCACGAGGGCGACCGGTTCGAGGTGCCAGCGCAGCCGCGCGTAGACGAGCACCGACCAGGTGGGCGGCCCGAAGGCCGGCAGGAGGTTGATCACGAACACCAGGGCCGCGACCACTATGAGCTGCACGACTCGATTTGACCACAGTCGCACCGCTCTCGAGAACCACTGGCCCGGTGTGTCGCCACGGTGACCGAGCGAGCCGAACCCACTGTGGCGCCGTGGCTAGGGTGATGACGTGCGTGCGCCATCGACCGCGTTAGACACCTGGACACGCGGGTGGTTGACGGCCTCGGTCGTGCTGGGCGCGGCGCTGCTGGTGGCGGCCTTCACGGTCTCGGCCTACAACGGCAGCGTCTCGCAGACCTTGGTCCAGGTCAATGGTGGCAAGGTCGTCGCCATCGTCGCCGTCCCACTCGTCGGTGCCCTGGTCGCCATCTCGAGCATCGTGGTTCGCCATCGTCACGCGCGACGCGGCGTCGGCGTCGTGACGTGGCTGGTCATCGGCGTGCTCGGGGTGTTCACACTGCTCGGGATGCTCACGATCGGTCCGTTCGTCGCCCCGGTGCCGGTCTGTCTGCTGGTGGCGGCACTGCGGATCCAAGAGACGGGAAGGGCGGCACCGCCAACCGAGTCCGGTCCCGGGCGATGACGAAACGAGGTGGCCGCTCGTGTTCGCAGCCGCCGTCGCGTCGTAGGTTCCCTCCGGGGCCCGTCGTTCAGTCCAGTCGCTTCTCGGCGAGCGCCACCGTGAAGTAGCTCCAGGGCTTGGGTCCGGTCTCGTAGCGCTGGGCGAGCGTTGTGACCGTGAAGCCGGCGCCCTCGAGCACGGCCACGGGGTTGCGCGAGAGGTGACAGCCGTCGGCGACGAGGCGCTCGAGCGGGTCGAGGCGCCGCTGCCAGGTCGCGACCCGCTCGTCGGGGGCCAGCCCGTGCTCGAGGACGTGCAAGGTGGCGCCCGGCTTCAAGACGCGCCAGAGCTCACGCGCGACGAGCGCGGCGTCGGGCACGGTGCACAACGTGAACGTGCTGAGCGCCGCGTCACACGACGCATCCGCGAGCGGCAAGTGTTGACCGTCCAGACCCACCCGGGTGACGGCGATCGGCGACGCATCGATCGCTCGTTGGGCCAGGCGCCAGGCGGCGTCACGGGGCTCGACGGCGTAGACGCGCGTCACCGCGGACGGGTAGAAGGGGACGTTGAGCCCGGACCCGAAGCCGATCTCGACGACCGTCCCGCGCAGTCCCTCGACGGCGATGCGTCGCCAGCGCGAGACCCCGCGGGTCGAGCAGACGAAGTTCACCACGTGCGGCACTACCCGCTCGGCGTACCAGGACACGCTGCGACCGTCCTCGTTAGAGCAGGCTGGCGAGCGCCGCGCCGAGACGTGTGCGGGCGTCTTCGACGAGCTCGCGGAAGTCGTCGCCGGGCATCATCACGGCCGGGTCGGCGATCGTGACCGTGGTGGTGTCGTCGTCGATCGCGTGCAGCACGACGTTGCACGGCAACGAGAGTGCCACGTCGAGGCTGACGTCGAGGGCCTGGTTGGCGAGCACGGGGTTACACGCACCCAAGATCTTGAGTGGCGCTCGGTGCACGCCGAGCTTGGTCGCGAGTATCTCGGCGACATCGATCTCGGCGAGAATGCCGAAGCCTTGGTCGCTAAGCGCGGCGCGAACAGCCGTCTCGACCTCGGCCATGGGTTGCTGCAGGGTTACGGTCAACTGGTCCACGGGTCCTCCTGCTTCTACGCGGACTCTACCGCCCGCCTCGCGGGACGGTCCGCTCGGTCAGTCGACGCGCGGGTGGCGCAACCGGGCGATGACGTCGTCGACGACCTCGCTGGTGGTCGCCTCGCCGCCCAGGTCGAAGGTGCGCACGCCGTCAGCCGCCCCGTCGAGGGTCGCCGTGCGCAGGCGCTGACCGGCGAGGTGGAAGACGGGCTCGTCCAGGTGGGTCGCCGCCTGGTCGAGCAGGGCCGCCTCGGCGAGCAGCATCGCCATCGGGTTGGCGACGTTCTTGCCTTCGAGGGTCGGGGCGGTGCCGTGGGGCGCCTCGGCCATGGCTACGCGCGGGTGCAGGCTCTCGTCGAGGGACATCAGGACCGACTCGGCCCCGGCGATCGAGCCGAACATCGCGAGCACCATGTCGCTCAAGCAGTCGCCGTCGCGGTTGAGCGACGGGATTACGAGGGTCCGCTCGTGGACGTCGGTGAGCAGCCCGGCGTAGGTGGCGTCGATCAGCGTCGGTCGGTAGCGCACGTGAGGGTGGCGCGCCGCCGCGGCGTCCATCTCCTCTTTCAACATCCCCTCGTAGGTGGGTGAGACCGTCCACTTGGGTCCGCCGTAGACGACGCCGTCGAGTTGCTCGGCCGCCTGGAAGGAGTACTCGGCCACGAAGCGGCAGTTCGAACGCTCGATCCGTTCGGTTCGCCACGCCACCTCGCCGAACTCGCCGGCGTCACCGTCGCGGCCTTCGTCGGCGCCGTAGGCGTCGCCCACGGCCATGCGGATGACGATGATCGGCTGGTTCGTCGCCACCACCGGCGCGACGCCGGGGATCCGACGTCCCGTGCGCACGATCACCGAGCCGTCGATCCCCTCGCGCAGCAGACGGTTGGGCGACCCGACGCCGCCGATCTCGGGCGGGGTGACCGTCGCCGCCTTGAGGCCCAGTCCGTGGGTGACCATGGCCGCGGCCGCCTCGCGCACCACGTCGTTCTTGGTCGCGCGCCGCCGGGCGAGGGAGAGGTCGTAGTGCTCGAAGTCGACCTCGACCCCGAGCAGTTCGGGTGTCATCACCCGCAGGGCCTCGTCGAGTAGTTCCTGACCGGTCTGGTCGCCGTCGCAGACGACGATGGTGGGGCGTGATGTCATGGTCGCCATTCTCGCACGCCCGCTCAGGCGGGCGCGCCGGCGGCCATCACCGTCATGACCGACCCGACCACCGGGTCGCGGAAGACGCTGATCGAGCTGCCCGGTACGGGCATCTCCTCGACGAGTACCTGGCCGCCGTGGCGGCGCACGACGTCGAGCGTACGCGCGAGCTGCTCGACGACGAAGACGGGGTTCCAGCGCGGCATCGTCTCGGCGACCTGGGGCTGGGTGACGCTCGCGAACCACCCGCCGTCGTGCTGGAGGATCCGCATGCCCGGTTCGGGCTCGATCACCGAGTGGCCCGTGAGGCCCACGTAGTAGCGCGCAGCGAGGTCGGCGTCGCGTGAGACGTGGTCGAACCACCCCGGCGTGCCGGGCTCGTACATGCGTCCGAAGCCCGTGAAGGACTTGGGCTCCCAGAGACCGTGCGCAGCACCGACCGGGTCAGTGACGACCGTCGTCCACCCAAGTCCCGGGACCTCGACCGGTCCGAAGGCGACCTCGCCGCCGAGGTCGCGCACCCGTGCCACGCTCGCGGCGCTGTCGCTCGTCGCGAAGTAGGTCGTCGGTTGCGCCGGTGCCGTCTCGTCGACGAAGAGACCCATCACGGGCGAGCCCTCGTGGGACGCGGTGGCGTAATGACTGGACGCGTCGTCGCCGTCACGCCACGACCAGCCGTAAAGGTCGGTGAGGAAGCGTTGCAGGGCCCGGTGCGCCTCGAGGGTGGGTGTCGCGGCGTCCACCCAGCAGGGCGTGCCCGCGACCGGCTCGTCGATCGTCGTCATGGCCCCAGTATCGCGGAACCCGCGGCAACGGTGCCGGGGCAGCGAGCGCTCACCCCGGTCGCCCCGCAGCCGTCGACCAGGCCCGACGACGGGCACCACGGCCTTTCTGAGAGGACTCTTCGCGTCGCGCGCGCATTGAACGGGTCACGCCACCAACTTTTCTACGATGTCACTGCGAGGAGGTCACGTGGTCCAAGAGGCACAAAGTGTCCAGGCGCCGCTCGACGCTCGTCACATCCAGGTCGTGCCGCTGCGCGGGCTGCCGGTCGTGGGGCTCGCCGTCGTGTTCACGGCGGCCGCGGTCGCGGGCAACTGGCGTTGGGCGCTCATCTTCTGTCACGTCGTCGGCGGCGGGCTCTGGACCGCGATCGACCTCTTCGTCGGGCTGGTCCTCGGGCCGATCATCGGGCGGCTCTCGTTGCCGGCGCGCGTGGAGTTCACGTCGCGCTTCATGCCCAAGATGGTGCTCATCATGCCGACGGTGGTGATGATGACCCTCGCGGCCGGGTTCCAGGTGGCGCTGCAGATGGGGAACCTCGCGCCGTCGAGCGTGAACCACGCGTGGCTGATCGTCTCCTTCGTGGTCGTCGGCGTGATGGCCGTCATCGCGCTCGGCATCCTCGAGCCCGCCAACATCGCGGTGCTCTTCGAGATGAACAAGCCGGCGCCCGACACCGAGCGGATCGGTCGGCTGATGAAGCGCTTCATCTACACCGCCGGGGTCACGGGCGCGATGCAGGTCGCGACGCTCGTGATCATGACGCGGGTGGGCTCACAGTGAGCGAACGGCCCTTCCCGCCCGTCGCCTGGCTCGCGACGACCGCCCTCGCGCTGGTCGTGGCGGGCGGGATCGTGATGGCGTCCTACGCACCGCGCCGACCGCCCCTCGCGGTGCCGACGGCGCTGCTCGTCCTCTCGGTGCTCGCGCTCGCCGCGGCGTGGGCGCTGCTCGCGCGCCAGCGCGCCTTCGCCTGGCGCACGTTCACTCGCGTGTTCCGCTGGGCGCTGCTCGCCTACGTGCTCTCGGCGGGGATGATCGAGTTCGCCTTCGTGCGCGACCACACGCGCGGTGCGCCACTCCTGGTGGTCTCGTGCCTCCTGGTGGTCTTCGCGAC
>JAJYPU010000073.1 GCA_021795095.1 Actinomycetes bacterium | reverse complement strand
CGCAATGCCCTCCGAGCGCAACTGGCGTCCGACTTCGTCGGCGAGGATGACAGCGTCGGAGCGGTTGCTGAAAGCAGTGAACAGTAGGTCGGGCACGGTCCTCCTCGTTGCCATGGTAGTGAACAGGTGAGACGCCAACGGCCACGGTGCTTTGCCTGTGTGGACAGAGTGGGCGATTCGCGTATCTCATCCTGGTTCGAGCACGACTGGAGACATACGCTCAGGAGCGGAGGTGTCCAATGTTCGAAAAGTTCAAGGAGCGTGCCGCGGCGAGCGCGCTCGAAGAGGCGACGTCTCAGTGGAATCAACGCGTCGCGGCCTACCAGTCATTGATCGCCGTCATCGACGGATCCAAGGTGCTCGAGGCCAACGGCCTACTCCTCAAGCCAGGCGAGGTTCTCCTCGGACAGGTCCAGAACGTCGGCTTGATCCAGGAGCGGAGCGTCGGCGGGCACTGGCAGGGAGCGTCCCAGGGGTTCTCGATCCCCATCGGCTCGATCAAGGGCAGAAGCGTTCGATATCGCGTTGGGGCGACCCACGGCCACTACGTCCAGGGTGAACCGCAGCCCACGGCGGTCGACCACGGAACACTGAGCATCACCGATCAGCGAATCGTCTACCAGGGGGCGACCAAGACCGCCGAGTGTCCCTTTACCAAGTTGCTCGGAGTCCAGCAGTCGGGCGGCTCGATCATCGTCTCCGTCTCCAACCGCCAGAAGCCCACCGTCGTCCACGTCGGTGCTTCGCTCGAAGAGTGGGTGGCTGACCGGATCTCGATCGCGACGAGTCTGTATCAAGGCGAGAAGGACCAGGTCCTCGCCAATCTGCACCAACAGTTCAACGACGTGGTTGCGGCCAAGCCCTCCTCGTAGCGAAATCTCAGCAAAACCGACCTGGTGTCGCCGCTCCGTCAATTCGTGCCCTTAACCTGAACTACGTGAAGTTCACCCGAGGACGCGTGCTGGCGATTGTGGTCGTGCTCGCCATCGGGGCCGTGGCGGCGATCACCTTCGCTGGCGCCTCATCGTCCCGTCCGGCCAAGCTGGTGCTCGGATCACCGATCGAGGCGGTGTTTCATCGTCCGATCGAGCTCGTAGGTGCCTGCGCCGAAGCCCGTATCGACCACGGTCATGACGTCGATCAACCAGGACTCATCGATCAAGAGAATGACGAGTGCTTCCCCGCACAGCACGCCAAACGTGCACCGGATGGTCGGGTACTCGGCGGCTAGTCTGACGATCTCCACGGCTCGCGGGTTACGCTGTCCGACTGCGTAATGGCGGTCTTGGACGTTGCGACGTACGCACGCAACGGTACTGTCGGGGTACGGATCAACGGGGTACGGCCACGTGAGACTCATCATCGACGACGCATTCGAACTCGACGACGACGTCGCGCGCGTCGACCGGGAGGCGCTGTGGACCTTTCTCTCGCAGCGGGCCTACTGGCAGCGCTGGCGACGTCGCGAGGACGTGCAGCGCCAGGTCGACACGGCCGCGCGCGTCGTCGGTGTCTATCGGCGCGAGGGTGGTGCCATGGTCGGATTCGCACGATCGGTGTCGGACGGTTCGATGGCGTACCTGAGCGACGTCTTCATCGACGAGTCTGTTCGTGGTCGTGGGCTCGGTAAGGCACTGGTGCACGAGATGGTGACGCGTGACGACGCATCAACGCTGCGCTGGCTCTTGCACACCGACGACGCGCATGGTCTCTACCGCCAGTTCGGCTTCCACGAGCCAACCGAGCGGCTCATGGAGCGCGACCCCATCACGGTGCGCAACGCGCAGGGTACGACGCACGATGACGATGACACCCTGACACCTCAGGGTCCACACGACCGGTGATCGCGTCGAGGACCGTCGCGGGCTTTCAGCCAACGAGTCGTGTCAGGGCCCGCTCAGCGGCGCGACGGACCCGGGCCACGGGATCGTCCAGCAGACCGGCGACGGCCTGGGCCGCTTCGTCGACACGGTGTGCGGCGACGACTTTGGCCACCATCTCGCGTACCCGCCACGAGTCGTCAGTGCCAGCGCGGATCACCGCGTCTACCGCCACCGCATCGAAGACGTGCAGAAGTCCCCGCGCCGCCCAGACTCGTGGCCAGTAGCCCTCTCGACCACCCTCAAAACCATCGAGCACGCGTCGAGCGTGCGGTCCACCGAGTGCGAGGATGAGTTCGTCGTCGACCGTTCGGCCCTCGAGGAGGCCGACACACCCGGCTATCACCTCGTTTCGCCCGCGCCGCGCACAGATCGTCTCGGTGCTTTGGCGCGGTGTCATCCCCCATTTCGACGGCACCCTTGCATGGTGCCACACCTCATCGAGCGTGGGCTCGTCTCGAGAACGGTGATCGCGCGGCGAGTCCTGAGCACGACGCACCCATTACGCCGCGCGGCTCGTGCGGCACTGCACGCACGGATCGCGAGTACGGACCCGTCGTAACCGAGACAGCCGGGCCATCACCGTTGTCGACATGCGACCATCGTCGTACACTCGGGTCGTGAGTAAGCCGAGCGACTTGGCACCGCGGCCGTTCCCCGCCGCTCCGAACGAGATCGAGGCGCTCTTGGGTGCCCTGCACCGTAATCGCCGCACCTTCGCTTGGAAGACCGGTGGTCTAGACGCGGTGGCCATGCGCCAGACGTTGGGCCCCTCCGCCGTGACCCTCGGTGGCCTGGTCAAGCATCTGGCCCTCGTCGAGGACCATTACTTCACCCACCAGTTGTTGGGCCGCGAGTACCCGGCGGTGTGGTCGCCAGTGGCCGAACACGAAGACTGGGAGTGGACGTCGGCGGCCGACGACTCCCCCGAAGTGCTCCGATCCCTCTGGCTGGAGGCCGTCGCTCGCTCCGAGGCGGCGGTCACCGAAACGCTCGCCGCGTCCGGACTCGATCAACCACTCGCGATTACGACGTGGACCGAGACGCCGAACCTTCGCCGCGTTCTCATCGACCTCATCGAGGAGTACGCCCGCCACACGGGACACGCCGATCTCATTCGTGAGTCGATCGATGGACTGGTGGGCGAAGACGCCCCCGAGTAGACGAACCTTCGGCGTCTCGCAACCGCCGCCACGATGAGAATCGACCGGCTCCGCTGCGTTGACGATCTAGGACATGTGCAAGTCGGCGGACCGAACGATGCGGATCGGCCCCGTCGTCGTCCTTGCCAACCCGCGGAACGAGATCGCACCCGGTTGAGTCGCGGGAGCCGTCCCGCGCCGCCGATGGTCCGCACGCTCGCTCCCAATCGGGACGATACTGGGCGTGGGGCTCCACGACGAGATGCGGGAGGGCACATGGCACGCAGGCACCGCGGTTCAGCCAACGCGTGGAGCGGTCCCGGCGGAGCAGGCGGCGGGTGGCTTCTCGGCTTCATCGGTGCGCTCGTGTACTACTTGCACACCCACTCGGGGAGTCTCTGGCTCGTCATCGTCGCCGTCGCCAAAGCCTTCGTCTGGCCCGCGTTCCTCGTCTTCAAACTCCTCGGGCTGCACTGACCGTCGGCTGGTTACCGGTACCAACTACCGTGACTGATCCAACCTGACTCATCGGGACCACGGTAGACGTCAGTGGCGATCGGTTATGACGAAGGTCCCCGGCCGTTTCGACGTTGCTTTGCAATTGATCGCACCGAGGTGTTACTCCACAACTGTGAGCGCGGGACTCCACCGCGACCGGCCCGTCGCCCTCGTCGCCGGGACGACTCGGGCCGCCGGGCGCGCCATCGCGGTCGAGCTGGCGCCCACCGGCTTCTTCGTCTACACGACCGGACGCAGTAGCCGCGTCTCTGGTTCATCGGAGATCGACCGGCCAGAGACCATCGAGGAGACCGGGGATCTCATTGATGCGTCAGGGGGTGACGGACGAACACTCGTGGCTGACCACGAGTCGAGCGAAGGTGCGGCGATCCTGAAGCGGTCGACGCCCCCGTCGCGACGGTCCGACGCGACGAGGGTCAAGCCGCCATTGCGTTCATGCTGGACACCGCCGCGGTCAACGGTCGGCGAGGCGTCATCGTCGAGATGACTGACGGTACGTCGGCGTCGAACGTGACCTTCCGTCGCAACGTCGGCTTCTACTACGCCTTGGTCAAGGCCAACGTCGAGCGAATCGGGATCGGTCTGTCGGCCGAACTGGAGGCAACCGCTCGTGGCCGTTGGCGTCGCCCCGGTTTGGTTGTGCTCCGAGCGTATGTTCGAGAACTTCGGGGTGACCGAAGTCACCTGGCGCGAGGCGTAGGTCTCAACACCAGGCTTTGCCATCTCGGAGTCGCCCACCTACGTCGGGCGAGGCATCGCGGGCTCGCCGCCGACCACGACGCGTGGCGCTGGGCCGGTGGCATCGCGAGCGCACGCCAGTTGGCGGACGCGTACGGCGTGACCGATACTGACGGCAGCAAGCCAGACTGCAGGGGCTACCTCGCGAAGTACGGCTGGTCGCGCGACGGCGGAGTCGACGTCGAGAAATACCGCTGACATCGCTCGGCCGAAGTTGTGCCGTCAACGTCTCCACACCGCTGCCCTTGCACCACCACACACCCACGCAGTCCCCCGCAACATTGCGATGACCATCGTTGACAATTGCTGCTAGTAATACTTAATATCACTGGTACATATCGAACGCCACCCGCGCGAACAGGGTTTGGCTCGCGTGGGTGACCAGTGTGGGGAGGTTCCGTGACCACCAACGACGTCACGCCAAGTGCGCTGGCCGACCGGCTTCGCATGTCGATGATCCGACTCGCTCGCCAGTCCCGACGACGAGACACCGCTGAGTTGACGATCACGCAGCTCTCCGCTCTGGCGACGGTGGTACGTGATGGACCGCTCGGAATCGGTCAACTCGCAGACATCGAGGTCCTGCCATCCCCGGCGGCGACGCGTCTCGCCGACAAGCTCGAAGAGGCGGGTCTCATCGAACGCCGGAGCAATCCCGCCGATCGCCGTGGCGTTCTGGTCGCCGCCACCGACATGGGTGAAAAGCTCTATGCGAGCCGCCAGGAGTCGGGCAACGCCTGGCTCAGCCGACGAATCGGCGTCCTCACCGATACCGATCGACGAACCCTCGAACGAGCGCTCACTGTCCTCGAACGACTGAGTGCCGACGAGCCCGAGGGCGACGTGACACCCGCAGACTCACGCCAGGTACAGGAGATGCAATCGTGAGCGACTCGACATACACCCACGCGCCGATCGTGGGGCCCAACTACAAGTGGCTCGTCCTGTCCAACACGACGATCGGCGTGCTCCTGGCGACCCTCAACGCCTCGAGCCTCATGATCGCCCTGCCCGTGATCTTCCGAGGCATCCATCTCGACCCGCTGTTGCCGTCGAACTTCCCGTACCTGCTCTGGATCATGATGGGCTACATGCTCGTGATGGCTGCCGTCGTGGTGACCGTTGGGCGCATCGGCGACATCTTCGGCCGGGTGAGGATGTACAACCTCGGCTTCGCGTGGTTCACACTGGGCGCGATCCTTCTCTCACTGGTGTGGAGCTCTGGCTCCACGGGGGCGTTGGAGATCATCATCCTGCGAATGTTCCAGGCCATCGGCGCGGCGATGCTCATGGCGAACTCGGCCGCCATCCTCACCGACGCCTTCCCGGCCAAGCAACTGGGCTTGGCCCTGGGCACGAACATGATCGCAGCGATCCTGGGGTCGTTCCTCGGCATCCTCGTCGGCGGCCTGCTCTCACAGGTCGGTTGGCGTTGGGTCTTCCTCGCGAACGTTCCCATCGGGTTGTTTGGCACCGTGTGGGCGTACCTCAAACTGAAGGACATCGGCATCCACATCAAGGCCAAGATCGACTGGCTCGGGAACATCTCCTTCGCGGCGGGACTGGCCATGCTGCTCACGGGGGTGACCTACGGGATCAAGCCGTACGGCCACTCGCTCACCGGCTGGGGGAATCCCTTCGTGCTGGAGATGGTCTTCGCGGGACTCGCGCTGCTCGTGCTCTTCGCGTTCATCGAGACCAGGGTGCCCGACCCGATGTTCCGCATGTCGCTCTTTCGAATCCGCTCCTTCGCCGCCGGCAACGCGGCGCAGTTCCTCGCGGCGGTCGGACGTGGCGGCTTCCAGTTCATGTTGATGATCTGGTTCCAGGGTATCTGGCTGCCCCAGCACGGTTATGGCTTCACCGTCACCCCCCTGTGGGCCGGGATCTACATGATCCCCTTCATGCTGGGCTTCGTGGTCATCGGTCCGGTGTCGGGGATCCTCTCTGACCGTTACGGCGCCCGGCCCTTCGCGACGGGCGGAATGCTGCTCTCAGCGGCGATGTTTGCACTCATCATCACCTTTCCAGCCAACTTCAGCTACTGGCCATTCGCCGTCGTGATGTTGCTACTCGGCATCTCGAATGGGCTGTTCGCGTCGCCGAACGCTGCGGCCATCATGAACTCGGTCCCCGCCCGTCACCGCGGAGCGGCCTCGGGAATGCGGGTAACGTTCGCCAACGCGGGGCTCCCACTTTCGATGGGACTCTTCTTCACCCTGCTCGTGTTCGGCCTGAACGCCAGTGTGCCGCACGCCATGGCCACGGGCCTGGTGGCACACGGAGTGCCAGCCGCTGCGGCCGGGCGACTCGCGCACGTGGCACCCCTCGGCTACCTCTTCGCCGCGTTCTTGGGTTTGAACCCGCTGAAGAGTCTGCTCGGACCACAGGTGCTGTCACATTTGGCACCCCAGCAGGCGACACTGATCACGGGACGGTCCTTCTTCCCCCAGCTCATCGGACCGGCATTCAAGCACTCGCTCACCGAAATCTTGCTCTTCGCCGTCGTGATGAGCCTCATCGCGGCGGTCGCCTCGGCGCTGCGCGGCAAGCAGTTCATCCATGAGGACGATGAGTCACGCGCTCAAAAGGCCCGCCTCGCCGCCATCAGCCTTGGACAACCAGTTAATGAGATCGCGACCCTGAGTGACGGCGTGGTAAGTGGATCGGACGGCGCTAGGCCTCGCCAGAGCGAGTCGATCCACTCGGTTCACCATGGACTCGCGACGCCAGCGAGCGAACCGCCCCAGCCATGAGCACCGCGCGCGACGAGTTCACGAGGAGGTCCCGATGACCATCAACAGCATCATCGTCGGCGTCGACGGGTCCCAGACCGCCTATCGAGCCTTCGCGATGGCAATCGACCTGGCCGAGCGCGAGCACGGGTGCGTGCACGCGTGTTGTGTCGCCCACGTACCCGCCCTCGCCGCCGCGGGCTCCTTCGTCACGCCCACACCACCGCTCGACGACCGGCTCGACGACGACCTCTCGAACTTCGTTACCGACGCGTTGAGTCGCGCGCACGTGAGTGGCGACTTCGCGTGGCGTGTCGGTGAGATCGCCATCGAGCTCGAGTCACTGGCGGCGGACCGCGCGGCGGACCTCATCGTCGTTGGCCGCTCGGCCCATCTGCACCTGCGCGTCGGCGGCGTTCCGCGCCAATTGCTCGCCCGGGGTCACTACCCGGTCCTCGTCGTGCCCTGACTGACCCGGCTGGTATGTCGAGGCGACCGCACCCGCCGACGGTGCGCCGGTCGCTCGGTTATCAACTATCGCCGTCGGCCCGGGCATCTCGCGACGGTGACGGCACGAGAGGTCGAGCGCCCGTCGTCCCGATGCCCCGTGCCACCAGGGAAACCTCGTCAGTCTTGGGTGCCTTCTCCACGTGAGACCCGGCCTCTCTGGCCGTACTCGAGGAGGTCGAGTTCAGGGCAGTGACGTTCCGACCAACGATCAGGCGTCATCGACTCACGCGTGCGCACCGGTACGCGCCGCGAGCCGGTGTCGCGAGGCCGAGAGTGCTGCCGCGAGGACCATGAAGCTCATCGAGGCGTAGAAGGCGGCGTGCAGTCCCGTCGTGAAGGCGATGGCGGCGTGACCCTTCAGGTTCGTCGTTCCGACGAAGATCGCGAAGGCGAGGTGCTTGGAGATGGACCGCGAGGCGACCAGGATCGAGACGGCGAAGGAGAAGACCATCCCGATATTCGCGAACGTGCGCAACACGCCCGAGGCGATCCCAAAGACCTGCGGCGGTGACGCCTTCATCACCGCCGCCGAGTTCGCCGGGAAGAAAGAGCTCGAGCCAATCCCGTTGATCACGCTCGCGAGCACCACCAACCACAGCCCGCTCGTGATCTCGAGGTGGGCGTAGAGGGCGAGGGCCACCACCTGCAGCCCGAGTCCAGTGGTCGCTGGCAGCACCGGCCCGAACCGGTCCGCCATGCGACCCGCCAGTGGACCGACTGCGGAACCGACGACGTAGCCGGGCACGAGGAGTAGCGACGCGTGCAGCGGGGAGAGCCCTCTCGACCCCTGGAGGTACATAATGACGAGGAAGAGTGTCGCGAAGTTAGCGAGGCCTTGGAACATCGAGGCCAGCAGCGATGGCATCATCGTGGGAATTTTGAGCAACGCGAGGTCGAGCATCGGTTCGCGCTGACGTGACTCGACGAAGACGAAGAAGACCACGAACACGATCCCGCCCACCAAGTAGGCGACGAGCGAAGCGTCGATCGAGGTGGTGGCCAGTTTGGTCATCGCCCAGAGCACGCCGAAGAGTCCGAGACCGAGCGTGACCATACCGATGACGTCGAATCGTCGAGAGGATCGCTCCCCTCGCTCGTGGAGCACCCGGATCGCGAGCAGGAGCGCCACCCCACCGATGGGCACGTTGATCCAGAAGATCCAACGCCACGACATGTAGTTGACGATCAATCCCCCGACCACGATGCCGAGGACCGCGCCAAGACTCCAACCAACGGCGTTGTAGCCG
>JAJYPU010000072.1 GCA_021795095.1 Actinomycetes bacterium | reverse complement strand
GGGCAATCGCGATCTGTTCGCCGGAGGGCAGCATCGACCGATTCCTCTCTTCCTCGGTACGTAACTTACGACAGTTAGGGTACGACGTATGCGAATTCTCATCACGAACGACGATGGCGTGGGAGCGCCGGGCATCGCAGTGCTCGCCCGTGCGGTAGCGCGTTGGATCGAGGACGGCGCCGACGGCGACGTGCGTGAAGCTGTCGTCGTGGCACCGCGAACGAATTACTCGGGGATGTCCGCTGCCGTTGGCGACGTATTCGAACACCCCTCGGTTGCGTACAGTCGACACACGATCGCCGGCGCCGAGTCGATTCCCACCTTCGCCCTAGAGGCGCCGCCCGCGTTGTGCGCGTTGCTCGGATCTATCGGCAGTTTCGGGATCGAGCCCGACCTCGTACTCTCAGGGATCAACGCCGGCGCCAACGTTGGTCGCAGCGTCCTGCACTCGGGCACCGTCGGGGCAATCCTCACCGCGGCGCAGTTGGGCGTGTCCGGACTCGCGATATCGGTGCAGTGGGGCGAGACCGTCCACTACGAAACTGCCGCTGCGGTGGCGCTCGAGGTCGTTGACGAACTCCTGCGAGCGCCTTCGAGCACGGTGTTCAACCTGAATGTCCCGAATCTGCCAGCGGCCCAGTTGCGAGGTGTTCGACGCGGACACATCTCGACCGCCGGCGTGGTCAGTGCCGCGGGACCGCGAGCCGGCGGTGAGCCACTCGGTGACGAGGGCGAGTTGCCACTGCGCTTCGGCGCCGCGTCCCCCGAACTCGGTGACGTCAGCGACGAGTCCTCCGATGACGACGGCGCCTTGCTCGCCGCGGGCTACGCGTCGCTGACGCCGTTGCGGGGCCCGCACGAGAACCTCGATGAATCGATGAACGGTCCGGTGACCGCGGCACTCGACTTGATCAGCCGCCACCTCGCGCGCGCTCGGTAGTCAGTCGTCGTCAGTGGTGCGGCGACTCTGCTTCTGACGCCCCCGCGCCCGTTTCTCCTCAATTCGACGAACTCGCGACGCGCGTGTCGCGCGGGTCGGTCGGCGAACCTCGGGTTGACTCAACGCCGCGGCCAGTCGTAGGCGAAGCTGTTCGAGTGCCGCCTCGCGGTTCTGGGACTGTGAGCGGAAACGGCTCGCCGAAGACCGCACGACTGGCCCGAGCACGCCGACCAACCGCTCACGCGCCGCTGGGTCAAGCGTCGTAACCTCTTCGACGCGCAGCGTCACCACAATCTTCGTCCGGGCCCGATTCGCGTGCTGGCCACCCGGCCCACCAGATGTCTCGGCTCGCACGGTGATGTTTTCGAGGGGAATACGCGTGCCAGCACCGACCTCGAGCCACTCCCCGCCCGCTTCGGGGGTCATGAGTGGCTGGGAAAGCGCACCATCGCCAATTGACTCGACGACGCGACGAGTTCCCCGCGCTCGTCGAAGAGCTCACAACGTTCATCGACCACGCCGTCGGCAATGACAAGACACCATTGACGAGCGCGCAACCATTCGCCGACGGGGATACGTCGGACGTAGGACGTCAACTGCAGTGTGGGAACCCAGCCCGAAGAGCCGAGCGGGAACGTCGCCGGCGGCAACGCGTCACTGGCGAACAACAGAGCCGACGCGTCCCACCCCGAAGACCCATCGTCTAGACGCAACCAACCGCGAACCTCACCGACGTCGCGGAGATCACCGATCGACCATCCGGCGGTGGCCGGGTCCATTCGAAGATCGACGATCCGAGCGATGTTGACCTCGTCGCCGCCGGTCGATCGCCGACACGATGCCAGTGGCGCGATGTCGGGCGCGCTGGCCCCGAGGTACCGCACTGGGCCGTCGTGCAGCGTCCCGAGCGTCACCAGGGATTCCGTCGTGACCAGACCGTCCTGAATCAGCTCGACGTGGACGAACGAGACTCCGCGCCCCACCTTGCGGACCTGCGCCTCGAGCGTAGCCGGGCCAACGGTCGGGGCCCCGATGTAGTTCGTAGTCACGGCCGTGGCGTGTAGATGCGAAGACCCGTCTTGGGACGCCGCGGCCAAGGCTGCGTTGGCCATGACGACCTGCAGGTACCCCCCGTTCGGGTGGTCCATGACGGTGTAGAACCTCGACAGCTCGACCACGAACCGGCCGTGGTCGACGGGATCGACCGCCGCAGAATCACGCAAGGTTGGTACTGAGCCGCCCTGGTCCATTGGCCAACCATAACGGCCCTCGCGCCAGTCGCCGTAAGATTGAACCCGAGAAAGAGGTTCGATGCTGGCTGCCACCCACGTTCAGGTCGCGGTGCGCCATGGCGACGGGCGGACGGTCACCGGCGAATCGGTGACCGATGTCGGGTGGCGTATTCGATGACATCGGCGCTCTTGACGGTCGCACGCTGGTTCGGTGTCGGACTGCGCGAGAGCGCGGCCATGGTCTGGATGACGTGGTGGCCACTCGTCCTCGGCTTCACGTTGTCGGGGATGGTCCAGAGTTTTCTCCCCCGCGACGGTCTGCGGCGCCAACTCGGCGAGACGACCCCGAGCAACGTAGTGAAGGCCTCGTTCCTCGGGGTCATCTCGTCGTCGTGCAGCTACGCCGCGAGTGCCATGGCGCGAGCTCTCTTCGCGCGCGGGGCGTCGTGGACCAACTCACTCATCTTCATGATCGCATCGACGAACCTGGTCATCGAGCTCGGCATCGTGCTCTATCTCCTGCTCGGCTGGCAGTTTCTCGCCGCGCAGATCGTCGGCGGGGTCATCATGATCTTCGGACTGGCGTTTTTGACCGGCCTCGTCTATAGCCGTCGGAATCAAGCCGCACTGTACGAACACGTGCTGGAAGATGCACCACCTCCCACCCAGCCGGCGACTACCGCGTGGCGTGAGCGGATCACCACGCGTCGGCACTACGCGCTCGCCGCGCGCTACACACTGGGTGACTTCACGATGTTGCGCAAGGAACTTCTCGCCGGGTTCCTCATCGCCGGCTTCATGAGTGTGCACGTTCCCCAGGTCTGGTGGTCGCACATATTCCTGACCGGCCACGGCTGGCTCACGGTGGTCGAGAACGCAGTCATTGCGCCGCTCATCGCGGTCATCTCGTTCGTCTGTTCCGTGGGCAACATCCCGCTCGCCGCCGCACTCTGGACCCACGGCGTGGCCTTCGGCGGCGTAATCGCCTTCATCTTCGCAGACCTGGTGACCCTGCCGCTGCTGTTCATTTATCGGCGTTTCTATGGTTCGTCCATGACGATGCGGCTCTTTGGCCTGCTGTGGTTCGTGATGTCCGCGGGTGGACTCGTCGTCGAAGCGCTCTTTCGAAGCGCCAACCTGATTCCCACCTCACGTCACACGCCGGCGATGAGTGGCCACTTCCCACTCGGGGCCACGCTCGTCGCCAACGTGGTCGCGACCGCCGTTGTGCTCACGTTGATGGTCCTCGCACGGACTCACCACGACGACGGCGAACAGAACGCCCGCGACCCGATCTGTGGGATGAACGTCGACATCACAGCCCCGGTTGCGGTACGGCAGCGTAACGGTCAGACTTACTACTTCTGTTCTATTCGGTGCGCCGAGCGGTTCGACCGCGGAGAGGAGTCAGCCCCCATGCAAGAAGACCTCAACGGAGACGCGATCGACCCAATCTGTGAGATGCGGGTCAACTCGGCCACGGCGCTGAGCGCGGTGGGCGCTGACGGCGAGACGCACTACTTCTGCGGGCCCGGCTGTCGTCGGGCCTTCTTAGCGCTCGAGGCCGCCCAGGCCTCGGCGCCGATGCAGGGTGACGAGAACGGTGACGCAATCGACCCAATCTGTGAGATGCGGGTCAACTCGGCCACGGCGCTGAGCGCGGTGGGCGCTGACGGCGAGACGCGCTACTTCTGCGGCGAGGGTTGCCGGCGAACGTACCTCTCGCTGCACGGTACGCCCCAGTGAGCCGTCGACCCCGTCAGCGTACGACGGTGCGCAGTTACGGCATCCTCGTCAATGATGGACGAGTCGTGCTCGTTCGATCGAGCAATCCTCATCACGACCCGCCGCTGTGGTGGCTACCCGGCGGCGGCATCGACTTCGGCGAAGCGCCCGAGGATGCGCTCATCCGCGAGTTCGCCGAAGAGACGGGACTGATTGTCAACGACCCGCAACTGGTGGGCGTCACGAGTGACGAGCGACGACGAGACAACGGCGAGCGCCTGCACACGGTGCGCATCCTCTACGCCGTACGACTGACGGGGGGGTCGCTTCGCGACGAAGCCGAGGGGACGACCGACCTCGCGCGTTGGTTCCAGCTCGACGAGGTGAGCGCCGTCAACTTGGCCGACTACGCTCGCCGGGCGCTCGAGCTCCTTCAGTCGAAGTAGCGCGCCGGCATCTCGCGCTTGAGCAGTTTGCCCGCGGGATTTCGGGGCAACGGCTCCTTCGTGAACGCGACCCGGGTGGGGATCTTGAAGGCCGCCAGCTTCGACGCGAGGTGGGAACGCAATTCGTCCTCGCTCATGGATGCACCGTCTTTGAGTCGTACGACGCAGGCCACCTCTTCGCCGAGTCGCTCGTGTGGGAGACCGACGACGGCCGCTTCATAGACGGCGGGCAGTTCGTAGATCGCCGACTCGACCTCGGCCGAGTAGACGTTCTCCCCCGCTCGCAGGATGATGTCCTTCATCCGATCTTCGATGTACAAGAAACCGTCCTCGTCCACGTGACCGATGTCACCGGTTCGCAGCCACCCATCAGTGATTGCCGCCGCCGTGGCTTCCGGTTTCTTCCAGTAGCCGCGAATCAGCATGGGACCCTTCAGCCAGATCTCGCCACGCTCACCGACGGGCACCTCGTGGCCGTCCAGGTCACGGATCGATGCGTCGAGCACGATCGTGCGGGATCGGCCCGTCGAGGTCGGGTGGCTCACGTAATCGTCGCCGTAGTTCCCGGGTCCGTACGCGTTAGTCTCAGTCATGCCGTAGCCCAGTGACGGCCGACCTTTGGCGAAGGTGTGCTCAACCCGGCTGACCAGCGCCGCTGGCGCCGGAGCACCGCCACCACCGACGAGGGTGAGCGAACTCGTGTCGTAGTCGTCGAAGTGAGGGCTCTCCATTAGGTCCCAACTCTGGGTCGGCACGCCGACGAAGCTAGTCACGCGGTGTCGTTGGATCAACTGGAGCGCCCGCTCCGGCTCCCAGCGGTACATCATCACGAGTTTGAAGTGCCACGCGACGCACGACATCATCACCGGGATGCAACCCGTCACGTGGAACAGCGGCACCACGAGGATGAAGCACGGCGCTTGGCCTGACCCGCTGTTGGGGTCTCGACGTGCGTCATTGATCGCCGAATTCGCGGCGAACGCCATGATCGACTGGCTGACCGCGCGATGTGTCGAGACGGCCCCCTTGGGCATGCCCGTCGTACCCGAGGTGTAGAGGATCGTGGCGTCCGAATCCGGTAGAACCGTCACGTCAGGCATGGGTGCGCCCACTCGGACGAGGTCCTTCCAACGCTCGACCCCCGGGCCGAGCGGCAATAACTCATCGAGGCGCACACCGAGGATTGGCACGCCGGCACGCAAGCACGGCGCCTGGGCCCGGGTGACCCGTTCGGAATCAGCCACTAGGACTGAGAGGCCGGCGTCGTTGATCGCGTAGTCGAGCTCGTCCTCGGTCCACCACGCGTTCAACGAGACCGACACCGCGCCAATGGAGACGATCGCCCCGAAAGCGATCGTCCATTCGGGCAGGTTTCGCATGGCGATGCCCACGCGGTCGCCGACCGCGACGCCGTAATGGTGCACGAGAACGTTCGCGAGCGCGTCGATCTCGTCCTTCACCTCATTGAACGTCCACTCCTCGTCCTCGTAGACGATGAACGTCCGCTCGTCTCCGCGCAACTGGTCGAAGTATTGCTTGAGCGTGGGCGGTGCATTCTTAAACACCCGGTAGCTCACGCCGGCGTACGACTCCTCGACAGTCTCAAAGGGCTGCCCCGGTCTCGAAACTGCCGCGACTGCCTCGGCCATGCTGAGCCCCACGAGTCCCCCTTTGCCTCAGTTTTTCCAATCCTAGGCTTCGCCATCGACCGACTCGGAGTTGGTAGAACAGTCCCATGACCAAAGACTCGTGCGTCGGACTGCGTCGTTCGTCGTGCGTGTGACCGTCCACGTCCATCCCGGGTCGCGCCGCGGTGAGGTCGGCGGCGACTACGACGGCGCACTCGTCGTGCGGGTGCGGGCGCGCGCCGTGGATGGGGCTGCCAGTGACGAGGCGCTGCGTGTGGTCGCCGATGCCTTCGGCCTGTCGACCGCTATGGTCGAACTCGTCCACGGCCGTCGTTCACGGACCAAGATCCTCGAACTGCGCGGTGACGAAACCACCCTTCGCACGCGGCTCGCCGAGCTACGCGCCACCGGTGATTAGTTTTGAGTGGAAAGGAGTACCGTGTTCGCCACCAACTACCCCCTGTGGGACGTCTTCGTCACGACCGCGTACGTGGTCCTCTTCGCCTTCTGGCTCATGCTGGTCTTCCACGTACTTGCGGACATCATGCGCAGTCACGACCTCAGCGGGCCACAGAAAGCGGCCTGGGTAATCGGCATCCTCGTGCTACCGCTGCTCGGAACTCTTATCTATCTCGTCGTGCGTGGTGGTTCGATGCACGAACGGGACCGTCGAACGGTGCAAACCCAGCAGGCAGCATTCGAGGAGTACTTAAGGCGAGTCGCCAACTCCAAGGAGTGATCAGATCAGAGCCGGGCGACCGGTCTTGGCGGCGAGCCGCTCGACACTCGCGCTCAACGTAGCGACCACGGCAGTCAGATCGATGCGAGCGCGCTCGGCGTCCGGCGTCAGGTCTTCAAGATGGTTGATGTCCCACAACGTGAGCACGGGGTCAAGGACGTCACGGGCGAACTGGGTGAGTCCGTAAATGCCTTCCTTCGCGATGCGAACCGCGTGACGGGTGAAGCCTGGAATCCCGGTGCCGGGCATCGCGAACGCGCTCACCTGCTTGGCCGCGGCCACCATCATGAGCGACGGATCGATGGCGAAGCCAGCCAACGTCAAGTCTCGATAGAAGAGGTAATGCTTCGTCTCGTCACCCGCCACGAGTCCGAGGAGGTTGCGACCGATCTTGTCGTCCTTGGGCAGGTGCGCGGCGGTGTTGCGGTGCGCGACCTGAGTGGCGCGTTCCTGGAGAGCCACGTAGCAGATGAGATCGGCGAAGGTCTCGGGTGCCGGCACCATCGCCTGGTACATCTGAACGCGACGTCCGTCCTCCAAGAGCACCGGGTCGATGCAGCGACTGATGTGGGCCCAGTCGCGCATCACCATCGCGTGGCGATTCTCCTCCATCGTCCACTGGTGGTTCCAGTCGGCAATCGGGTGTGTCGGTGACGAGAGACGCGACAGCGTAGTCGTGTAGTAGGGAAGGTTGTCCTCGGTCAGCAAGTTGACGTAGATCGAGCTTCGCACGCCATCGGGCAGCGGGTAATCGGTGGGCGCCCACGGGCGATCGGCGAATGACGTGCCCGCACCCCAGTCGATCTGTTCATGCGGATACCACAACCGTGGTGCCTCAAGGTGTCGATTGAGCAACCGCTCGACGTCAGGGGCGAGTTCCTCAAGCAGGCCCGTAGACCGGGACGACCGCCGTATAACCATGATTCCCCTTTGCGACCGCGACCTGGCGGCCGATACCGCCATCGTATCGCGCACGGGGTGAATTCCTTCACGAACTCTTTCACGAAGGTCGCCGTCCGCAGTAGCCTGGTCAACTCGTGAATTTCTTCGAAACCCTCTTGCCGACCTCCTTCCGGAAGGTTCTGACGACTCCGATGCGGGTCTTCTACCTCTGCACGTTCTTGAACGCCCTCGGGACGGGACTCACCCTCTCGTTCTACGTCGTCTACCTGCACAACGTACGTCACTTCTCCACCGAGTTCGCCACACTCCTGCTCGCCGCCTCGGCGGTGGCGAGCCTCGCGACCAGTCCCCTGTGGGGCACGCTCGTCGACCGATTCGGTCCATTTCGAATCGCGATCGTCAGTTACGGTTCAATGGGGTTCACCCTGATTGCGTGGGCTTTCGTCACGACACGACTGTCGGCGGCGATCGTCGCGATCACGCTCTCTATCCTCGGTGGTGCCGGGTGGGGACCCAACTCGACACTCCTTGCGCGACTCGTGAGTGAGGAGCACCGCCAGCGGGCCTTCGGCTTCAACTTCATGCTCCTCAACTTGGGCATCGGCTTCGGGAGCCTCGTCTCGGCATCGATCGTCAACCTCAGCCACCCGCGCACGTTCAGCGCGCTCTACCTGCTCAACGCCGTTTCCATGTTCGCCACCGGCGCCATCTACGTGACCCTGCGCCGCTACGGTGGTCCGGTTCGCATCGTCCACGACGATCCCGTGCGCAATTCCGACGGGTGGCGAACGGTCCTCGCCGATCGCCGTCTCGTGCAGTACGTCCTCGCGGCGCTCGTACTCATGATCGGTGGCTACGGGTCCCAAGAAGCGGGCTACAGCCTCTTCGTGGTCAACAACCTGCATCTGAGCGTGCACGACATCGGGGTCATCTTCTTCTTCAACACCTCGACCATCGTGCTCGCGCAGCTCTGGACGCTCAACCGAATCGACGGGCACAGCCGCACGCGCGTGCTGGCCGTCGTTGGCGCGCTCTGGTGCATCTTCTGGATCGCGCTGGCCGCCGCACTGGCGATGCCGCCCGCCGTTGCGTTCATCACGCTGAGTGTCTCGATGGTGATCTTCGCCTTCGCCGAGACCATGCTCCAGCCCGTCGGCTCGGCGCTCGTCAACGAGATCGCCCCCGAGCACCTGCGCGGTCGCTAC
>JAJYPU010000071.1 GCA_021795095.1 Actinomycetes bacterium | reverse complement strand
GGGATTTGAACCCTCGGGCCCGCGTTAACAGGCCGCATTCTTAGCAGGAATGTGGTTTAAACCGAACTCACCCACCTCTCCAAGTCCTTCCATCCTACAACGTGCGTCCCGACGGGGCGCAGCGAGCCCGCGTGAACCCGAGCCGGTGACGGTCCGGAAATTCCAGCGCGAAGTACAATCGGCTAACCATGCACCGTCAACGCAATTCGTCGTTTCACGGACGAATCGCGCCTCGGCTAGTGGCGGTCGCGATGGCCGTCGCCCTCGGTGGGACGCTCGCGACGTCGACGGGGGCGGCCACCTCCTTCACGTCGAGACTGGCCATCTGCCGCACCGAGATGCCCTCGCTCGAGCACGTGCGCGGACACCTCACCGTGGCCACCGACAACCCGGTGTCCTCGCCGTGGTATGTCCAGAACCACCCCGCCAATGGCCAGGGTTACGAGGCCGGCGTGGTCTACGCGATCGCCAGTCAGCTCGGAGTCGCGCGGCGCGACGTCACCTGGGTTGTCCAGCCCTACGCGACGAGCTACCTCGCGGGTAAGAAGCCCTTCGACTTCGACGCGAACGAGATCACCTACTCCCCCGCGCGATCCAAGGCGGTCAGCTTCTCAACCTCCTACTACGACATCCACCAGGCGATCGTGGCGCTGAAGGACAACCCGATCGTCACGAACCACAACCCGCGCCAGCTGCGCACCTACCGCTACGGCGACCTGGCCGGCACTCCCGGGCTCGCCTACATCACGCGCTACATCCATCCGCGCACCAAGACCCAGTCGTACTCGACGATGGCGGCGCTGGTGGCGGCGCTCGAGAGCGGCGTGATCGACGCGCTCGTCATCGACACGCCGACGGGCAACTACATGACCACGTCCCAGCTCGTCGACTCCAACGGCAGCCCCTTCGCCACCGTGGTCGGCCAGTTCCCCTCGACCGGTAACCACTACGCGCTGGTGTTCCAAAAGGGCAACCCCCTCGTGGGCTGCGTCGACCTCGCCCTGGCGACGTTGCGCGCCAACGGCACGATGGCCTCGCTCACGAAGCGCTGGCTTGGCGCCTACACCCAGGTGCCGACCATCATCCCGTAACGGACCCGACGCGGGTCGCGCCGCTCACGACGCCAGTGATTGGATCTCGGGCAGGGTGACGGCGATGTCGAACAGCTCTTGGTCGCGGTCCCACGTGAGGTGCTCGCGGACGCGGTCCATCGGCAGCCAGACGAGGTCGTCGACCTCGTCGTTGGGCTCGAAGTCCCCGCCGTCGACGACCATGAGGTAGTACGCGACGATCTTGGGTCGGCCCTTGCGGTGGGTGTAGTTCGTCGTGCCGATGAAGCGCACCACCCGACAGTGCATGGCGGTCTCCTCAAGCACCTCGCGCAGCGCGGCCTGCTCGAAGGTCTCGCCGGCGTCCAGTTTGCCTTTGGGGAACGTCCAGTCGCCGCGCGACTCGCGGTAGATGCAGGCGATCTCGGTACGACCGGCCGCGGTGACGCGCATGATGATGCCGCCGGCCGCGCGGATCAAGTCGCTCGGCGCGTCGCGCGGGACGATCAGTTCGCCGGTCATGAGGTACACGTCGCTAACGGTAGGGCACGCACGATGCCAACCACGGTATTCGATGGCACGGTCTGAAGTCGCACGTGGAGCACCTTCGTAGAGTAGTGACAATGGTCTCGGTCTCCCTCGCGCTGCCGTGGCGACTCGTGATCTATCTCATCGCCGGCGTGGCCGCGGGAATGGCGAACGGCATCGCCGGCGGCGGCACCTTCATCACCTTCCCGACCATGCTCGCCATGGGCGTGGGGGCGCTGCAGGCGAACGTCTCGTCGACCGTCGGCGTGGTGCCGAGCTATTTCGGCGGCATTCGGGGGTTCCGCCACGAGATCCGCCGCCACTCGACCATCGTCGCCTCCCTGGCGCCGATCTGCCTCGCGGGCACCCTGGTCGGCACCGCCCTGCTGCTCTTTGGCTCGCCCAAGGCCTTCGAGACCGTCGTCCCGTGGCTGATCGGGGTCGCCACCGTCGTCTACGCCCTCTCACCGCTGATCACCGCGCGCCTCGCCCACCTCGACCACCACCACCCGTCGCGTCGCCGGGTCCTCTTCGTCGGGGTCTTCCTCGCCTCCATCTACGGGGGCTACTTCGGCGCGGGCCTCGGCATCGTGCTGCTCGCCATCATGGCCGTCGCCCTGCCGCTCGAACTCGGCGAACTGCAGGGGCTGCGCAACCTGCTGTCGCTGATCATCAACGTGGTGGCCGCAGTCGTCTTCCTCGTGCGGGGTCACCTCGCCCAGGAGGCCATCTACATGATCCTGGTCGGCACCCTGGTCGGTGGGTGGTTGGGCACCGTGGTCATCCGCCGGCTCCAACCCGCGACCGTGCGCTGGCTCATCGTCGCGATCGGGGCGGCGACGACCGTCCATCTCGCGCTCGGTGCGTGAGTAGCGAATTGTTGACTATTCCACTAGGATTTGTTGGATGAAGAGGCTGCTCTCGTTCCCTAACCCCGTAAACGACGCCGCGGCGCGCACCGTCGCCCTCGGCGTGGTTGCCATGGCGCTCGTCGCCCTGCTCGGAGACGTGCGTTGGATGATGATCCCACTCGCCTACGGGTTCGTCGCGCGCGTGCTCACGGGGCCGACGCTCTCACCGCTCGGTCAGTTCGCGACGCGGGTCGCCGGCCCGCGGCTGACGTCCTGGCGACGCGAGGTGCCCGGCCCGCCCAAGCGCTTCGCCCAGGGCATCGGCGCCGTGCTCACGCTCGCCACGATCGTGGTCTGGTTGAGTGCGAGTTGGTCCGTCGCGCGTTGGATCCTGGTGCCATTGATCGGTGCCGCGTCACTCGAGGGATTCTTCGGCTACTGCGTCGGTTGTGCAATTTTTGGTCAACTGATGCGTTTCGGTGTGGTCCCGCCGTCGATCTGCGCCGAGTGCGGTGACCTGAGCAAACGCTACGCGGCCGCGGGGTTCGTCGTCACCGACAAAAGTTGAGCGACTGCGCGCCACACGCGCCACACGTTTTCTAGGCTGGCTCCGTGAACCACCGATCCCCTCGCCTCGCTTCGGCCGTCGCGTTCGCGGCCGCGGTCGTCGTCGGACTCGTGCCGCTCGCGAGTGCCGGAGGCGCTCAGGCCCGCATCGTCGTCGCGCAACCCGCCGCGATTCCCCCCACGTACACGAGTGTCGCCGGACCGATCACGACCTCCTTTGACGTCGCGCTCACCGAACCCGATCACGCGGCCCTGACCGCGTTCCTCGCGGACCTCACGAACCCCGCGTCGGCGAACTATCGGCACTTTCTCACCACCGCCCAGTTCGCCGCGCGCTTCGGCGCGCGCGCCAACGTGGTCGACGCGGTGCGCCGCTACTTCACGTCCTTCCACCTGCGCGTCGGCGCACTAAGTCGCGGTCGGATCATCTTGCCCGTCAGTGGCTCGACCACCGACATCGCCCGGGCCTTCTCGGCGTCGATGGCGACGGTGCGCACCCCTACGCATCTCGCCGCCCAGCTCGTCACCCCCGCTACGCTCCCCGCGCCGATCGCCCACGACGTGCGCGCCGTAGCCGGACTGTCGACCGTGGTGACCCCGCACGCCCTCGCCCTGTCACGACGCGTCACGAACCACGTGGCCACGCCGACGACGTGCGCGAACGCAACGGGCGGCCAGTCCCCGTCGGCGACGACCCCGAACGGGCTCGGCGGCTACAGCGTCCAGCAGCAGGCCCGACTCTACGGACTCGACTCGGCGTGGGCGAACGGCTTCACCGGCGCCGGTGCGACGATCGCGGTCTACGAGCTCGGCAGCTACAGCCCGAGCGACGTCGCGACCTACGACGCGTGCTACGGGCTCACGCCGACGATCACCAACGTCAAGGTCGACGGCGGCGCCACCGGGGCCTACAGCGACGAGGCGACCCTCGACGTCGAAGAGGCCACCGCGCTCGCCCCGGGCGCGGCCATCGCGGTCTACTCGGCACCGAACAACTCCGCCGGCCCGGTTGACGCGTACCAGCGGATCGCCGACGACAACACCGCGTCGGTCGTCACGACGTCCTGGGGTACCTGCGAGCAGGACCCGAACGGGGCGGTCAACGCCGAGCAGGCGATCTTCGAGCAGATGGCGGCCCAGGGCCAGACCGTCGTGGCCGCCTCGGGCGACAACGGCTCCTCGGACTGCAACGGCATCACCACCAACGCGCCCGCGGTCGACGACCCGGCGTCCCAGCCCCTGGTCACCGGGGTCGGCGGCCTGAGCGTGACCAACATCGCGCCGCTCAGTGAGTCCGTCTGGAACTCGGGGGTCGGTAGCGGCGGCGGCGCCGGTGGCGGCGGCGTGTCGACCATCTGGTCGCGGCCCGCGTGGCAGAACGCCCCCGGGATCGCCCCGAGCGAATCCATGCGGCTCGTGCCGGACCTCTCGGTGATGGCCGACCCGTCGACCGGGTTCATCCAGTACTTCACCGGCACCGGGGTGATCGACTGCGGCGCGAACTGCGGTTCGGGGTGGTCGAGCATCGGCGGCACATCGATCGGCGCGCCGCTCGTGAGCGCCCTCGTCGCAGTCGGCGCCCAACAGTGCGGGGTCAGTCGCCTCGGACTGATCAACCCGGCGCTCTACGCCATGGCCACCACCGGCTTCAACGATGTGACCAGTGGCAACAACGACATCTTCGGCGTCGGCGTCTACAACGCCGGGCCGGGCTACGACATGGCGTCGGGTCTCGGCAGCCCGAACGCCACCACCTTCCTCAGCGGGCTCTGCCCCATCGCCTTTGACGCCGGCGCGAGCACGGCGAGGGTGTCGACGGACAGGGTGCGCGCGAATAGCGCCGCGACCGTCACGTTCGCGTTGCGCAACCAAGACGGCGGACCCGTGGCCAACGCGTCAGTGTCCGTTGCCGCGAGTGCGCCAGGCGGCGTGGTGCGCTTCAACGCCGACCCCTCGAGCCAGACCGGCGCGGGCAGCGCGTCCTATTCGGTCACTACCGACGCGAGCGGTGCGGGCTCGGTGCGCGTCTCGAACTCGCTGCCGGGTCCCCTCACAGTGACGGTTACCTATCAAAACGCGACACTGCTCAACACACTGATCACCGTCACGCCGACGCGCGCGTCGCTGCGCGCGCCCACGATCACGCGCGTGGTACCGCTCACCGGCGGGGCGCAGCTGTTCGCCACGGTGCCCGACGCACTCACCGTCAGCTCGTTCCAGTACTCACTTAACAACGGGCGGACCTGGGCCGCGGCCCCGAGGCGAGGCGCGTCGCTCATCATTAGACGGCTCAGCGCGGGCGTGATCTACCACGTCGTCGTGCGCTACGTCGTCGCCGATCGACGAAGCCCCACGTCGAAGGCGGTCGCGATCGCCGCGCGCGCTGCCTAACGGCGCCCGGTGGCGCCGGAATCCGGCGAGACCTCGCCCGTAGACTAACGGGTATCACAAGACGACGGACGACCCCCGCTGCACGTAGTCGCGCGCGCCTGGCACGACTCGCCCTCGTTGGCGCGATGCTCGGCGCCGGGCTCGTCAGCGTCGCTGACCACGTCGGCGGCGCGACGGGACCCTCGGCGAACTCGGGTCCTTCGGGTCTGCCGCTCTATGAGTTCCTCAACAACGGCACGGGTCCACTGCCGTGGAACGCGCAGTCGATGAGCGCGGCGGTGAACAACTCGACGATGCTCGGGGGACCGCACGGCACCAGTAATGGCACGACCGGGGCCATCGCGTATCGCACGGCGAGCAACGACGTCGCGGTGCTGACCCAATCGACGTCGGGCTCGAGTCAGTGGTCCGACCGCTCGCTCGGCCTGGACGCTCCGCTACCGGCCGCCGACCCGATCCCCTTCATCGACCCGTCGGGCGCGGTCGACGTGCTCTACGTCGACACCAACGGCCACCTCATCATGCTGAGCCCGAACGACGCAGCCTCCTGGACCTGGGTGCACACCCACCCCGGCCAGGCCTGGCATGCGACCGTCGCCACCGACCTCAGCTCGATCACGGGGAGTACGTTCGCAGCGGGCCTGGCCAACGTCGTCGTCGCCGGTCAGAGCGCGATGGTCGCGGCGCGCACCGCGCAGAACACCATCGAGCTGATCACGTTGGCCTGGAACAGTGCCGATCCGGTCCCCTACGTCGCGAGCGCCCCGGTCAACCTCACCCAAGTGGCCCACGCCGCCAAGTCCTCGAGCGACCCCGTCGTCATCCCCGGTCCGATCCCCGCGGTCGCCGCCACCGCGGCCAACGGCGACCTCCAGGTGTTCTCGGTCAACCCGACAAATCCCACGACCTGGCTGGTCCAGGACGTGACCCGCATGACCGGGGGTCCTCGACTGCACGGGCCCCTCGCCGCGGCGTCCTCCTCGACGAGCGTCTTCGTCGCGGCGCTCAATCCGCTCGGCTCGGTCGAGCTCTTCAGCGCACCGCTGACGAGCTTCAACCAGAGCACCGCCTTCGCGCCGGCGACGGCTACCTCGACGACCACCACGTTGATCGCGCCGACAACCACCACCACCACCACCACCGCCGCCAACCCAACCCCGACGTTCCCCTGGACCGTGCTCAACGTGACGGCGGTCGCGTCGGGTTCGCCACCGCTCAACGGCGCGCTGTTCTTGAGCGTCACCCCCACCCAGGTGACCATCGCGGGACAGGCCGCCAACTGGGGCGATCTCTTCGTCCTTGCGAGCCCGAGCGGCTTCGCGCCGTGGACCTCGACGGACGTGTCGGTGACCGCCGGGAGTTCGGCGCGCACAGTGGGCACCGTCGTCACCGGGCTCGTGCTGAACGGGGCGCTCAGCCTCTACGCCGCGGGCATCAACTCGCCGCCGCCCCAGGGGGTTGGCGTGTACGCCATACCTTTCAGCAAGTGGACCCAGTCGGTGCTCGACGGGTGGCCGATCGTGAGCGAGACCGGCGGGCTCGGCACGACCGCCTCGCCGTGGGTCGGGTTCACCAGCACCACGAGCGTGGCCAACTCCCCGGACTTCCTCATGGGCCAGAGCATCTACAACGCCCACAAACGCGTGACCTGGCTCTCGTTCTGGACGATTAGCGGGCCACTGCCGGGTGAGGCGGTGGCGGCGGCGACCTACTACAAACACGGCTTCACCGCCGGGGCGTGGGTGGCGACCCAGATCGACCAGTACCGGAGCCTCGGGGTGGGCCTCAAGCCCGACTGGGTGATCCTGGACCCCGAGGGCTACCCCGACTCCCACTCGGGCCTCGACGCCCCCGGCGGCGCGTCCAACGCCACCATGGCCCAATACACCGGCTACTGGGCGGCCATGCTGAAGGGCTGGTCGATGGGCATCGCCTCGGTCGACCCCTCACTCAACGCGGGCGTGTACGCCTCGCAGTCCGAATATCGCAACTACCACCTGGCGAACGCGCCGATGCCGGTCTTCGTCGCACTCGCCTTCGGCGGCGGTGGTCCCGTGCCGGTGTTAGGCACGCCGGGCAGCAACATCCGCGGGTACATCGCCTTCAGCGCGGTCTGCTCGCCGCGCTCGGCGCTCGCGAGCGAGGAGTCGACCCTGTTGAACCCCCCGTGGTCGGGTGAGTTCAACACCCTGCAGTTCAACGCCGGCGTCTACTGCCCGCCCGCGCCGGCGTAATCTGGCCGCGTGAGCGACGAGCCGAATCCCAGGTCCCACGAGTTGCGCGACCGCCTCAAGCAGCTCGCCCAACCGCTCGTTGACTCACTCGACTCGCGACTGCGCGAACAGGTCGACCAACGCGTCGACGAGCGCGTCGAGGCCATCGTCAACGCTCGTCTGTCGGTCATCGAACGGGCCATCGCCGACCTCGACCGGGCGATCAAGGACCTCGAGGCGCGCCTCGATCGTTAGCCCCGTCGTTCGCGGTCCCGGCGGATGGCGAAGCGCACGACGAGCACGCTGAGCACGATGACGGCGACGACAAAGAAGGTGAAGACGGCGAGGAACACGGCGTCACGTTAAACGGTGTCACAGGTGGGCGCAAGAGTGGTTCGTGACCCTGACGACCTCCACCCCCTGCGGTTCGATCCTCGAGGTGCTGCGCGGCGAGCGCGCTGAGCGTCCGCCGCGCGACACCGAGACCGCCACCGGCCTGCGCGCCATCCTCGAGGACGGGCTCGCCGAGGTGAGCGACCGCTTCTCACGTACGTCGCCGCTTGTCATCACCGCGGCGAACGTCGTGCGCCACGCCGACGCCATCGACATCGCCCGCGCCCCGATCGGCCGACTGCGCGGTGCGCTCGTCGCCCAGCTCGTGCGCCTCATCGCGGTCGGCCATCGCAGCGATAACGCCTTTGACGACGCGCTGCGTGCCTGGCGCGTCGACCGGCCGTCGCGCGAACTGCGCAGCACCCTCGACGACCTCGACGCCGACGGGCGAGCCCGACTCGCCACCGAGGTCAGCGCGCACGCCGCGACGCTCGCGCGGGCACTCGCCACCGTGCCCGCCGCGTGGTCGGTGCGCACCGCACTGCGGTCGCGACTACCCCTCGCGGGCGGTGCAGTCGTGTTGAGCGACGTGATCGACCTGGTCATCGGCAACAGCACCGAGTCCACCGCGTCGACGGTGCTCGTGGACGTCACGACCTCGCCCATCGGCACGAGCGCCGCTCGCCTGATGCGCTACCACGCGCTCGTGCACACGCTGCGCACGTCCGTGACGCCGTGGCGGGTCGCGATGTTCTCGACGGCCACGGGTGAGCTCGCGAGTGACGACGTGGACGTGACCGTGCTCGGCGCCGCCGTGGACGACGTGCTGATGGTGGTGCGCCGATGAGCCACCCCGAGCTCACGGTGCGCGCGATGGCCCCCGATGCCCTCGCGCGCGTCATCGGCGACGCGCCACGCGAGGCGTTCACCGTCACCGACGCGAACCGGCGCACGCTCGCCGAGCGGCTGGGCGCCGTCGCGACCGACCGTCACCGTCGGATCGACGCGTGGCTGGTCGAACGCGGTGGGCGACCCGCGACACCCTTCTCGTGGTCACCGACGGCGGCGCGGCGGATCCTCGGCAACGGCGCGCTGCGTCGCGTGACGAACTCGCGCGCCGCGACCCTGCGCGACGC
>JAJYPU010000070.1 GCA_021795095.1 Actinomycetes bacterium | reverse complement strand
CATTTGAGGCTCCTGAGGTGATCGCTGCATTCACGGACCTGGAGCGACAGCTTGCCAGTCCTGAAGCCGACACCCGCACGAGTAAGCCTGCACGAGCCGTTCCTCGGCGTCGCTGACGAGCAAGGTTTACCGTTTACCGTTTACCGTTTACCGTGCACGGACAACGGTCATACTGGCGACGACCGCTCAGGTCGCTCCGAGTTCATTTCAGGTAAACCGTCATCGGGCGACGGTTTATCGTAGACGGTCATACGTCCAGCTCTCTTTCCGCACATCGAGCGAGTGTTATCTCGTCATTTTCGTATTTCCCAATTTTCGGTTTGGCTCGCGGCTCGCAGTGAGAGTTCCTTGAGTTCACTCACCAGACTCCGCAGGCGTCGGGCATCATCAAACCAGGGAGCGTAGCGTTCAGCTTGTTGCTCCGTGAGGTTGCGGGTGACCGTTTTTCCGTGGACCGCGCGCGTCCAGGTCTGGTAGGGACCGTGGAGCTTGGGTGGTTCGTCGTGGCACGAGCAGCCAGGATTCCCGCAGCGTGAACGGCGCGAGGTGACGCTGCCCGGTAACACGAAGCCGATCTGACTGAGTTCGGTCATGATGCGCCGACGTTCGGCTTCAAAGTCTTCGCCACTCTTCTTCTTCGCCACTACCATCCACCCTTTCGTCGCTGTAAGCATATACGCCTCATGCAACAGCGGGTGGATGGTGAGGAGCAGTTATGGCACTGGCGGACGTCGACGAGATCGAACTCGAGTCGCACCTACTCGGGGCGAAGCCGATAGTGAATCACTTTCTTCATCGACTGGAACTCGATGAGGCGCTAGAACGCGCCGTGCCCGACAATGACGCTCGACTACGCCTCGCGCCCGCCAAAGTCCTCGGGGTCGTGGTGCGCAATCTCGTGGTGCACCACGGTCCGGTGTACGCCATGGGCGAGTGGGCCTCTACTTACGACGCGGACCTGCTCGGTCTCAGCGAGCGCGAGGTCGCAGGCCTGAATGACGACCGGGTGGGACGCATGCTCACTCGACTGTTCGACGCCGACCGGGCCAGCCTTCTTACTAGTGTGGTGCTGGGCATGGTGCGCACGTTCGACATTGATTGTTCTCAACTCCATAACGACTCCACGTCGATCACACTCAGGGGTTAACCGGCCAATCCTCTCTTAGGACGATGCGTCAGAACGTTCCCGGTGGTGTCTATTTCTTCTTGACGATCTGACCTCGTAGGGCACGAAGTTCTTCTTCGTGACGGCGCACCTTTCCCGCGACAGCTTCGAGTCCTTGGCGAAGGAGGTCGAGCTCAACGATGATGCCGTTGAGCGAGTGCGCCTCTCGATCACTGCGTCGATATTCTTCGACGACTGCACGCAATTCAAGCCGTCGGTAGAGGGTGGCTTTGGCCACGCTCGCGTGCGCGGCGACGGCGGCGAAGGTAACGGCTTCGCCTCGTTCGACCAACTGAGCGCAGGCTGACTCCACTCGTGCGACCACATCCACGCTCATGCGGACTCCGCGTCCGAGATGAGCCGATCGAGACGTTCGAGCAAACGTCGGTGTCGGGCCGCTTCCTCGCCCCAACGCCGGGCCCCGCGTCGGCGACCAGTCCTTCGGTGTCGACGCGTTGAGTGAGCAAGATGGGCAGAAAGGTGGCGTCGGAGCGGAAGTTCGGGCAGTGTTCGCAGATGTTTGTGTAGGCGCACGATCCCTGGGCGAGCGTGCGCACGCAGTAGCCAGCGCCGAGGCGCGCTTTGATCAGCGCGACACTGCGCCAGTCGGTGGCGAGGGTGACCGGGGTCCGTTCGGGGAGCACCGGTCCGAGACGATCCTTGGCCAAGGTGAGGGCTTTTTCGTAGTCGGCACGCACGGTCACGTCAAAGAGTCGGCCGTAGCGCAGGCTCATCTCGGCTGACACGTGGCCGAGCATCGCCATGAGCGACTGCAGCGAGCACCCGGCGTTCACCAGGGTGGTGGCATAGGTTATCTGTAGTGGACTGCGAGAAGTACCTGGTGACCAGCTAGTTCTCGGTGTCTGGCACGTGTGGCACGTCGCCGACGACCCTCGGGCGAACACGGGGGCGCAGGCGGAGGGCATCGGCTTCAGCGTGGCCGATTCTGTTCCCGGATGACCCGCCGCAAGCTCTCACGCGCCGCGCTCAGCTCGTCCTCCAGCTCGACAATCCGGCGTGTGGCGCCCACAGTCTCGAGGGCTTTCGCGTCACGCTCTGCGACGAGCTGGCGGTTCGCCGCCTCCAGCTCGGCGACTCGGGTGACGAGCTTCTCTTGCTCCGGCGCCTCCATCTCGACACCGAGCTGGAGGCGCAGGCGCGCTCTGAGGGCGGCTTCTCCAGCGCGCAGTTGGCGGATCTGCTCTCGAGCGACTGCGAGGTCGGTCCGAAGGCTCTCGTGGGTCACGGGGTGCTTGTCGGAGCGGGGCGTAGCGGGAGGTCGGCCGGGCTCGATCTGCCTCGCTCGGGCGATCTCCACCCGGTCACGAACTCCTTGTGCGTACACGAGCGAGCGCGACACGCCAGCCGCCGCCGCGACCGCGGTGAAGCTGATGGGCACCCCTTGGGCTTCGAGGGCCTCGATCGCGGCGAACGCTCGGTCGCGCTTCTCCCTGCTCACTTTCTCCCGTGCGCTACGCAGAATAGCTGCGCGCGCCTCGGTCGGCCTCGTGGGCGTCATCCGGTCTCCTTCACGGCGAGTGGGATGCGCCGGGCACCGCGGACGCGGCGAAGGACTCGGCTCGCCTCTTCGACTTCGGCACGTTCCGCTGGCTCCAACTCACCGAGGCGGCGGCGCATCGCCTCGGTGACACCGACGAAAGCGTCGATCTCGGCGGCCAAGTTGGTGACCACGTAACTGTCGGCATTCATCGCAAGCGCACTCTCCCGATCGGCGCGTAGAGAGGCGACGTGCGCTTCGAGCGCGGGGAGAAAGGAGGGATCGGGCCGGTAGAAGGTGCACCCCGCGCACTGGAAGCGGATCGGGCAGTGCCCGCCGCCGGCGCGCACGTTGGCCGGCTCGGTGCAGTTGCCGAAGGGGACCGACACCGAGGCCCGCTCGTAGGCGAGCGGGTCAGTGAAGGGCGCAGCGTCACCACTCGCCGAGAGGGCGAGGGAGCCCACCTGGGCGATCGCCTGACGCTTTCTCTTCAAGGAAACCGCGTAGTACCCCATCGTCGTTTGCACCGAGACATGATCGAGCAGGTCTCGCAGCACGTCGACGGGAACACCCGCGTCTGCGTGGCGCTGAGCGTAGGAGTGACGCAGCGCGTAGGGAATGATCCTCGAACGGTCGAAGGGGATCGGTCTCCCGTCGCTGCCGAGCACCTCGGCGTCGATCGCCGGGATCGTGCGCACCCAGGCGCGGAACTCGGCTCCGATGCCACCGGCGGTCAGGTGGCCGGCCGAGCGCGCGGCACGAAGGAGCGGGGAGGGGAACAGCCACTTGGCGCCTGAGGGTGGCATCGGTAGCGCCGTGCGGCGGCGCTCCCACGAACTGATCACGTCTGCGGTCTCGGTCGTGATCGGCAGGCGCCGGCGGAAGCGGCCCGCCTTGTGATTGTCGTAGACGAGGCTGTGCTGGCCGTTGACCACCTCGACACAGCCGACCCTGAGACTCGCCACCTCCCCGGGGCGCCGGCCGGTGTCGCGCAGGATCTTGTAGATCGTCTGGTGCATCGCCTGGAGGTCGCTAGCTGCGATCGGGCCCATCCGGCCCCTTGGGCCGAGGAGGTCGATGTGCTGGTCCAGTTGACGGATCACCGTGTCGGGGAGCGCCTTGCCGATCTCGTCCTCGTTGGGCTCGGAGACGACCCGGCTGCGCCGCGCCGAGGAGAACGCATCGGGCACGCCCGTCATGAGGCCCGCTGCCCGAGCGAAGTCGACGATCTCACAGAAGCGACAGAGCAGCAGGTTGCGAAAGCTCGCCGAGTAGAGGGTTCCATCCTGACGGCGAAGGCCCGAGAGTGCCTCGAGCACTCTGGCGAACTCGCCGGCACCGAGCAACGAAGGGTCGCCAGAGCCGTCGGCGGCGAGGACGGCCGAGGCCTGCGCACACGCCTTGATCCCCTGACGCAAGTTCTGGAGGTAGGGCCGGGTCTCACGGGCCCAGGCCTTTGCGACCTCGCGCAGCCAGGACTGGCCGATGGGTCCGAAGTCGACCACGCCGTCTCGCGCCGGGTAGCGGCGAGAGCCGTTCGGAAAGAGCCCGAGCGGTCCGACCTCCCAGCAGTCACCGGCGTAGGGGTCGGCACCGCAGTAGCGGTTCCACGCGTTCGCCACGTAGCGGCCGAGGTCGCGCACGAGCCCCTTCGCCGCCGCGTTGCTCTGCATCCCGCCACGACGCCCGATCGCTTCGAGGTCGATGTCTCGGACCGAGGATGCACCAACCAGGCGCGTGACGACGATGCGCACCTGCGAGGGATCGAGCGGTGGCGGGAGCGCGTCTCGTTGCTCGAGGCAGTACAACAGCTCGTAGCGGACCGTCTCCGAGAGGGTCGTCAAGGAGAACTGGTGAGGGCCGAGCCTCGGAGCCTGGCGTTGCGCCCACGTCGCGATCTGCTCGGGCGTGGGCCGCGTGGCGAACTCGCGGCGACATCGGTTGGCGTGGAACGCACACAGCCCGCGCCTACTCGTTTGCTGGCGCGGGCACACCGGAACGAGGCAGGGCTCGAGCGCCTGGAGCGGCTCGGCGCCAGCGACGAACTCGTCGAGGGAGACGTTCTCGTCGTGGCGTGCAAGAAACGCTCGGCCGTGCGCTGCGCACAGGCCGTGGCTCGAGGCCTCGCGCCCGCAGTGAGCGACCGCACACCCGGCTAGCACGAACGAGAAGAACGGCACTCGGCGAGGTCGGCGGTCGAACGCGTCGTCGAGAAGGCCGCTTTTCGCTTGTGCCCTCCGACAGACGTCGCAGCGACCGCCGTGGCGGCGGGTGACCGCCGGGCACGACGGCGTGCGACAACGCCACCCGACCGTCCGATCGTTGTCAAGGTCACCGGTGAACAAGAAGTGGTCGTGGTCCCACTCCCCCCGACGCCACATCGCATCCACCTGGGCGCGCAGCCATGCGAGCCAGGAGGGATCGTCGATCTGCTCGTCACCGGTCATCTCCGAAGCGGCAACAAGGCGCAGCGCCCTCATCGGTAGTGCTTCCCGGCGGCGACGGCCTCGACCGCCCGGCGCTTCGCGTCATCACTCGCGTGCAAGTACACGCTCGTCGAGGCGAGCGAGGCGTGACCCAAGAGTCGTTGGACGACGTCGAGATCCACCCCGGCGCGCACCCAGTTGGTCGCCGCAGTGTGGCGAAGCATGTGCGGGCGCACCGGGAAGCCGCACTCGCGCTGAAGGCGCTCGAAGAAGCCCTTGGCGGCCCGATAGCTCATCGACGCGCCGAGTGGTGCGTGGTAGAGGTTCACGAAGACCATGTCGGCGGAGTCGTCTCCAAGGATCTCCGTGCGCTCGACAACGTAGTCGGCGTAGGCCGAGCAGAGCGCGTCGCTCGCTGGCACGGTCCTCGGGAAGCGTGACTTTGCGAGTGCACCATTGGGGTTCTTTCGGTGGCGGACGTGCAGATGCGCGCCGATGACCGCACAGCCAAGGGTGCGTGAGTCTGGAAGCAGGTGCAGGTCGCTACGACGCAACCCGAGGGTCTCCCCGATCCGCAGGCCGCTGTCGCGCATGAGGACGACCAGGAAGGTCTCTCTCGCACGGCGACACGACGCCACGACCGCTTCGGCGTGCTCGGGGGTGAGCGCCTCGGGAAACGGGGTCCCAGCCCTCGCCTTGAGAGAGCGCGCCCGCACCGTTCGGAACTGGCCGGACTCACCGACGTCGAAGCCGGGCGGCGTGAAGCGAAGGAAGCGGCGCTCGGACAGCTGACCGGCGACCGACTGGTCGATCACGCCGGTCCTCGCGCAAAACCGCAGGAACTCACAGACGGCGGTCAGCGTCGTGTTGACCGTCGCCCCCGTGCGCCGCTGCTCACCGCGATAGGGCGTTGCCTCCAAGACGTGCTTGAAGTGCGCCAAGTTGGCGAGACTGACCGAGGTCCAGGCGACGCCGTGGTCCTCACACCAACTGAGAAACCTCGCCACCCGACCCGCGTAGACCCGGACGGTGTTCGACGATGAGCCGGCACCCCCGAGGACACGCACGAAGTCGCTCGCCTCTCGATGCACGACGAAGTTGGCATCGAGCACCACCCACGACTCGGATCCATCGAGCGGGGAGACCGCACGTTCGGCGTGGAACGAACCCACGTGACAAACGTAAACGACGTCGCGTACACACCGGCGGATACTTGTCGTTGACGAGACGATCAGGCCGCCAAACGGGTCGTCAACGACACCAAAACACCAGGGGAGATAACGAAGGTGTGGCGCAGTTGGTGGATGGTCACGTGCAGGGGTTTGCCGTCGCTGGCGTGCAGGCCGGCGGTCGCGGCCGCGTCGTCGAGACCTCGGGCCAGTCGCCAGCTGGTCAGCCGTCGCCCTCCTTGCACGAAGACGAAGTCGGCGAGGTGGCCGTCGCGGGGATGAGGGAGGGAGCGCTGGCCCCCCCGGAGGGCCATCCAGGCATCGAGGGCGGCGAGCGGCTCGGGATCGAGGGGGACCATTCGCTCGGTGTTGAGCTTGCCGAGTGGCACCTTGAGCCAGGTGCCGTAGACCCCGACGTTGACGAGGCAGTCGAGCTCAAGGTCCAACAGCTCACCGACGCGCATGCCAGTGGAGCGCAGCACGATCAGGCCGGTTCGAGTAAAGGGGTCTTCCAGTGTGGACACCGCAGCCATCAGGTCCCGGTCGATGTCGGGGGGCAATGCTCTCGGGAGAGGTTCGGGCAGACGAGGTAGGTCGGAATAGAACAGCAGCCGTCGAGCAGGCTGGTTTGACCACTCCCAGGCGGCGATGTCCTCGAAGAAGGCCCGCACGTCGATCAGATCGTGGTGGAACTGACGAAGCGAGATTGTGTGTCCACCGCCGTTGTTGCCGCGACGAGCCCGGGAACGGTCCCAGATAATGAAGGGCTCGACGTGCTCAGCTCGGGTCAACTGGTCGAGACGCTCCAGCGCGGGGTGATGCTCGGCGAGGTAGTCAGTGAAGACCCGGATGGCCTTCACCCGGCTGGCCACGGTGGCCGGTCGCAGCGTCGTGGCGATCACCTCGGCGTAGCGGGCGACGTCGCGGGCGATTGCGGGCTGGGTGATCAAGCCGGCCATCGCCACCGCAGAGAGGGCAGCCGGGCCACCCTTGCGCGCCGGGGTGTCGACGATTCGAAGCTCGTAGAGTGCTCGCCGGATCGAGTGCAGGCGGGTGCGAGCGTGGTAGCGGGCCGAGGCGGACAAGTACGTGCTGCGCTCGGCCGCGGTGGTGAAGCTGGCGAGGTCCTCGTCGTCGAGCTCGTAGAGAGATTTGCCCGCCCACAGGCACACCACCGGCAGGCTGTGCCGGCTCACCTGACGGATCCAGTTCTCACTCCAGGCGAAGCGTCGCCCCACCTCGGCAATTGCCTCGATCTCGCCGGGATGGGCCGTCTGCCATGGCGACGCCAGTTCGACCCCGCCGGGCTTCGCGAGCAGGATCTCCGCATCGGGCCGCAGCCGGCCCGTCACGAAGCACCACACGACGAACGGCCAGGCCTCTGCCCGGTGCAAGTCCGAAAGGCGCGCCGGCGTCGACCTCGTCATCCAGGCCTCGAGGTCGGGGTGGTGGCGCAGGAGCGCTCGAGCACCGTGCTGACGAACCCATCGACAGGAGGCGTTCACCATCAAGGTGTCGACGTAATCGTCGTAGTCGGCCAACAGGTCGACACCGTGCGCCGGGCGCAGCGGGAACACGAGCCCGCTCACCCGATCGCCTCTCGCGCGCGGGCGTACTCGGCGGCCAGGGTCTCCGCGGAGAGGTGCACGTAGGCGGCGGTCGTCTCGGGCGATGCGTGACCCATCAACTCGCGCAGGGTCAGCACGTCGATCCCGGCGGTCGCCAGCTCGGTGGCGAAGGTGTGGCGCAGGCGGTGGGGCCTCACCCGGGTCGCCCCGGATCGCGCGCGGTGGGTGCGAAAGATCCGCCGCAACCCGGCCTCGCTCAGTGGACGCCCGAGCGTCGGGCCGCGCAGGACGACGAAGCACTCCGGCGTCGCGAGCCCGCTCGGACGTTCGCTGTGCAGGTAGGCGGCGCACTCGGCGAAGAACGCTCGGTCGATGGGCACCACCCGCTCTTTGGAGCCTTTGCCGAGCACCCGTACCTGGCGCAGGCCCATGTCCACGTCGCAGAGGCGCAGGGATCGCACCTCGCCCGAGCGCAGGCCACCGAGCACCATAGCGAGCGCCATTGCCCGGTCCCGGTGGGTTTCCAGATCGGCGAGGAAGGTGCCCACCTCGGTGGGATCGAGCGACTCGGGAAGTCGACGAGGCTGACGGACCAGGCGCCCGTCGCTGCGGGGTCGACGGGAGCCGACGTGACCGAGTAGACCCCGAGGCCGCGAACGAAGACCGCCGGCACGTCGGGGAGCCGGAACCGGGTTCTTCTCGCGCAGGCCCGAGATCACGGCGAACTCGAACAGGCCCCTGACGGCGGCGATGCGTCGATTCATCGTGGCCGGCGCGGGTCCTCGCCGATCGCCGAGGCGCACTACCTTGACGCCCTTGGAACTCGTGAGTCGTTGCTGCCAGTCGAGGTAGTCGAACAGGTCGCTCGGCACCACCTCAACCATCGTGACGCCTCGCTCGCCGAGGAACCGACCGAAGTTCAACAGGTCAAAGGCGTAGCCGCGAAGCGTTCCCGGGGCGTAGCCGCGGGCGCAGAGGTGGTTGAGATAGGCGTTGGCGATCTCGGTGATCGGCCCGGCACCAACCAAGCGATGACCGTCTGGTGTCCGCACCACGACAAGGTCCATGAGTCCCCCTTTACGTGAAGTTTCCGCCCCCGCAAAGCGCCAGAGGTGGACCCTCACGCCCCTGCCGGAGGACCGACCCCGAGGGCCGGTAAACCGAGAACATCCTCGCCAAGGTGCCCAAGTCCGCCCAGGCCGAGGTGAAGGCCGCGTTCTGGAAGCTCTTTGACGACGTGGAGTCCGAACCGGGCCA
>JAJYPU010000069.1 GCA_021795095.1 Actinomycetes bacterium | reverse complement strand
GTAGAGCGCCGCACGTCCGGGCGCGCACGGAGCAGCCTGGGAGTAGTGACGGGCGAGGCGTACTCCCTCGTGCGCGATTCGATCGAGGTTCGGTGTGGTTACGAGCTGGTGGCCCGCCGCGGCGAAGGCGTCACCCCGAAACTGATCGAGGGTGACGAACAAGACGTTCACGGTCGTTCGACGAGCCGATGCATATGTGTGGCGAGGTCGTCGACGATCGCCAGCGCCTCAGGGAACATCCCACCGAGGCGGATGAAGCCGTGGACCATGCCCTCAGCCTCCAAGAGTTCCACGCGTACCCCGTAGTGCTCGAGCAGGCCCGCGTAGGCGACCGCCTCATCGCGCAACGGGTCACAAGAAGCCACGACCACGATCGCCGGCGGCGAGGCCGCGAGATCGGTGTTGAGCAATGGCGAGACCCTCGGGTCCGTCGGATCTGCGCCGGCGAGGTACTGGGCGTAGTCGTAGCGCAGATGGTCGAGCTCGAGCCAGTAACCGGTGCCGTACGCGTGTGCCGAGTCGGTCAACATCTCAGGTCCGAGCGTCGGGTAGAGCAGGACCTGGGCACCGATCCCGAGCCCCTCGTGACGTGTGATCGTCGCGGCCACGGTGGCCAGGGTCGCCCCGGCCGAGTCACCCATGACGAACATCGCTGCCGCGGAGTCGCCGTACTCCTCACGGTGTGCCGACACGTGGCGAAGCACGTCGACGACGTCATCGAGGCCAGCTGGAAACGGGTGTTCGGGCGCGAGCCGGTAGTCGACCGCGAGGAATCGCATCCCCGTGTCGACCGCGAGGCGGCGACAGACTCCGTCGTGGGTCTCGAGATCACCGACGACGAACGATCCACCGTGGAAGTAGACCACGAAACCTCGAGCCTCGTCACCGGCGGGAACGTACAAGCGCCCGGCAATAGTACGACCGGACAGGTCGAACCGGCACTCGCGGACCTCGGCGAGCGGTTCGGGCGTCGGCCACAAGGCGGTCGCCCCCTCGCGATAGGCGACCCGGCGCCGTTCGATGTCGATGGACGAGGGGTGCGGCGCGGGATTCGCGCGAATGTCGTCCACGTAACGTTGCAGTGCCGGATGAATCATGGAACCTCCTGGCGTGCAGCCTAGGCACCACCCTCACGGTGCTGCGACAGAATTCCCATCGCCGTGGCCGACTCGGTCAACGAACCTCGGGCCCGCGGATTGGCCGCGTGCTCGATGATCGCGGTCGCCTGATCGCCCTGGCTGTGCCCGAAGATCGACGCGATGCCCTGCTCGGTGATGATGGCGCTGTGCTGAAACGAGCACACCGGATTGGACAACAGCGGCACGATCGTGGACTGGTCGGACTTGTCGTGCCAGGACCGCAGCGCGAGTACCGCCTGCCCGCCACGAGAGTGCAGGGCACCGCTCACGAAGTCGGGCTGCCCCCCGAAGCCCGAGTAGACGTTCCCGTGGACGTAGCTGGCGTTGGCTTGGGCGAAGAGGTCGACTTCGAGTGCAGTGTTGATCGACAGCATCGACGTCTGTTCGGCGATGCGGGCCGGGTTGTTCGCAACCTCGGTTCGACGCATGACGACCCGGGGATTGCGATGGACCCACCGGTAGAGATCCGGGGTCCCGTAGAGGAAGGTCGACGTGATCACACGATCGGGGTCAATGCTGCCCGAGCGGTCCAATCCCATGACGCCGTCACTGATCATCTCGGACCACACGCCGAGGTGCCGGTACCCGTGCATGAAGGTGAGCGCCGCGTCGGGCAACAGGCCGATGCCCATCTGCAGCGTCGAACCATCACCAGCCAGCGACGCGATGTGCTCACCGATGCTCGCCGCAGCCGGGTCGACCTCGCGTTCAGGCGGCGACGGGAGTGGCTCGTCGACCTCAAGGGCGAGGTCGACGAGCTCGACGTCGATCTCGCCGTCACCGACCGTGTAGGGCATCTGGGGGTTGACCTGGGCGATGACAAGGCCCCCACGTCGTCTCACCTCATGTATCGCGGCCGGCATGATGTTCACCTCAATGCCCAAGGAGATCCTGCCCCGGTGCGGCGCCGACGACTGCACGAGGACGACGTCTGGCGGTCGGGACGTCGCAAAGAGCCGCGGCACGAGGGACAGTCGCATCGGCAGGAACTCGACGTTCGGGGACCGTCGCACACCCTCACCGAGGAACGGGGACTCCGTGATGAGGCCCACGCGTTCGGGCCACCCACGCTGTGGATTCAATACGAAAGCCCGATACCGCTCGAGCGTCCGGTCGATGATACCGAGCAAGGTCCAGGGCGTCGCGAAGTTCCCGGACACGACGACGCGAGGCTCGCGGACGGTCACTGCGGCAACGCGACGTTCGATCTCCCCTGCGCCAACGCTCAGCATGCCGCTCCTCGGTCATCCCCAGTGTGGCAGGTGAATCCGAGGTCACCCCATCGATTTGGTGGATAATTCCTATCGACAGATACCAACAACACAGCAGGCATCGCGAACGACTTCGGGTCGTCGGCCGACTGGGCCGACACTTCTCTGGAGCGGACGACCGGGCTCGAACCGGCGACCTCGACCTTGGCAAGGTCGCGCTCTACCAACTGAGCTACGTCCGCGTCGAGGTCCAGTGTAGCCGACGCGCGCGGCACCTGGCCAGCTCAACGAGCCAGTCGCCGCCCGTCACCGACCTGAGCTGCCAAAGCCCCCGGCGCCGCGCTCGGAGTCCGGCAACTCGTCCACCGCACGGAGTGTCACCGCGGGTACCGCGGTGATGACGAGCTGTGCGACCCGGTCGCCCACGTGCACCTGGTACTCGCGCTGTGGGTCGTGGTTCACGAGTGCCACGCGGATCTCGCCGCGATAGCCCGAGTCAATCAGCCCCGGCGCGTTCGCGCACGTCACACCGTGGTTGATGGCCAATCCACTTCGTGGCAACACCAGTCCGGCGAAACCCTCGGGGATCGCAATCGCGAGACCCGTGCCGACCAAGGCACGACCGCCGCCCGGAGCGAGCCGGTGCTCCTCCACCGCAACTAGATCAAAGCCGGCGTCGCCGTTATTGGCCCGGTGTGGCGCAACGGCGTCTTCTCGTAACGTCGTGTACGCGATCTCCATCCGTCCGAGACTACCGTCGCTTCGCCACGCGTAGGTAGTGTCAAGGGATGCTTGCCTGGATGGATCTTGAGATGACCGGACTCGAGCCGGACCGCCACGTGATCGTCGAGATCGCCACGATCATCACTGACGATCACCTTGCGGTGATCGCTGAAGGTCCTGATCTGGTGCTCGGCGCCACCGAGGAACAGTTGAGTCACATGGGCGACTTCGTCACCCAGATGCACACCAAGTCCGGGCTTCTCGAAGCCATCCGTACCTCGACGACAACCATGGTCGACGCCGAGCGCGCCACACTCGCCTTCTTGCGCCAACACATCAGCGAACCCGCCACGGTGCCGTTGTGCGGCAACTCCATCGGAACCGATCGACGCTTCCTTCAGCACTACATGCCCGAACTCGAGTCGTTCTTCCACTATCGCAACGTCGACGTCTCGACAATCAAAGAGCTCGCCCGTCGGTGGCACCCCGACGTGTTGGCCTCGATGCCCGAGAAGGAGACGAACCACCGGGCGTTGGACGACATCCGTGAATCGATCGCCGAGCTCGCGCACTACCGGGACCAGTTGTTCGCCCGTCCGCCGTCCGAGTAGCCTCACGTCGATGAGCGACGAGCCGCTTTCCCTGGCGGCGGCGACGGTCCGTTTGACGGCGCCGGGTCAGGTCTTCGAACTCGAGGACCGAGTGGTCGGTGACGTCGCAATGACCGTGTGGAAAAACGCTCCGTCAACACTGCGAGATGTCCTCGAGATGACCCGTCGCTATGGTGAGCGCGAGTTCCTGGTCTACGACGACGAACGCGTCACCTTCGAAGCGCACTATCGACGCGCCGCTACGTTGACCCACCGATTGCACGACCTCGGCGTCCGAGTCGGCGATCGGGTCGCGATCGCGGCGCGCAATTTGCCGGACTGGGTTTGCGCGTACTGGGGAATCGTCACGATGGGGGCTATCGCGGTGCCGCTCAACGCCTGGTGGACCGCCGACGAGCTCCGCTACGGCCTCGCCGACTCCGGGGCACGGGTCTTGTTCGTCGATGAGGAACGCCTCGACCGTGTCCGAACGTTGTCCGACGAACTGAGCGATGTGGAACACGTCATCGTGTTTCGATCGAGCGGGTCAGGCGAGCCCGTCGCCGTCGAGCACGATCGAGACCGTGTCGTGGACTTCGATGACCTGATCGGGACTGTGGAGCTCGACGCGGAACCCATCGATGCGCCACTCGAGCCCGACGATGACGCCACGATCTTCTACACGTCGGGTACGACGGGACGGCCCAAGGGCGCGGTGGCGACCCATCGAAACATCATCACCAACCTGATGAACCTCTTCTTCATCAGCCAACGCTCGTCGCTTCGCTTCGGCGATGGACCGACCGACGCTACGACGTATCCGATCGCCAACCTACTCAACATCCCGCTCTTCCACGCCACCGGTTGCCTAGCCGTCATGGTGGTGAACGCGGCCGCCGGCGGCCGATTGGTGATGATGCACCACTTCGATGCCGGCCAGGCACTGGCACTCATCGAACGTGAGCGAATCACTGCTATCGGTGGTGTGCCGACCGTCGTCATGCAGATTCTCGATCACCCCGACTTCCAACGCTTCGACACGTCGAGCGTTCGCCTCGTCTCCTACGGCGGTGCGCCAGCCCCGCCCGAGCTGGTCAAGCGGATCGGTCAGGCGTTTCGACTCGCCCAACCCGGCAATGGCTACGGCCTGACCGAGACCGCCGCGGCCGTGGCCCTGAACAATGGCCCCGATTACGTACTGCGCCCATCGAGTTGCGGGACGGCGGTCCCGGTCTGTCGCGTGGCGGTCGTGCCCGAGGGCTTCCTCGGTGACGATCCACCCGAAATTAACGAGGCGGGCCAGGTCGGTGAACTCTGGATCAAGGGGCCCAATGTGGTGCGGGGCTACTGGAACAAACCCGAGGAGACGAAGCGCTCCTTCAGCCACGGATGGCTGCACACCGGCGATATCGGCCGGATCGATGATGACGGTTTCATCTACATCGTCGACCGCGCCAAGGACATGATCATCCGAGGCGGCGAGAACGTGTCATCCGTTGCGGTCGAAGCCGCACTCTTCGAGCACCCCGACGTCGCCGACTGCGCCGTGATCGGGGTTCCCCACCCTGTCCTCGGCGAAGAGGTTGCCGCCGTCATCGTCGTGCGACCAGGACGCGTCCTACGCGCCGAGGAGCTCAGTCGGCACGTGAGTCACCGACTCGCCCACTTCGAAGTTCCGACCCGGTACTACTTTCGTGGCGACCCGCTCCCACGTAACCCCCAGGGCAAGGTGCTCAAACGAGCACTACGCGAGTCGCTACTCGCCAACTGACTCGACGGAGGATAGTCGGTCCATCTCAGCCAGGATCTCGGAGTCGAGGTGAATTTCGGCCGCGGCGCAGTTCTCCTCGAGGTGCGCGACTGACGATGTACCCGGGATCGGGATCATGACTTCGGATCGCGCGAGCAACCACGCGATCGACAACTGGGCAACGGTGCACCCGGCGCGTGCGGCCAGCTGATCCAATTCCCCACCCGGGCGCGCCAGTTGACCCGCCGCCACAGGGAACCACGGAATGAACCCGATCCCGTTCTTCTCGCAGTACTCGAGGACCGGTTCACTGTCACGACGCGACACGTTGTAGAGGTTCTGAACGGTCGAGATCGGCACCACCGCTCGGGCGGCTTCGATGTCCGCGACACCCACCTCCGAGAGTCCGACCGCGCGAACCTTTCCCTCGGCGAGCAACTCGCCGAGCAGCCCGAACTGTTCGTCGGCGGGGACCGTGGCGTCGATGCGGTGCAACTGGAAGAGGTCGAGCGAATCCTGGCCCAACCGACGCAGCGATAGTTCGCACTGCTGACGTAGATAGGCCGGTCGCCCGCACGGCGTCCACTGGTCGGGACCGGTGCGAAGTAACCCCGCCTTGGTCGCAACGTGAACGTGGCCGTAAGGGTGCAGCGCCTCGGCAATCAATTCCTCGGAGATGGCGGGACCGTAGGAGTCGGCCGTGTCGATGAAATCAACACCCAACTCGACGGCGCGACGCAGCACCGCGATGGCCTCCGAGTGGTCACGCGGCGGCCCCCAGATGCCGGGCCCCGTGATGCGCATCGCGCCGAAGCCGAGCCGTTTCACTGTCTGACCGGCGTACGTGAATGTAGATGTCATCGTAGTTTCTCAATTTCTCTTGATCGGTGGCCACTGCACCGAACGGCGGGTACCTACTTGTTGGGCTGCGGCGTGAGACGCAGGTAGTCCTTCAGCTTGCGGAACCCCTTCGGGAATTTTGTCTTGGCCTCGTCGTCGGTGATCGAGTTCGCGATGATGACTTCATCACCGTCTTGCCAGTTCGCCGGCGTAGCCACGGAGTAGCCCGCGACGAGCTGCAGTGAGTCGAGGACGCGAATGATCTCGTCAATGTTGCGGCCGGTGGACGCGGGATACGTGAGGGTCAGTTTGACCTTCTTGTCCGGGCCGATGATGAACACGCTGCGTACGGTCAAGGTGTCATTCGCGTTGGGGTGGATCATGTCATAAAGCGTGGCGACCTTGCGCTCCTCGTCACCGATGATCGGAAAGTTGAGCGCAGTCCCTTGCGTTTCGGCAATGTCGCCCTTCCACTGCTGGTGGGACGCCACGTCGTCGACCGACACGCCGATAATCTTGGTGTTTCGGCTGTCGAACTCGCTCTTGCGCGCAGCGAAGGCGCCCAATTCGGTCGTGCACACCGGGGTGAAGTCCTTGGGGTGTGAGAAGAGAATTCCCCAACTGTCCCCGAGCCACTCATGGAAATTGATTGGGCCATCCGTGGTGTCCGCCGAGAAATCGGGGGCCACATCACCGAGACGAATCGTCATGTTCGCTCCTTCATCGCTACATCAGTCGATCGACTGCGCGGCCAGCCTACCGGGACGATTTGCTCGTCCGGTCAGGCCCGAACCGAGCACATCGGACCCGAAGTGCGGGCACCTAGAAGTTTCTCAGGTCACGCCGGGAGCGGGCATGAGCGTCCGTCGTGACGTCACTGGAATTGCGCGCGAAGGACGGTGGGTCTCGACTCGACTCGTTGAACGCCGTCGTTACCGCGAGCCACGAACTGCCCGTCGTTTCGCCCCGGTGTTCACGGGCGGTCCCAAAGCCTGGGAAACTAACTGGGTGCCAAACTCCGACGAGAACCCCAAACCCGTAGTTGCCGCCTTCGACCTCGACGGTACCCTCACCGAAGGTGGCAGCGTCTTTCGCTGGTTGCGCTGGATCGCCGGCGCGAGGCGCACCTACTTCGCGGCGCTTCGCCTGGCCGTTCCACTCACCGTTGGTGCGATCCGCAGTGGACGCGCCGCGGACAACGCGAAAGAGCGTCTGTTCATGTCGCTTCTCGCCGGCCGGGCGGAGACGGACGTCGTCGAGCACTCGCGAGCCTTCATCCTCGAGCACCTCGGCGGACGGCTTCGCCCCAAGACGTTGGCGCGACTTCGGTGGCACCTCGAGGCCGGACACGACGTGGTGATCGTCTCGGCGTCACCCCAGATGTACGTCAACGTCGTGGCCGAACAGTTGGGCGCGCACGGTGCCCTGGGCACGCGGCTCGCAGCCGATCCACTCGGCCATCTGACCGGCGGCTACCTCGGACGCAACTGTCGAGGTGCTGAGAAGATGCGTCGATTCAATGATTGGATCGAGCAGCGCCAGTACTCTGCGGAACCCATCGTCTACGCCTACGGCAACTCACGGGGCGACCGACGCCTCCTGCGACTTGCGACCTACCCGTTCAACGCCGGCAAGATGGGTCGCCTGGGGTCGCTGCGACGCTACCCGAGGCTGACGAGCGAGCCACCTACCACTGCGTGACCGACGACTCGATGGCCACGACTCCGGACGACCGGCCGTCGTAGAGCACCTGCAGGGACGCGGCCTTCTCACGCCAGGCGAGCATCGTGGCACCCTGCGGCTCGACAAGACCGACGTTGATGTCGTAGACGCCGTCGAGCAACGGCACGCCAGTGAGGTCGACGCCGACCTTGTTCGCTCCGGGCCGCAGAGAAACCGGTGCCGCCTCGGCGTCATTACGACTGACCAGAAGTCCGGTTCGGGTGAAGACCTCGATAACCAAGTTCCCGCTCACCGCGTGGTCGCAGGTGAGCGTGGTGTCGAAATGCAGATTCCCGCCGTGACGGACCTCGAAGGAGCCCGACGGTGCCGTGAGTCCATCGATCGTCACCACGCCCGTGCCCCCGGGCCGGTGATCGACCACGTCTCCGAGCAAACGTCCCCGAAAGATCCGAAGTGCATCGGTGACCGGGCCGTCAGCGATCATGTTCCCATGGTCGAGGACGATCGCGCGATCACAGATCGCTCGGACCGTGTCGGCCTGGTGGGTCACCAGCAAGATCGTGCGCCCCTCGCGCTGGAAGTGCCGGATTCGATCGATGCACTTGGCCTGGAATCGCTCGTCGCCGACCGCGAGTACTTCGTCGACCACGAGAATGTCGGGGTTCACGTTCACCGCGACGGCGAATGCCAGACGAACGTACATCCCGCTCGAATAGAACTTGACCGGCGTGTCGATGAAATGCTCGAGTTCGCTGAATGCCACAACCTCGTCGAAGATGGCGTCAACCATCTTGCGCGTGAATCCCAGCATCGAGCCGTAGAGGTAGACGTTGTCGCGACCGGAGAGCTCGTGCTGGAAGCCAGCCCCGAGCTCCAATAATGCCGCCAGGTTGCCCCGGAGTCGGATCTGCCCGGTCGTGGGCTTGAGGACACCACAGATGCACTTGAGCAACGTCGACTTGCCCGATCCGTTGTGCCCGACTATCCCTAAGGTCTCGCCCTGTTCGACGGTGAAATTGATGTCACTGAGTGCGTCAAAGATCTCCGAGGAACCTGACCGCGGGTGCAGGATCCGCTCTTTGAGCGTCTGGTTACGCTCGTGGTGGATCGTGAATCGCTTCGAGATGTCTTCGACTTCGATGACGTTGGTCACTAGAGCTCCGACTCGAAGTTGCCCTCGAGGCGACCGAAGATCACCAACGCGACGAGGAAGAGTACGACGGCGAAGGCGAGCAGCCCGAGGTTGACAACCGCGAAGGTCGTCATCGACCAGGCCGGCAAGATGTGAAGGGGCAGCCCCGTCGTGGTCGAACGGACCGTCGTGTTCACGTAGAAGATGCGCTGGAACGTCAAGATGATCGGTGTCATCGGGTTGATGAAGTAGAGGGCCGTCAGTCCGCGGATCCGTAGCGCCGGTGCGATTGAATTCT
>JAJYPU010000068.1 GCA_021795095.1 Actinomycetes bacterium | reverse complement strand
GCCGTGAGCACCGCCGTCACACGGTGGCCCGTCCGACACGGGTCAGCGCGAGACGTGCCTTCGGAGACCCCGAGAGGCTGGAGGGCTTGCCCACTGGTCACTCGGGGTCTTCGGCTTTTCAACGACAAAACTTGCTGGTGGGGCGTGAAGACCGTGCGCGGTTACGTCTCGGGCAGCGCGATACCGCGACCGAGGGAAAGTTCTGGCGCTGTCGCTCGACGGATTGCGACGGGGACACGGGTCGTACACTGCACCGATGACGCTCGAACTTCGGCCCTTCACCGCGGACGACGAGGAAGCTGCGCTGCGCGCCTGGCAGGCCTTCCGGGGTACTCCCTTCGCATTCCTCACGTCGTACTTCGAGGGACAGCCGTGGGCCGAGTATGTGGCGTCCCTCGCGGACTACCGCGAGGGACGAAATCTCCCCGAAGGCCACGTGCCCGGCGCGATGCTCGCGGCAGTGGTCGACGGTGTGCTCGTCGGGCGCGCGTCGGTGCGCTTCGAGCTCAACGAGTACCTCGCGGCCTACGGCGGGCACATCGGCTACGCGGTCATCCCCGAGTACCGCCGCAGGGGCTACGCGACAGCGATCTTGCGCCAAGCCCTGCGTCTCGCCTCGGCCCACGGGGTCTCGCCGGTACTGCTCACGTGCGATGACGCGAACGTCGGGTCGGCCACGGTTATCGAACGGTGCGGGGGAGAGCTCGAGAGCGTTGGCCCGGATGAACTCGGCGTGATGTTTCGTCGTTACTGGGTACGCATCTGACGCGCCGTGCACCTTTCAGAAGAGCGGCGGGGTTTCGAGCGGTTCGATGAGCGAGGGGCCGTCGTTGCGGATCGAGCCGACGGCCGGGCCGACGCCGTGGTGGGTCAGGGTTCCCGGACGCGCGGGTCTGAGCAGCAACGCCCGCTCGTCGGGTCCGTACTTGGCCACGTCGAGCCACGTCGTGACGTCCTCGAGTTCGAGCACGACGGGCATCCGGTCATGGACCCCGTCCATGTCGGCGTTCGGGGTCGTCGTGATCACGGTGCAGGTCGCGACGGCCTCGTCGCCCGAGGACCAGTGCTCGTAGAGGCCGGCGAGCACGATGGGCTGGGTGTCGCGACGGGTGAAGTAATGAGGTTGACGGTGATTCCCCGGTCGGTGATCCCACTCGTAGAACCCGTCGACGGGGATGGCGCAGGGGCGCTTGGCGAAGGCCGCGCGGAACGACGGCTTCTCTGCGACCGTCTCGCCTCGGGCGTTGAAGAGTCGATTGGCGATCGCCGGGTCCTTCGCCCAGCTGGGTATGAGCCCCCAGCGGTAGCGGTCGAGCACCCGGACGCCCTCACGGTCGCTCACCGCGACGAGTTGTTGGCGGGGTCCGACGTTCCAGCTCGGCTCCTGGTCGGGGTCTAGGCCGGCGGCGAGGGTCGCCTCGAGGAGTCGTGCGAGGCGGCTCGGTGGGCTGAACAGGGCGATTCGTCCGCACATAGGGCTCCTCTCTGCTTTGACGATAGGCCGTTGGCGTGCGTCACCGGGACTGGGTACTCTTACGAACATATGTTCGCTTCTCCACCGATTCGACCCCCCGTCCCCCCCGAGCTGGCCGCCACGCTGCGCCCGGTGAGCTTCGCGACCAACCGGCGGATCGCCCTCGATGAGCCGTGGCGCGGTCTCGTGCCCGGCGAGGGGCTACGTCGCGGCTCGACGGTCGCGATCCAGGCACCGTCGGGGGCCGGGGGACTCAGTCTGGCCCTGAGCCTGCTCGCCGGGGCGAGTTCGCGCGGTCACTGGGCGGCGGTGGTGGGCGTCGACGACCCCGGCGTGCTCGCCATGGCCGACCTCGGCGTCGACCTGCGCCGTGTGCTCTTCGTGCCGCGCCCCCGGGGGGCGTGGGCCGAGTCGGTCGCGGACCTGCTCGACGGCGTGGACCTGGTGGTCGTGCGCCCCCCGTCTCGCGCGGCCATGGGCAGCGCGCGGGTGCTGACGGACCGGGTGCGCGAACGCGGTGCGGTGCTGCTCGTGGTGAGCGAGTCCGCGACGACCTGGCCCCTGCCGGTCGACCTCTCCTTCACGGTCACCCACGCGCAGTGGTCAGCGTCGTCTCGTCTCGAAGACCGCACGCTTCGCGTGCGCATCGAGGGTCGCGCCGGTGTGCGTAGCGCCGAACACACTGTTGTGCTGCCCGATCGTCGGGGACGGGCGGCGGGTGGCTGAATGGAACGACTCATCGGTGTCTGGGTCGAGTCGCTACGCGTCGAGGCCCTCGACGGCTCCACGTTGCGCGAGTCGTTCGCGCTCTTGGACGCGCTCAGCGTGGTCTGCCCCTTCACCGAGCTGATCCACCTCGGCTTCTACGCGCTGCCGTCGCGGGGACCGAGTCGGTTCTTCGGGGGCGAGGCGCGGGTGCTCGAGGTGGTGGCGACCGTGGTGCGCGACGTGCTCGGTCGCGAGGTGTCCCTTGGCGTGGCCGACGGTCTCGTCTGGTGCGAGCTCGCGGCGCGCGAGGGTGCGGTGGTCGCGCCGGGGGCGACGGACGAGTACCGGCGGTCGCGGCCCCTCGCGGTGCTCGGGCGCCGCGACCTCGCCACGACCGGTCGTCGACTCGGGCTGTGGACGGTGGGGGACTTCGCGGATCTGGCCCGCGCCCGGGTGAACGAGCGCTTCAGCGCGTCGGTGCTGGTGTTGCACCGGGTCGCGCGCGGCGAACTCGACGAGCTGCCCGGTCAACGTGACGCGCGCCTCGGTGCGCGACTCGGTCGCTTGCGCGAGGCCAATCGACCCGACGAGCAGCGGGGGTTCTTCGGTCAGCGCGGGGCGGCCGACGACCGGGCGCACGCCGCCGCACTGCGTCTGCGTCAGCGGCTGGGAGCCGACGGCGTGGCCGTAGCTGCGCTGCGGGGCGGCCGTCTGCCCCAGGACCGTGCGGCACTCGTGCCGTGGGGCTCGCCGACGGCACCGTCCGAGGATGACGCGCCGTGGCCGGGCCAGTTGCGCGCGCCGTCGCCCGCGACGGTGTTCGCCCATGGGGTGGCGGTCGAGCTGCGCGGCGCGGCGAACGTCACCGTGCGGGTGGACGCGCGCGGCACGCTCAACACCCCACCGACCACGTTCGCCTTCACCTCGGGCGGCGTTCGCGGCGTGACCTGGCACGCGGGCCCCTGGCCGCTCGTCGAACGGTGGTGGGCGATTGGTCGGCGCCGGGCGCACCTGCAGGTGCTGCTCGACACCGGCGAGGCCCTGCTGCTCGTCGCCGAGTCGGGCCGGTGGTCGCTCGCGGGGGTCTACGACTGATGCCCGGGTACGGCGAACTGCACGCCCACTCGGGGTTCAGCTTCCTCGACGGGGCGAGCGACCCCGAGGAGCTCGTCGCCGAGGCCGCACGGCTCGGCCTGACGGGGCTCGCGCTCACCGACCACCACGGGCTCTACGGGGTGGTCCGCTTCGCCGAGGCCGCGCGCGCCCTCGGGGTCGCCACGGTCTTTGGCGCGGAGCTCACCCTCGACGCCGACGACGACCGGGTGGGGGTGACGGATCCCTCCGGTGAGCACCTCGTCGTGCTCGCCCGCTCACCCGAGGGCTACCGGGCCCTCTCGACGCTGCTCGCCGAGGCGCACCTGCGCCGCGGGGAGAAGGGTTCACCGCGCTTCAGTCTGGGCGAGGTCGCCGCGGCGAGTCGGGAGTGGGCGGTGTTGAGCGGGTGTCGCAAGGGACCGCTGACCCGTGCCCTCGTCGAGGCCGGCCCGCGCGCGAGCGAGCGCGCGCTCGCCCGGTTGGTCGACGCCTTCGGCCGTGATCACGTGGTCGTCGAGCTGTGGGACCACGGCGCACCCGACGACGTCGCGCGCAACGACGTCCTCGCCGAACTGGCCGTGCGTCGCGGGCTCGCGGTGGTGGCGACGAACAACGTGCACTACGCCACGCCTGACGCTTTCGCCCGGGCCAACGTCCTCTCGGCGATCCGGGCGCGGCGCAGCCTCGAGGCGATGCAGGGCTGGCTCGAGGCGTCACCCCTCGCGCACCTGCGTAGCGACGCCGAGCAGCGACGCCGGTTCGCACGCTGGCCCGGGGTCGTCGACCTCGCCGGGGAGCTCAGCGCGCAACTGGCCTTCGACCTGCGTCTGGTGGCGCCGAACCTCCCGCCGTTCTCGACGCCACCGGGGATGGACGAGCAGGCCTACCTCGAGCAGCTCGTCGAGGAGGGCGCGGCGCGACGCTACGGCGCGCGCGACGCCGAACGAGTGCCCGGCGCGTGGCGCCAGATCGACCACGAGCTCGCCGTGATCCGCCAGCTCGGCTTCGCGGGCTACTTCCTCACCGTGTGGGACATCACGGAGTTCTGCCGGCGCGAGAACATCTACTGCCAGGGCCGCGGCTCGGCCGCGAACTCGGCCGTGTGCTTCTCGCTCGGGATCACCAACGCCGACGCGGTGCGGTTGAACCTCTTCTTCGAACGATTCCTCTCGCCGGCGCGCGACGGCCCGCCCGACATCGACGTCGACATCGAATCAGGCCGGCGCGAGGAGGTCATCCAGTACGTCTACGCCCGCTACGGGCGCCGCCACGCGGCCCAGGTCGCCGCGGTCATCACGTACCGGCCCCGCTCGGCGCTGCGTGACGTCGCGCGCGCGTTCGGCTACTCCGAGGACGAGGCGGACGCGATCCGAGACCGGGTCGACCGTCACACGATGACCCCACTCGGGCCCGACGTGCCCGAGCTCGTCACGACCATGGCCGCGCAACTGCTCGAGCGCCCGCGTCACCTCGGGATCCACTCGGCGGGCATGGTGCTCTGCGACCGACCGGTGATCGAGGTCTGCCCGGTCGAGTGGGGCCGCACGCCCGGACGCAGCGTGCTGCAGTGGGACAAGGACGACTGCGCGGCCATCGGCCTGGTGAAGTTCGACCTGTTGGGGCTCGGCATGCTCGACGCGCTGCACCGCGCCGTCGACCAGGTCCGGGCCTTCCACGGGGTGACACTCGATCTCGGGTCCCTGCCCCAGGAGTCCGCGGTCTATGACCTGCTCTGCGAGGCCGACACCGTCGGGGTCTTCCAGGTCGAGTCACGCGCGCAGATGGCGACCCTGCCGCGCGTGCAGCCCCGGTGCTTCTATGACCTCGTGATCGAGGTCGCCCTGATCCGTCCCGGCCCCATCCAGGGCCGCGCCGTGAACCCCTACATCCGCCGACGTCGCGGCGAGGAGCCGGTGACGTATCTGCACCCACGGCTCGAGCCGATCCTGCGCCGGACCCTCGGGGTACCGCTATTCCAGGAGCAGCTGATGGAGATGGCGGTTGCGGTCGCGGGCTTCTCGCCCGCCGAGGCCGACGAACTGCGCCAGGCCATGGCGGCGAAGCGCTCGGCGCTGCGCATGCTCAAGTTGAAGGGCCGCTTCTACGCCGGCATGGCCGCGAACGGCATCCGTGGCACCGCGGCCGACGAGCTCTTCGACGCGTTGTCAGCCTTCGCCAACTTCGGGTTCCCCGAATCCCACTCGGTCTCCTTCGCCCACCTCGTCTACTGCTCGGCCTGGATCAAGCACCACTACCCGGCGGCTTTCCTCGCCTCGTTGCTGAACGCCCAGCCCCTCGGCTTCTGGTCACCCCAGAGCCTGGTGGCCGACGCCCGCCGGCACGGGGTGGCGGTGCGCCGTCCCGACGTGAACGCGTCGGGGGTCGGTGCGACGCTCGAAGGGTCGAGCGATGCGCCCGCGGTCCGCCTCGGCCTGGACGCCGTGCGCGGGATCGACGACGGACTCGCCGCGCGACTGGTCGCCGGCGCACCCTGGTCGGGCCCCGAGGACCTCGTGCGCCGCGCCGGGTGTTCGCAGTCCCATCTCGAGTCACTGGCCGCCGCCGGCGCCCTCGACGCCTTCGGGCCGTCACGGCGGGCGCTGACCTGGTCGGCTGGCGCGGCGGCCCAGTCGTCGCCCGACCGACTCGCCGGGGTCATCACGGGACTCGTCGCACCGCCCCTGGCCACACCGACTCCGATGGAGCGCGTCGCCGACGACCTCTGGTCGATCGGGCTGACCCCCGAGGCGACGGCGATGGAGCTGCTCCGTCCGACGTTGCGCGCGAGCGGCGTGGTGACGGCCGTCTCACTGGTCGGCGCTGAGCAGACACGGGTGGCGGTGGCCGGCGTGGTCACGCACCGCCAGCACCCCGAGACCGCCCACGGTGCCGTCTTTCTCAACCTCGAGGACGAGACCGGTCACGTGAACGTGATCTTCTCCAAGGGCGCGTGGGCGCGATGGTCCGCGGTCGCCGGTCGCGCCGGCGCGCTCGTGGTGCGCGGCTCGCTGCAGCGCGGGCAGGGGACCCTCGCGCTTAGCGCGGAGTCGGTCGAGCCGCTGTCACTGGCCGCGCCGCGTTCACGCGACTGGCACTGATCAGCGGTCGAAGGCGCACTGGAGGTTCGTCCAACTCGACCTGGAGCCGCACGTCCAGTTGCACGAGCGCCAGGTCGTCGGCGTGGGTGGCCCCCACGCACCGTGACGACGTGCGCAGCACGTCAAAGCGCAGCGGGTGGTGGTGCAGGGTCGAGTCGACGAAGACCGGGAGCAACGCCTCGGGGCTCTCGGTGAAGTCGTACGCCGTGACCGCGGCGGCGAGCAACGGCCAGATCGCGGCTGAAAGCCTCACAGGCTCATCGGAACCGTCGTCCCGGGGTCGAGAAAGACCGGTGACAGGCCGTCGTCGGCGACGAATCCGTTCGGCGAGTCGTGGACGTACCGGTGCTCGACGAAGTCGGTGCGGTGGCCGTTGACCACGTTGCGCACACCCCGGGACACGGGCAGGTCGCCCACCAAGTTGCGGTTTAGACAGAAGCCGGTCAGACAGCTGGCGGACTTGGTCCGCGGGTGCTCGCCACGCACACCGATTGGCGCGAGTTCCTTGAGCACCTAGTGACGGGCCGGGCCAGCGGCCTAGATGACAAGCGACAGGCCTGTCACGACCAACGGACCACCGCACTCGCCCACGTCATGCCGGCGCCGAAACCCGTCAAGAGGGCGTACTCGCCGGCCTTGACCCGTCCGTTGGCGATGGCGTCGTCCATCGCGAGGGGGATCGAGGCGCTCGAGGTGTTGCCGTAGCGATCGAGGACCACCACCGCGCGCTCCATGTCGATGCCGAGGCGCTGGGTGGCGGCCTGGATGATGCGGATGTTCGCCTGGTGGGGCACGACGAGCGCGATGTCCTCGGCCTTCACGTTGGCGTCGGCCATGGCTTGCGTCGCCGACTCGACCACGACGCGCACGGCCCGCCGGAAGACCTCCTTGCCGTCCATCTGGATGAAGCCACCGTGCTCACAGGTGAGCAGGTCCGCCCAGTTCCCGTTCGCACCGAGGACGAACGAGAGCAGGTCGTTGCCGTCGGCGTCGTACTCGAGCACGACCGCGCCAGCCCCGTCGGCGAGCAGGACCGCCATGTTGCGGTCCGACCAGTCGGTCCAGCGCGAGAGGTTCTCGGCGCCGATGACCAGGATGCGGCGCTGACCCGTCTCGAGCAGGCCGTAGGCGGTGCGCACGGCGTACATGAACCCGCTGCAGGCCGCGTTGAGGTCCATCGCCGGGCAGGTGAGGCCCATCTCGGCGGCGATCAGGGTCGCGGTGGCCGGGGTGATCCGGTCCGGGGTGGTCGTGGCGAGCACCAAGAAGTCGATGTCGTCGACGCCGACGCCGGACGCTGCCAGGGCGCGTTGGCCCGCGATGACCCCGAGGGACTTCGCCGAACCGCCGATGCGACGCTCACGGATGCCGGTGCGCTCGGTGATCCACGCGTCCGAGGTGTCTAGGGTCTGGGAGAGTTCGTTGTTTGTGACGACCCGGTCGGGAACGGCGGTACCCCACCCCTTGAATCGAACGCCCATGGAAAAGCCCTTTCGCCGACCGGTATGGAGCCAGTCTAGGTCGGACCTACGCGCTCGGCGGTGCCTTCAAGACCTGCAGCGTGCAGCGCGCGACCGCGATCAGTCGCTCGCGCTCGTCAGTGAGCTCGATGCCCCAGACCTGGACCGAACGGCCCTTGCGGAACGGTGTCGCGGTCGCGGTCAGCTGTCCCGAGGCCATCGAGCGAAGGTGCGAGCAGTTGAGCTCGGTGCCGACCACGATGTGCTCGGGTCCCACGCTGATCGCGCCGCCGAAGGAGGCCGCCCCCTCGGCGAGCAGCGCCGAGACCCCGCCGTGGAGGATGCCGTAGGGCTGATGGACCTTGGGTCCGACCTCGAGGCGCAGTACGACGCGCTCCGCGGAGGCTTCGACCACCTCGACGCCGAGCAGGTCGTGCACGTTCTCGCTCGTGGTGAAGCCGTCGAGGAAGTCCATCGGCCAATCATAAGTGGCCCTGTAGCCTCGCACGTATGACCCGACTCGTCGACCTGCGAAGCGATACCGTCACCCAGCCCACCGCGGCGATGCGCGACGCGATGGCGAGCGCGCCCGTCGGTGACGACGGGTACGGCGAGGACCCCACCGTCAACGCACTCGAGGCGCGCGTCGCCGCGCTGCTCGGCAAGGAGGCGGCGATCTTCGTGCCCTCGGGGGTGATGGCGAACCAGATGGCGATGCGGGTGCTCACTCACCCCGGCGACGTGGTCGTTGCGGGCGCGAACCAGCACGTCGTTGACTTCGAGATGGGCGCCTCAGCGCGCAACGCCTCCATCCAGTTCGCCCTCGTCGACGACACGTCCGGTCGCCTCGACTTCGACCGGGTGGTCGAGATCGTCGAGGCCGAAGCCGATCACCGCGCCCACGTCGGGGCGGTCGCCATCGAGAACACCCACATGCCCTCGGGCGGCACGCCCTGGGCGCTCGACGACCTCGAAGCGCTCGCGCGCGCGGTCGACCGACCGGTCCACCTGGACGGTGCGCGGCTCTTCAACGCGGTCGTCGCGACCGGAGTCTCCGCCGCCGCCTACGCGGCGCCGGCGACGACGGTGATGGTCTGTCTCTCCAAGGGACTCGCCGCGCCGGTCGGCTCGCTGCTCGCCGGTCCGAAGGACCTGATGGACCGGGCCCGTATCGAGCGCAAGCGCCTGGGCGGCGCTATGCGACAGGCGGGCGTGCTCGCCGCGGCCGGATTGGTGGCCCTCGACACCATGATCGATCGCCTCGCCGAGGACCACGCTCGGGCCCGTCGCGTCGCCGACCTCGTGGCGACGACGTTCCCCGAGTCGGGCTACGACCCCGCGTCGTGTCGCACGAACATCGTCGTCTTTACCCACCCCGACGCGCGCGCGCTCGTGGAAGTGCTCGCCGAGCGCGGCGTGCTCGCCGGCACCCTCGCCGCACGACGTGTGCGACTCGTGACCCACGTCGGCGTCAGTGACGACGACCTCGAGCACGTGGCGGCCGTCTTTGACGGCCTGGCCGGCCGTTGACACCGAGATTTCACCCTCGACCAGCAACTCGGGCCTAGAAGCGGCGGTAGCCTGGGCACGGTAGTTGTGCCCATGCCCGAAATCTTCCACCTCTCAACGTTCCTGCACCGACCGATCTTCGATCGCGAGGGTGACCGGATTGGACGCGTCCAGGACCTGGTCGCGCGTCTCGGCGACGACGCCCACCCGCCGG
>JAJYPU010000067.1 GCA_021795095.1 Actinomycetes bacterium | reverse complement strand
GCGGGTGTCCCCATCATTGGTGACGACATCAAGAGCCAGGTCGGAGCCACCATCGTGCACCGCATCCTGTCGCGCCTCTTCGAAGACCGTGGCCTGACGCTGGACCGCACCTACCAGTTGAACGTGGGCGGCAACATGGACTTCAAGAACATGCTCGACCGTGAACGACTCGAGTCCAAGAAGATCTCCAAGACCCAGTCCGTCACGTCCCAGCTGGAGAGCAGTCACCTCGAGCCGGAGAACATCCACATCGGCCCGAGCGACCACGTACCGTGGCTCCTCGACCGCAAGTGGGCCTACATCCGCATGGAAGGTCGCAACTTCGGCGACGTCCCGCTCAACCTCGAGCTCAAGCTCGAGGTGTGGGACTCGCCCAACTCGGCCGGCGTCATCATCGACGCGGTGCGTTGCGCCAAGATCGCCCTCGACCGCGGCATCGGCGGACCGGTCGTCGGCCCGTCGGCGTACTTCATGAAGTCGCCACCGGTGCAGTTCCACGACGACGTGGCCCACGACATGGTCGACGCGTTCGCCAACGACGGCGCCGAGAACCCGGTCTGGCCGTAAACCACCGCGCAAAGCCCCGTCACCCGAATGGGTGACGGGGCTTCGTCATGTGGCGTTCTGTTGCGCCCACCACGCCGTGAGTCGCTGCGCTGCGTCTTCGGGGTCGATCTCGCCCTCGTCGAGGCGGATCTCCATCAAGAAGTCGAGCGCTCTGCCGACCACCGGACCCGGGGCAACGTGCAGCAACTCCATGACGGCGACACCGTCGAGCGCGGGACGAAGACGACTGAGGTCCTCGTTGGCGCGGACCTCTTCGATCCGGACCTCGAGCTCGTCCATCCGTTTGGCGAACGTCGCGGCCTTTCGGGCGTTGCGCGTCGTCGCGTCACAGCGCGTGAGCTCGTTGAGCTCGTTGAGTAGGTGTCCCGCGTCTCGGACGTACCGGCGAACCGCGCGGTCGCTCCAGCCCATCTTGTAGGTGTGAAAGCGCAGGTGGAGCTCGACGAGCATGCTCACGTCGTCAATCACCGTCTGGGGGTACTTGAGCGCCGCCATCCGCTTACGCGTCATCTTCGCGCCCACGATCTCGTGGAATCGGAAGGTGACCCCGTCGTCCGAGATGGCCCGCGTGCGGGGCTTGCCGATGTCGTGGAAGAGCGCCGCGAGGCGAAGGGTGAGGTTCGCGGACGTCTTGTCGACTACCGCCCACGTGTGCTTGAGCACGTCCTTGTGCTGGTGGATCGGGTCTTGCTCGAGTTGCAGCATCGCCAGCTCGGGGAAGAACTGGTCGGAGAGCCCGGTTCGCACGATGAAGTCCAACCCCGTTGACGGTCGCGAGGTCATGAGCAACAGGTCGAGTTCGCCGCGCACCCGTTCCACTGACACCTTGCGCAGCGACTCGGCCATCTCGGCCGCGGCGGCCTCGACGGCCGGGTCGATCGACAAGTCGAAACGCGCCGCGAAGCGCGCCGCCCGGAGCATCCGCAACGGATCGTCCTGGAAGAGCCGGACGGGATCGGTGGGTGTGCGCAGTCGCCGCTCGAAGAGGTCGATGAATCCCTGGTGGTAGTCGAAGAGCGTCTGGACACCCGGGATCTCGTCGGCCAACGCGATGACGTCGAGCGCCAGGGCATTGATGGTGAAGTCGCGCCGACTCAGGTCCACCTCAAGCGAATCGCCCCACTCGACCGACGGCTTGCGCGAATGATCCACGTAGGCCTCGGAGCGGAACGTCGTGACCTCAGCCTTAACGCCGTTCGCCCGTATCACGCCCCCGAGCGTCCCGAAAGCCCGCCCCTGCTCCCAGAGCGTGGTGCACACGGGCGTCATGATGCGCGCCACGTCGTCGGGTCGGGCGTTAGTCGTGAAGTCGATCTCGAAGTCCTCGCGGCGCGGCTCGCCGAGTAAGGCGTCGCGCACCGATCCACCGACGGCGTACAGGGAGAAGCCCTCGTCGGCGAAGACGCGCGCGAGGGGTCGAGCCAAATCGGCTAGCTCGACTAGCCGTTCGTGGGCTTGCTCCATGGACAACACTCGCCACAACGGTAGTTGGGCCAGTGGCCCGACACGGGCGACGGTAGCCTGGGTCTGCATGTTCCACCATTTTTCGACCTGGTGGCGGGCGCTCAGCGTGGTACTCCTCGGCCTCGCGACGATCACGTGGCCATCGGCCTCGGGTGCTGCGACGACGCCGGTCTTCACCGTCGAGCACCAGGACGCCACGGCGGTGATGTCATCGTCAGGTACCGCCAGGATCGTCATCACGTTGGCTTTCGACCACCCGAGCGACACAACGCGAGCCTCGCTCGCGCTCTACCCCCGAATCGTCATGCGATCACAGATTGCACCGATCATCTCGGGGGCTGGCGTCTCGGGACCAGCCGCCGCGTCGACCGGTTCGTTCGAACCCGATTGCACGGCGTCACGCACGAGCACCATCACGGTCGTGCTCTTCACGGGACGTCCGCTCACGAGTCGGGGCCGGTGTGGTCCTCTACCGCGATTACGACTCGGGTGTCGCGGTGCGACCTGTGACGGTGTCTACCCATTGCGTTACGCCGTGAGCGTCCACGGGATCACGACGGTCTCGTGGTCCCTCGTCGCGGTCCAAACCGCACCCGTCGTCAATCCCTTGCGATTCTCCTGGATCACGACGCTCGGCGTGGGGACGTGGTCCAGGTCCGTTCGCACCGCCGCCGTGCTCACGGCGATCAGTCGACGCCCCACGATGCCGCTGACGATCAGCGCCAACTACGAGACACTTTCGAGCGCTTACGTAGCCGGGACACGTGGCGTGGCGTGGCGTGGCGCGCTCAACCACGCCGTCGCCAGTCCACTCCACCGCATCATCGACGCCCCACCCGAGCAGGTGGACTTCGCCGGACTCGCGGCGAACGGGCTCGGCGCCGAGGTGAAGTCACAACTCAACCTGGCCGGTCAGCTGGTCGGGGCTATCACCGGGCGCTACCTCGACGGACCCGTCCTGCTCGAGGGTGAGCCCTCGGCCGCGACGGTCGCCGCCCTCGGGGTGGCCGGTGTCTCCAACGTCGTCGTGCCCGAGAACCGGCTCACGGTCGAACCCTCCACAACCCTGACCTGGGGCTCCCCCTTCCACATCACGGGTGGCGGCTCACCCATCGCGCTGACCGACGACCAGCCACTCTCAGCTCTCGCGGTCGACGGAGCCATCGAACCCGGCCGTCGGGCCGCAATCATGCTGGCCACGCTCGCCTTCTTGCACTTCGAAGCGCCCAACGCACCCGCTAGCCGGTCCGTCATCGTCACCGTACCGGCGACGATGACGTCGATCCCGTTCTTCAACCAGGTCGCCGCAGGCCTCACTGCGGATCCGTTCGTTGTGGCGAGCAGCCTGGTCCCCTCGTTCACCTCCTCCCTGATCGGTTCCGATGGTGCACCGTCTACCCGCACCCTGCTCGCGGGCGCGCCGTCGCACTGGAGTGCGCACAACGTTGCCACGCTCACCGCACTCGTGGCCCAGGTCAACTCGTTCAGCCAAGCCATCACCGATCACGCGGTCGCCTTCGCCCTGCGCGTGGCCACCGCGCGCGCCGAGATTGTCGGCAGCGCCTCGGCGCGTCAGAACGCCATCAACACGGCCGCCGCTGGTCTCAACGCACAACTGGCCAAGTTCACCGTCGACCCGAGCGCGATCACCCTCGCCGGCCCCGGGACCGCGCTGCCAATCACGTTGCACAGCACGGCCTCGTACACGATCACCGCGGTGGTCCATCTCATGACGAACCAGTTGGACTTCCCCAAGGGGTCCAACGTCGTGGTGACCCTCGGTTCGCCGACCACCTCCGTACGCGTGCCGACCGTGAGCCACCGCGGCAGCAGTCTCACCTTGCAGGTGAACGTGACGACGCCCGATCAACAGGTCTTGCTCGCTCACGCGGCCATCCAGGTTCGCATCGCCGGCTCATCGGTGGTCGGATACCTGTTGACGCTGGCATCGCTTCTGGTACTCGGGGCGTGGTGGTGGCAGACGTATCGTCGTCGCTCGAAGGGTCGTCACGCCCGATGAGCACGACGTCGAGCCACTCCTCACGAGTGCTGTCGATGGCGAGCGGCACGCTCGCCTCCCGACTGACTGGGCTACTGCGCGTCTTCGTCCTGGTCTGGGTCCTCGGGTTCACCCCGCTCGCGGACGCGTTCAACCTCGCTAACACGATTCCCAACATGCTCTTCGACCTCGTCCTCGGTGGGATCATGATCGCGACCTACATCCCCGTGTTCGTCGAGCGTCTCGCCGTCGACGGTGAGCGGCGGGCCTGGCATTCGATCTCTACCGTGCTCACGGCGTCAGTCATCGCCCTGGTCGTCGGATCCGCCCTCGCCTGGATCGCCGCGCCGTGGATCATCGATGGATTCACCGCGCTACACCAGCTCGACGCGGGTCATGCCGCGACGCTGCTCGAGGATCAACGCCGGGTGGCGACGGAACTGCTGCGCTGGTTCGTCCCGCAGATCTTCTTCTACGGCCTCATCGGGCTCGCCACGGCCCTGCTCAACGTGCGCCATCGATTCGGTGCCCCCGCGTGGGTGCCGGTGGCGAACAACGTCATCGCGGTGGCCGTGCTGATTTGGTTCCACCTCGTCGATCCGACGCCGGTCCTGGCACAACTACCTGGTTCGCACGACCTGCTCTGGCTCGGACTCGGAACCACCCTCGGCGTCGCCGTTCAGTTCCTCTTCCTACTGCCCTCGCTCGCCCGCAGTGACCTCTGGCGCGTCGCCCCTCGTTTCGATCTTCACGACCCCGCGCTGCACGCCATCGCACGACTGGGTGGGTGGACCCTGCTCGTCGTCGTCGCCAATCAGGCGTCGCTCTATGTCATACTCGCGCTCGCCTTCGGCGTCGGCGGTAACGGCCCCGTGAGCGCCTACACCTACGGTTGGTCGTTCTTCCTCATCCCCTACGCGGTGATCGTGGTATCGGTACTGAGTTCACTCGCGCCCCAGTTGTCTCGGATGGCCACCGATGAGGACTACACCGGTTTCAGCGAACGACTCCGCTTCGGCTTGCGCCAGTCGTTGGTGATCATCGTGCCGTGCACCATCGGGTTCATCATCCTCAGCCAGCCTCTCGTCGCAGTGTTGAACCACGTCAACGCGACGCACACGCTCGCGGCGGGAACCGTTCTCGCGGTGCTCGCGGCCGGTATGCCGGGCTTCACCGTATACATGCTCTGCGTTCGAGGCCTCCAGGCGATGCAGCGTGCCCGCGAGGTCTTCGTGCTCTACCTCTTCCAGAACGGCCTCAACATCGTCTTGGCCCTCGTGTTCGGGCGCCACTCGATTGCCGCACTCACCTCGAGCGTCTCCATCGCGTACACCGTCGCGGCGGTTGCGGCGCTCTTCATACTCTCGAGACATCACGTCTCGGTCACCTCGACAATCTGGTCGATCCACGTGCGCCGCAGTGCCGTCGCCTCGCTCGTCGCCGGCGTCGCTATGGCCGCGGTGTACGCGGCCTCGAGCGCGAACGTCGGCATCGGGTTGATCATCCGTTTCGCGAGCGCATTCGTGATCGGGATCGTCGCCTACGTCGCGGTAGTGGCACTCGGCCAGCGCCACGCTGGCCGGCGACCGTCGAACGTGCAAGGCTGACAGTCGGCAGAACGCGAGGGGGAACAATGGCTCGGATCCGTGTGGTCAGTGATAGCGGCAGTGACATCCCCGACAACGTCGCACAACGACTCGGCGTCGACGTGGTGCCGCTGACGATTCGTTTCGGAGACGACGAGTTCATCGATCGCGCCGACCTGTCCCCGTCACAGTTCTGGGCCAAGTGCAAGGAGTCCAAGGTCCTCCCCGAGACCGCGGCACCCTCCCCCGGCTCGTTCCAGGCGACCTACGAGTCAGCCCTGGCGAACGGCTACGACGGGGTCCTCGTCCTGACGATCTCGGCCGCGCTCTCAGCGACGCACCAGTCCGCCACCCTCGCTGCTGAAGCGGTCGCGGATCGGATACCCGTGCGCGTCATCGACACCAAAGCAGTGTCGATGGCCGTGGGACTGATGGTGATCGACCTCGCCGAACTCGCCGAGACTGGGGCCGACCTCGACAACCTGGAGGCGCGCGCGCGCGACCTGCTCGGCCGCGTAGGTATCTGCGGCACCCTGGACACACTCGAGCACCTTGTCAAAGGGGGTCGTGTCGGTGGCGCCCGCGCGCTGCTCGGTCAGGTCCTCTCGATCAAGCCACTCCTCGCCCTCAAAGACGGCGTCGTGGCCGAAGCGGGACGGCAACGCACCCGGGCCAAGGCCCTCGCGGCGGTCGCGTCAGTGGTCCGCGATAACGCCCCCTTTGAGCGACTCTCAATCGTTCACGGCGACGCGAGCGACGTCGATGAGTTGGTCACGATGGTGGCAGCGGTGCCAACCGAGCACGCCCTCGTCGTCTCCGACGTGGGTCCGGTCGTCGGAACCCACGGCGGGCCGAGAATCATCGCCGCCTGCTGGATTAAGGCTTGAGTCTTTCGGACCACTATGTTCGTAGTGTGAGCGAGACGAGCCCCACCCCAGACCACGAACCTGACCTCGTCGACCGCGCGCTCGGAACCCTCGACCACGCGCTCGACATCGTCCACGACAAGGTCCTGCGTCCGATCCTGCTCGCCGGACGCACCCTCGCCTTCGTCTTCGTGCTTTTCCTCGTCGGCCTCGTGCTCGTGAGCGTACTGATCATCGGTATAATCCGACTCTTCAACGTCTACCTCTTCGCCAATCACGTCTGGCTGAGTTACGCCCTCGTGGGCGTGCTCTCCCTCGGTACCGGTCTCGTCATCTGGCGTCGACGTCGGCCCCTACCTCAGCGAAAGAATCAACATGACTGAACACACCCGAGTCCTCATCATCGGATCGGGCCCCGCGGGTCTCACCGCGGCGATCTATACGGCGCGAGCGCAGTTGCAGCCCATCGTCATCGAGGGTGAACCGTCCTCGACCTCCGATCAGCCCGGTGGTCAGCTGATGCTCACCACCGATATCGAGAACTTCCCCGGCTTCCCCGAGGGCATCACCGGTCCCGAGTTGATGGCGAACATGCGCGCCCAGGCCGAGCGCTTCGGCGCTGACCTGCGTGTGAACAAAGTGCAGCGACTCGAGGTGGGAGGCCGACCGTTCCGTGCGTGGCTCTCGGGTGATGATGAACCGAGCATTAGCGCCGACACCGTGATCTTGGCGACCGGCGCGCAGTCACTGATGCTTGACGTCCCTGGTGAGGCGCGGCTTCTAAGTCACGGCGTGTCCACGTGCGCCACGTGCGACGGTTTCTTCTTCCGGGGTCACGACATCGCGGTAATCGGTGGTGGTGATTCCGCGATCGAGGAGGCCACCTTCCTCACTCGCTTCGCGTCCAGCGTGACCATCGTGCATCGTCGTGACTCCCTGCGCGCCTCCAAGATCATGCAGGAGCGCGCCTTTGCGAACGAGAAGATCCGATTCGCATGGAACACGAAGGTCCTCGAGGTCCTCGGCGACGACAAGGTCACCGGACTCCGTGTCGCGGACTCGGTGACCGGTGAGGAGCGCACTATCGACGTGACGGGTGTGTTCGTCGCGATCGGTCACGTGCCGAACACCCAACTCGTTCGGGGTCAGGTCGAACTCCACGACAACGGCTACGTACGAACCGGCGTGGGTTCCTACACGAACATCGACGGGTTGTTCGCGGCCGGCGACGTGCAAGACGACGAGTATCGCCAAGCGATCACGTCGGCTGGATCAGGGTGCATCGCCGCCATCGACGCCGAGCGGTGGCTCGAGGCGCTCGGCGGTTGAGCGTTCGCCCGGGTCGCGACGACTCGCGACGGGAGTCCTCCCGCGGTTATGAATTTGGCGGCTCGGGGTAAGGTGGTCGCCACGACGCCACCGGGTGTCACTGGGAGGTAGCAATGACAAGCCCGATCACAATTCTCACTGACGCCACCTTCGACGAAGTGATCGGTTCGGCCGAGAAGCCGATCCTCGTTGATTTCTGGGCGGAGTGGTGTGGTCCGTGCCGCATGATCGCCCCGATCCTCGAGGAGTTTTCGACCGAACAGGCCGACAAGTTCACGATCGGCAAGCTCGACGTCGATGTCAACGTCGCTACCGCTACCAAGTTCTCCGTGATGAGCATCCCAACCCTGCTGCTCTTTAAAGACGGCCAGGTCGTCGCACGGATTGTGGGCGCCAAACCGAAGGGCGCTCTACTCCACGAGATCACCGCGTCCCTCTAACGACCCTGATAAAAGGCCTGATCCAGCGCGGTGACACGGGCCCGACGGTCCGTGAATTGCACAACCGGCTCCAGCGGCTCGGCTACGCCGCACCCTTCAACGACGACCAAGTCTTCGGGGACGCGACGGCCGCCATGGTTGAGGCATTCCAGCGAGCTCGGGGGCTGCCCATCACGGGCGAGGTCGACGCCACGACCTGGTCACGGCTCGTCGAGGCAGGCTGGCATCTCGGTGATCGACTGCTGTACCTCACCCGTCCATTCCAGCGCGGGGACGACGTCGCAGAGTTACAGATCCGCTTGGCCCAGCTCGGGTTCGACCCCGGCCGCATCGACGGGATCTTCGGTACGCTCCTCGATGGTGCACTGATCGATTTCCAACGCAACCGGGCCCTCGAGCCCACCGGCGTACTGACGCGAGCCACGCTGCTCGAGCTCTGGCGTATGACCTCAATCATGGCGGACCGCAACCTCGTCACCGAGGCGCGCGACCGGGCCGGTTTCAATGAACTGCCTTCGGACCTGGTGGTGATCGCCGGATCGACTCCCCTCGCCGACGCCGTGGCCCGGGACTGGACTTCGGGGAACCTGGTCCGACTCGAGAGTTCCAACCCCGACGAGATCGCCACAACCGCTAACGGCGCCAACGCCGCAATCGTCTTATCGTTCCAGTTCAACGGTGAGATCCAGGGCATCCACATCCACTACTGGGCGAGTTACCGATCGCACTCACGCCGGGGTGAGCAACTAGCGAGCTCCCTGGCGGCGGCACTGGCCAACAGAGACCTCCTCCCTCGTGTCGAAGTGACCGGCATGGCGTTACCGGTCCTACGCGAGACGCGCATGACCACGCTGCAGGTGGAACACGGCGCGTACGACCATCAGGTCGACGAGATCGCGACGATCATGAACGAGCTAGTGAGAAAAGTTCTCCACAACGAGACGCTTACGTCAATCTGAATAAGTCTGCTGGGACAAGGTAATTTAGGCTTTTTCCAAGGCTGAATGAGAGTAAACCACAACTTCATCCACAAGTTGGGGAAAACTTCAACGAAAACGTTAGGTTGAACGTTGAAGGTTACTTCGCCTGTGAGATAACGATATACAGACGTTCTAGGTCGTCAAGATCAGCAAAATCTATAATGATTCGGCCGTTCCGCCCCTTGAGATCAACGTGAACCCGTGTATTCAGATAGTCCTCGAGTAAGTGCTCGAGTTCCGCGACACTGGCGTCGGGTACCGGTCGTAACCGGGGCGCCGTCGAAATCTCACGAGGAGTGGGCTCGTCGACCGGGACGACCTTCGGTTCCAGGAAGGCCTTGACTGCTTCTTCCGTCGCTCGAACTGACAACAGATCGGA
>JAJYPU010000066.1 GCA_021795095.1 Actinomycetes bacterium | reverse complement strand
CGCGAGGACGTTAAGCAAGGCTCACCGCGTGACCGAGGATCTCCTTGGTCGCGCGTTCGATGTCGGACTGGTACTTGAGCAGGATGTGCAGGGTCGCCACCGTCTCCTCAGCGCCGATCTCCTCACGTCCAAGGATGACCAGTGTCCGAGCCCAGTCGAGGGTCTCAGAGACCGAGGGTGCCTTCTTCAGGTCCAGGGTGCGCAGTGACCGCACCACCTGGGCGATCTGTTCCGCGAGCGCCGACGAGATCCCCGGGACCCTGGCCAGAATGATGTCGCGCTCGCGCTCGACGTCCGGGTAGCCGATGTAGAGGTACAGGCACCGTCGCTTCAACGCCTCGGAGAGCTCGCGGGTGTTGTTGGAGGTGAGAAAGACCATCGGGATCTGTTGGGCACGGACCGTACCCAACTCGGGTATCGACACCTGGTACTCCGAGAGGATCTCGAGCAGGAGCGCCTCGGTCTCGAGCTCGACGCGGTCGACCTCGTCAATGAGCAGCACGACCGGGTCGGTCGCCGAGATCGCCTCGAGTAGCGGCCGGGTGAGCAGGAACTCACTGGAGAAGATGTCCTCTTCCAACTCGCTCCACGACTCCTGTGCCTCGCTCTCGGACCGGCCAGCTTGGATCCGTAGCAACTGCTTGCGGTAGTTCCACTCATACAGGGCCTTGGACTCGTCAAGGCCCTCGTAGCACTGCAGACGCACCAGTCGGGCGCCGACGGCGTCGGCGACCGCCTTGGCGAGTGCGGTCTTGCCAGTGCCCGCCGGCCCCTCCACCAGCACCGGCTTGGCGAGCCGGTCGGCGAGGAACGCGACGGACGCGATCGCGTCATCACTCAAGTACTCGTTCACGGCCAGGCGAGCGCGCACGTCAGCGGCGGACTCGAAGTGCACTGGCGGAAGATGCTCGAGGCCCAACCGCTTGGCTAACTCCTGCCTCGGATCCAGTGACGTCATCGGACCTGTCCCTCTCCTCGAACGACCCACTTGAGGCAGGTCAGCTCCCGCAGCCCCATCGGTCCACGCGCGTGCAACTTCTGGGTCGATATCCCGACCTCGCCGCCCAGACCGAGCTCGCCGCCGTCGATGAAGCGCGTCGAGGCGTTCACCAGCACCGCGGCGGCGTCGACACGGTGGACCCACAACTCGGCGTTGGTCGCGTCCTCGGTCAAGATCGCCTCACTGTGACCCGTGCCGTAGCGCGCTACGTGCTCGATCGCCTCATCGAGTGAGTCGACGACCTTCACGGCGAGGATCAGGTCGAGGAACTCGCGGGCGAAGTCGTCCTCGGTGGCGCGCCGCGCGTCGGGCAGGATCGCTCCGGCGCGCTCGTCGACGCGCAACTCGACCCGTGCGAGCCGCTGGGCCAGTCGGGGCAGGAACGTCGCCGCGATATCGCGGTGCACGAGCACCGTCTCCACGGCGTTGCACACTCCCGGTCGTGAGGTCTTGGCGTTGTCGACGATGGCCAGCGCTTGATCGAGGCGCGCCGACTCGTCGACGAAGATATGGCAGTTCCCGTCACCATCCAAGACGTAGGGCACACGTGCGTGCTCGCGCATCGCCGCGATCAGCCGGGGGCCACCGCGCGGTATCAGGCAGTCGAGGACGCCGCTCAGTTGCATGAACGCGATCGCCGCCTCGTGAGACGGGTCCTCGACCATCGCCACCGCGTCCGCGGGCAAGCCCTCCGCGACGAGCGCCTCACGCCACAGCTCGACGATGAAACGGTTCGACTCGATCGCCGACGACGAGCCGCGCAGGAACGCCGCGTTCCCGCTGCGCACGCACAGCCCCGCCACGTCACTGGTGACGTTCGGTCGGTTCTCGTAGACCACGCCGATGACCCCGAGCGGCACACGGACACGCTCCACTCGCAGCCCGTTCGGTCGGACGTCGTGATCGACCGACTCATAGAGCGGATCGGCGGCGTCGGCAATCTCGCGCAGCGCCTCGACCATACCGGTGACGCGCGCGTCGTTGAGGACCAAGCGATCGAGCCCCGCGCCGTCGTCGGCGTAGTCCAGCACCTCTCGTTCGTTGACAGCGAGCAACGCCGCGCGACGGTCGTCGAGTTGGGAAGCGACCCGGCGCAGGACCGCGCGACGCGTCGCGTCACTCGCCTGGGCGAGACGACGAGCGGCCGCTCGAACCGAGGCGCCTTGAGCCACGAGGGCCGACGTGTCCATCTACGTAGCGTAACGGAGGCTACGGGCGCCGCAGCAAGACGAGGTCGTCACGGTGCACCACCACGTCGTCCCCGTCGTCGAAGGAATCGGCGCTGACGCGCACGAGCCCCTTAGCCAGTACCTCGCGGTCGGGCCCCACGATCTCGACGGCGTCACCTTCGACGAACCCCCCGTCGTAGCCGACGACCCCGACGCGCAGCAGACTTCGACCGTGGTGTTCGAGCGCCTGCATCGCCCCCTGATTGATCTCGAGCGTCCCGCGGCTGGCCACGGCGAACGCGATCCAGGCCTTGCGAGCGGGCAGTCGATCGGCGCGCGCGTGGAACGTCGTACCAGCGCCCGGTCCGGCACTCAGGGCGCGCTGGACCGGGTGCGTCACCCGAGCCGGCGCGATCACCGTCGTGACCCCGGACCACGTGGCCATCCGTGCGGCGGCCAGCTTCGATGACATCCCGCCACTGCCCACGCCCGAGCGACTTCGTCCGGCGAGCTCTTCGATCGTGGCGTCAATGGCGTTGACCTCTTCGATGAGCGTCGCCGTCGGGTCCAGCCGTGGATCAGCCGTGAGCAGCCCGTCGGTGTCTGTCAGGAGCACGAGATGGGTCGCTCCGACCAGGTTCGCCACCAACGCGGCCAGTCGGTCGTTGTCGCCGAAGCGGATCTCCTCGTCGGCCACCGCGTCGTTCTCGTTCACGATCGCGATGACGTGCAGGTCCGCGAGTGCTTCCAGCGTTCCGCGGGCGTGGAGGTACTGCCCGCGGTGGGAGAAATCGAGCGGCGCGAGCAACACCTGGCCGACGGTGGCACCGGCCTCTTGGAAGGCGTTGCGCCAGGCGTGCATCAAAAGCGGCTGTCCGACCGCGGAGACCGCCTGGAGCGTCGCAGCGTCAGTGGGGCGGCGCCGACCGCCACCCACGTCAGCCCAACCCGCGGTGATCGCGCCCGAGGTCACTACGACGACCGTCCAGCCGTCGTCACGCAGGGCAACGACGTCCGCGGCCACGTTGACCAAGACGTCGTAGTCGACGCCACCCGCCTCGTCGGTCACCGACGAGGTCCCGATCTTGATGACCGCGCTACGCCTCGTCATCGTCTGTCCCGAGTCGGCCGTGACGCGCCAGGCGCTCGCGGCGCGTCGCGCGGTGATGGTCACCGCGGTCCAGGCCCGCGCCCACCGCGTCACGCCACCATTCGAAACTCAGCGGACCCACCTGCACGAGGTCGCCGTCCAGGGCTCCCGCGCGGGTCAACAGGCGGTCCACGCCGAGCGCGCGAAGTCGTTTGACGATCTCGGCGAGCGCCTCGTCATCGGTCAGGTCTTGGAACCGGACCGCACGCAGAGCGCTGCGGCCACGGACGACCCACGAGTTGGGGCCCACCGACACCACGTCGACGTCGTCTTGGATCGGGTGGTGGATCACGATCTCGTGGTCACTGGCCGCCTCGGCCTCACGGCGAGCGTCGGTCACGAGCGTAGCCAGTCGCGCGACCAGCGGCCGAACTCCCTCGCCGGTGACCGCCGAGATCGCGAGGTCACCCGGCACGACGGGTGAGTCGGCCACGTCGGACTTTGAACCAACGACGACCCGCGGGCGTTCGAGTAGATCCGCCTGGTACTCGCCGAGTTCGCGCAGTAGGACGCGCAACTGCTCCTCTGGCGCGAGCGGTGCGCTCGTCGAACGGTCGAGCAACACACAGAGCACCTTCGCATTCTCGACATGACGCAAGAAGTCATGGCCGAGGCCGCGACCCTGCGCCGCACCCTCGATGAGCCCCGGGATGTCGGCCATGACGAACTCGGTGGCCTCACCGGGTCGCCCACTGCGCTCCCCCACGCGCACCACGCCGAGGTTGGGCACGAGGGTCGTGAAGGGGTAGTCGGCGATTTTGGGTCTCGCCGCGGACACTCGGGCGATGAGCGTGGATTTGCCGACGTTGGGAAAACCGATGAGGGCGACGTCCGCGCGGAGCTTGAGCTCCAGGTTGTACCACTGCTCTTCGCCGACCTCGCCCTGTTCGGCGAAGGCGGGCGCGCGACGCTGGTTGGAGAGGAACCGGGCGTTTCCTGCCCCGCCGAGTCCGCCTTCGGCCGCGCGCCACCGGTCCCCCGGTCCCGCCAGGTCAACGAGCACGGCGCCGTCGCGGTCGTGAACGACCGTGCCCACGGGCACCGAGACGATCAGGTCCTGTCCACGGGCCCCGTGCTGTCGCTTGGACGTGCCGTGCGCCCCGTCAGTGGCGCGACGAAAGGGGTGGTCTCGAAATCCGAGCAGGGACGCCTGGTTCGCGTCGGCGACCAGCCAGACGTCGCCGCCGCGGCCCCCGTCGCCGCCGTCGGGGCCACCTTTGGCCACGTGCGCCTCTCGTCGGAAACTGACGCATCCCGCGCCACCATCACCGGCCTTGGCGTGCAACTGGGCGGAATCTACGAAGACGGACACCCGCCAATCCTACGAGCCCGTCACCGAGCCCTAGCCAACCAGTGCGCCAACGGCCTCGTCAAAGACCCGCTGGTGCAATGCGACGTCGTCGGCGGTCGTGGCCGGACACATCAGGGCCATGTTGTGAAAGGGGGTCAAGAGGACCCCCCGGTTGACCCCGAAGAGGTGCAGGTAGTCCTCAAGAAGCGGGTCGGCGCTCGCGGCGGACGCGCCACCGGTCACCGGTGCGGGGCTAGCGAAGCGATACTCGCACCGAGCGCCGAGCTGGCTGACCGACCAGGGCAGGTCGTGCGCGGCGATGGTGGACTGGACACCGTCGGCGAAGGTGGTCGCGAGTGCCTCCATCGCCTCGAAGGCCTCGTCGGTGAGCACCTCGCCGAGCACCGCGCGCATCGCGGCCAGACTGAGCGGGTTCCCCGCGAGGGTGCCACCGACCCCGCCGACGTCCACGATGTCCGCGAGGTCGTCGCCCTCGGCGACCGCCTCGAACACGCGATCGGCCAGCTCCTGGGTGAGCCCGTACGCCCCGCACGCCACGCCCCCACCGAGCGACTTGCCGATCGTGAGCGCGTCCGGGCGCAACCCGAAGCGCCGGGTCGCGCCCCCCGGACCCGCTGAGAAGGTGTGGGTCTCGTCGATGATCAGGAGTGTGCCACTCTGGTCACAGAGGGCGCGCACCCCCTCGAGGAAGCCGGTCTCGGGCAGCACGATCCCAATGTTGGTCATCGCCGGCTCCGTGAGCACGGCGGCGACGTCGCCGGCGGCAAGTTCGCGCTCGAGCGAGGCCAGGTCGTTGAACTCGACGACGCGGGTCGTCATCGTCGGATCGACCGCCGGCGCGACGTTGCCGGGCCGCGATCGCGCCCGGCCGTCGGCCCCGACGATGACGAAGGACTCGTCGACCGACCCGTGGTAACTGTAGGAGAACACCAGTATCTTGGGCCGTTTCGTCACCAGTCGCACGAGGCGCAGCAGCCACCGGTTGGCGTCGGTCGCTGAGAGTGTGAATGACCATTGGTCGAGTCCGAAGCGTCGATGCAGTTCGGTGGCGACCCACTGGGCATCCTCGTTGGGCAACATGGTCGTCGCCCCGCCGAGGACCCCCAGGCGTTCGTTCACGGCTCGCACCAAGGGTGCCGGCGAGTGTCCGGCCATCGCACCGGTGTCCCCCAACGCGAAGTCGACGAGCTCGTGGCCATCAAGGTCAGTAATCGTCGCGCCGTGCGCCGTCGCGAACCCGAGCGGGAAACCGCCCGCCCACTTGCTCATCCAAGTCATCGGCACGCGCCCGAAAAGATGGTTCGCGTCGTCGTGGAGGCGCCGCGAGGTCGGGTGTTCACGCCCGTATCGCTCGACCTCGGCGGCGAGCAGGGTGGCGAGACGGGTGCGGTTTATGGTCTGCATCTGGCCATCGTAGAGGGGCGCTCGGGGGCGCCGGGGCCCGAAATGCGCAAATAGCAGTTCTCATAAGGGTTTATGCCCGTCCAACCCACAGCGTCTCAGGGAAAACTTATCGAAAATCCCTAAATATCAACGTTTCTTCGATAAAGATGGCTCCGGTTGCTGGGAATCCCCAGTCCGATTTAGTGAAGAGTAAGGAGTCGACCGGTGAACAAGGCCGAGTTGGTAGATGCAATTGCTGCCGAGAGTGGCGCAGCCAAGAACACGGTAGCCGAGGTGCTGAAGGCCTTTGAAGACGTCGTCGTGAAGAACGTGTCGAATGGCGAGAAGATCGTGCTGTCGGGCTTCCTGTCGTTCGAGCGGGTCCAGCGCAAGGCTCGGACCGCCCGCAACCCCCAGACCGGTGAGGCCATCCAGGTCGCCGCTTCGAAGGCCCCGAAGGTCTCCATTGGCTCAACCTTCAAAAAGGCTGTCAAGGGATAGAACTTCCTGTTGCAAAGAAAAACCCCCGGGCGACCGCCCGGGGGTTTTTCTTTGTCCTACTGCGTGTCCGTTATTCAGCCAGGACGTCGACCAGTTTGCGTCCGCCGCGGAACCCAAACTTCACGGTTCCCTCGGCCAGGGCGAACAGGGTGTCGTCCTTGCCGATCCCCACGTTGCGGCCGGGGTGAAACTGGGTGCCGCGTTGGCGAATGATGATGCTGCCCGGCTTGACCGCCGTACCGTCGAAGGTCTTCACGCCGAGGCGCTGGGCATTGGAGTCGCGACCGTTTCGGGTCGATCCACCACCTTTAGTCTTTGACATGCTCGCTCCTTAGGCGTTCGTCGTGATCGAGGTGATCTCGACGGTCGAATAGTGCTGGCGGTGGCCCCAGCGCTTGCGCTGGTTGGCCTTGGCCTTGTAGGTCAGCGCTCGGATCTTGGGTCCCTTTTCGCCACCGATGATCCGACCGGTGACGGTCGTGCCCTTCAGCGCGGGTCCGGCAATGACCTGATCGCCATCTACCAGCATGACGGGTACGAACTGAACATCGGCACCAACCTCTTCGGAACGTAAGTCGACGCGGACCACCTGGCCCTCGGTGACTCGTTCCTGGGATGTGCCTACTCGGATAACGGCGTACATAGGGTTTCCATACTAGTCGATAACGGACGGGCCAACTTCGATTACAGACCGGTCGAGAGAACGAATCCACGGCCGTCGCAGACCGTGCAGACGCTCGACACCGACTCGAGGAGCCCCTCGTTGACCCGCTTGCGGGTCATTTCCACGAGACCCAGTTCGGAGATGTCAAAGACCTGCGTGCGCGTCTTATCGCGCGAGAGCGCCTGTCGCAGGGCCGAGGCCACCGCGTCCCGGTTGGCCTTGGACTCCATGTCGATGAAGTCGATGACGATGATTCCACCGATGTCACGCAGGCGAAGCTGTCGCGCGACCTCCTCGGCCGCCTCGAGATTGTTTCGAAAGACCGTCTCTTCGAGGTTCGTCTTGCCGACGTTCTTGCCCGTGTTCACGTCGACAACCGTCAGGGCCTCGGTCCGCTCGATGATGAGCGAGCCGCCCGACGGCAGGAAGACCTTGCGGTCCAGGGCTCGGTGGAGCTGTTCGTGCACGAAATAACGTTCGAAGAGCGGGAGGTCCTCAGTCGAACGGTCGTAGTACTCGATGCGGTCCGCCAACTCGGGGTTGACCGCGAGCACGTATTCGCGGACCTTCTCGTAGAGGTCGCGGTCGTCAATGAGCACGCCGCGGTAGTCGTCGTTCAACTCCTCGCGCAGCACCCGCACTGCGAGGTCGAGGTCGCGGTAGATGAGCCGTGGCTGGTTGGACTTGGCCACCTCGGCCTCGATGGCGTCCCACTTTTCGGCGAGGGACGCGACGTCGCGTGCGAGGTCCTCGGCGCTCACCCCTTCCGCGGCGGTTCGGATGATCACACCGTGCCGTTGGGGTTTGACCTCGTCGATGATTTTGCGCAGCCGGCGCCGTTCGCCGTCGGCGAGGCGCTTGGAGATCCCGACCGTCGATGAGTTCGGGACCAGGACCGCGAATCGTCCGGGCAGCGAGACCTCCTGGGTCAAGCGTGCGCCCTTGGCCCCAATAGCGTTCTTCGTGACCTGGCAGACGATGGTCTGCCCCGCCCGGATCATCTCCTCGATCCGCTTGTTGTTCGTCGGGGCACCGTCGACGTCGTCGTCGTCAAAGGTCACGTCACCGCGGTAGAGCACGGCGTTCTTGGGGATCCCGATATCGACGAACGCCAGTTCCATGCCCGGCAACACGTTCTGGATCCGTCCGACATAGATATTGCCGTCGATCTGGAGCGTCTCATCGGCCGCTTTGGCCACGGTGTACTCCACCATGGAACGACCCTCAAGGGTCGCGATGTGGGTCGCCTCCCTGGTGGTGTGCACACACATCAGGTACCGGCCCTGGGCCCGTGTCTTGCGCTCGCCACCACGGCGACGCCGACCACGGGTACGCTGACCCGCCCCGTCACCGACGTCGGGGGCCGACGCCTCGACGGGAGCCTCGACGGGTCGCCCGCTCGCGGCGGGCCGTCCGCTTTGACCACCTTGTCCACCTTGACCACGCCCGCGACCGCCGCGGCGTCGGCGCGCGCCGTTGGCCGCTCCGACCTGGCCCGATGGGGCCGAGCCGTTAGTGCCGCTCGACGAACTCGGCCTCGTATCGCCAATCTGCGGTGCGGGCCGGGTGTCGCCGATGCGGGGACCAGTTACTGGGACGGGGCTCTTGTTCTCGTCGCTCACGACGGACACTCCTTGAGTTCTGTTTTTCCTGACCACAGGGATAGTGGTCGGTTCGACGATCCGTCCACGGCGAGGCCATGGCGGAATCGGGGGCGAAAGCGTACGTGGCGATTCCAATCGCCCCGAAGACGAGAGTCCGTAGTCTCAGCAGTGCCGATGCGCTGGGTTGATCCACGATGTCCTCGATACCTACTCGCGAGGGGTACACCGTCGCGAGTGTTGCGTTCTCACGCGCGCCGTACAACTTGTACAGCGACGCCCCACGCGTCCACGTTACACCGTTCAGCGCAAATTCCGACTATCCCTGTGCTCCCGTCGTCGGCTTGAGCGTGGTCGTGGTCGTACCCGCGTGAATCGTGGTCGTGGTCGTCGTCGAGGCCGGCAGGGTCAACTTCGGCGTCATGGACACGGGCCGAATGGGGTGGGCGACCAGGTAGTTGAAGGCCTTGGCGACCACGGGGGCTGCGGCGTTGGCACCGTAGCCGCCCTCGCCGATCACGCAGACCACCACGTACTTGGGTCGGTTCACCGGTCCGAAGCCGACGAACAGCGAGTTCGGTTCCATACCCGGCGCGTTCGACGCAGTTCCCGTCTTACCGGCGAGCGGGAAGGCACTGAGCGAGAACGTGGCGTTCTGGTGGAAGGGGTAGTAGCCCGTTCCACGTGGATTGTTGATGACGCCGTACAGACCCTGGAGGATCGGCGCACGGATGGCCGGGGTCAGGTGGACGTGGCCCAGCACCCTCGGCGCGTACCGTCGGATCACCTTGCCCGAGGGGCTGAGGATTCCGGCCGCCACCTCTGGCGCGTACCGTGTTCCCCCGTTGGCGAACGTCGCGTAAGCGTCAGCCAGTGCGATCGGCGTGAGTGCCGTGGCACCCTGTCCGAAGGCCATCTCGATGTTGTCACCCGTGTACCAGGCCACGTTGGGGAAGGCCTTCGGCGCCTGGGCGTGCAACTCCTTACGCACGGCCGGGGAGTC
>JAJYPU010000065.1 GCA_021795095.1 Actinomycetes bacterium | reverse complement strand
ATGCGCAACGGTGGCGCCACGAAGACCAGGCACGCGAGGATCACGAGAGATGGGTCCAGGTAGTGCGCGACGCGAGCCGCTGACGTCCCGATCAAGAGATGGGCGGCAATGTAAGCGATGATCATCGCCGAGCCGAGCACGCCGCCGGTGAGCCACTGTGTCGCCTCGGCGCGCACGAGCTCGGATTCACTCGCGAAGCGTCGTAACCACCACCACACGCCGGTCGGGACGATGAGTGAGACGACGGCATACCCGACACCCCATCCCGAGGCGAGGGTGTCGCCACCGTGAATAATCGAGAGCACGGCGTTGAAGGTGGCGTACGCGCAAGTCGCGAGCAGCGCGACGGCCTCGACACCGATGATCAGCGGGACCAGCGCCTCGCGTCCGAAGGGGTAGCGCGAGGTCGGACCGCTGGCGACGAGTATCGAAACTCGAATGGCCATCCACGACAGGCCGATCCCGAGGAAGGTGTAGAACCCGTCGAACAAGATGATCTGCGAGCCGGTGATGACGCCGATGGCGATGCCGATGGCGGCCAGGACCATCCCGTAGGCCATGGAGAGACCGAGTGCTCGACGTTCACGACCGAACTCATCGAGGACCCCGCCGGCCTCGGTTGTCATAACGCCCCCTCTCGGTACGACGGTAGTTGTTGGGCGCACGTTTCGAGGAGATGGTGCGCCGTCCTGCGATGACGTACTCAGACAGTGGCCGCGACTGGTTCTGACGACTCGTCAACGACGATCTGGGGTGAAGACGAGTGTGTGTACAGTCGATTCGTGCTGCTCGACACCGATCTCACCTTCGACCCGGACGGACGTTATGCGGCGGCCACACAGGCCGAAGTTGACGGCTACGCGGGCTTGTGGTCCGCCGAGGTGGGCCACGATCCGCTGCTCGTGCTCGCCGGCGCTGCCACTGTCACTTCGCGCATCGAACTCGGCACCGGGATCCTCGTCGCCTTCGGGCGTAGTCCCATGATCACCGCGACGCAGGCCAACGACGTGCAGCGGCTCTCGCGCGGACGACTCTTGCTCGGAATCGGCAGTCAGATCAAGCCACACATCGAGAAGCGCTATTCGATGCCGTGGTCACACCCGGCACCGAGAATGCGTGAGTACATCATGGCCATGCGAGCGATCTGGTCCGCTTGGAACGATGGCACGACCCTCAACTTTCGCGGCGAGTACTACCGCCACACCTTGATGACACCGTTCTTTAGTCCGGCGCCACACGACTATGGCGCCCCCCGAGTCTTCCTCGCCGCCGTGGGCGAGCTCATGACCGGGGTCGCCGGTGAGGTCGCCGACGGGCTCTTGGTGCACCCGTTCACGACCGAACGATATCTGCGCGAGGTGACGCTGCCGGCGCTCGAGCGTGGACTCACGCGATCATCGCGAGCGCGTCGTGACTTTCAGATTTCGTTCTCGGGGTTGATCGCCAGTGGTGAGGACGACGTAGCTCAGCGCGACGCCGAGGCCGCCGTTCGCGCCCAGATCGCCTTCTACGCGTCGACCCCGGCGTATCGTGGGGTGCTCGAGCTGCACGGGTGGGGGGGCTTGCAGCCGGAGCTGGCCCAACTTGCGCGTCGCGGCGAGTGGGCGGCGATGGGCGACCTGATCCCTGACGACGTGCTCGACGCGGTCGCAATCGTTGCGGCGCCGAAGGACGTCGCGGCGGCGCTTCGCGCGCGACTTGGCGATGTAGTTGACCGTTTCAGTATCTACGCGCCGTCGGGGATGGCCGACGGTACTCGCCGTACTATTGCCCAGGGGCTCGGATTACTAGTTGATCAACGACCAGAGGAACTCACGTGAACGTGTTGATGATCCTAAATGACCCGCCGTATGGCAACGAACGCACCTACAACGCACTTCGTCTCGCTATGAACCTGCAGCGCAATCACGCCGACGTCGCACTGACTGTGTTCCTCATGGGTGACGCGACCCTGGGCGCGAAGACCGGCCAGCAGACGCCCGACGGGTACTACAACATCGAACGGATGCTGAAGGGTGTGCTCGTCAAAGGCGGTCGGGTCCTCACGTGCGGCACCTGTATCGACACGCGCGGTATCACCGAGGCCGAGTTGCTCGAGGGTGCGGCGCGAAGCTCGATGGATGAGCTAGGAAATCTGACACTCGAGGCCGAGCGGGTCCTCGTCTTCTGATCACGCCGCGCGCCCGTCCTCGGCGGGCGTGAGCGAGCGACGAAGGTTGAGCATCAGCGCCGAGCCGAGCAACGCGGTAAGCCCGATCGACATTGGCCACCAGTTACCTAGGCCGTTGCCGAAGTAGAGGGCGGTGATCAGCGGGGCGACGGTGCCCGAGACGGCCCAGGTTGCCCCGGACGCGGCGTTGTAGCGACCGCGTAGGTGCTCGGGGGCGATCTCGTTGACGAGTGCCGAGCCAACGGGCTGGAGCATGGTCTCGGCGAAGGCGAAGATAACCATCGAGACGCTGAGCGTGATGAACGCGACGGCGGGCGGCATCGCCAATGCGGCCGCCAACGCGATCCAGAAGACGCACCAGAGCGCGCCCACGACGGCCAGCACGCGGGTGCGGCTATGTCCGTCAATTCGGTTAAGCGTCCAGAGTTGCGCGAGCACGATGGTCGAGGTGTTGAAGAAGAAGATGACCCCGATGTCGTGCACGCTCAGATGCAAGTTGTTGACAACGAACAAGCTGTAGCCCGCTTCTTGGGAACCGTAGCCACCGATCATGAGTACGAGCGCGGCGAGGACGTACTGCACGAGCCGGCGATCGGCGAGGACCGTTCGCCACCCGTCGGAGTTGCGCACGGGATCGTCGTGGACAATGCGAACCGGACCACCGTAGCGGCGCAGGGTCACGTAGATCGCGCCGGTGGCGAACATGGAAATGGCGTTGAGCAGGTAGAGCGCGCTGAACGTGCGTGGATGGCTGAGGTTGACGATCGACGCCGAGACGAGGCTCCCGAAGCCAATACCCAAGTTGAGCAGCATGAAGTTGAAACCGAAGGCTCGTTGGCGATGCTCTTCGGTCACGAGTCGCGCGAGGAGAGTCGAGTTTGGACCCCACCCGGCGCCACCGAGGATCGAGAGCGTGATGGCGACGATCGCCGCCGACAGCCGTGTCGTCACGAAGGCCCAGGCAATCAGGGTAAATCCCATTGAACCGTAACTGACGATCGCGATGCGAAACGGGCCGAATCGGTCGACGAGCGTGCCCCACAGCGGACTGGTCGCGAGGCTCGCCACCGCGGAGGCGGCGAGCAGGAGTGTGGCGAACTCGGTGGAGAAGTGGCGCACGTTGTGCAGGTAGACGACGTAGAACGAAAGGGTGAGTCCGGTACCGAGGGCGTTCAAGAACGTGCAGAGGTAGAAGACCCGCATGGGAGTCGTCAGAACCTTCCGGAAGGAGGTCGGCAAGAGGGTTTCGAAGAAATTCACGAGTTGACCAGGCTACTGCGGGCGGTGACCTTCGTGAAAGAGTTCGTGAAGGAATTCACCTCGTGCGCGATACGATGGCGGTATCGGCCGCCAGGTCGCGGTCGCAAAGGGGAATCATGGTTACACGGCGGTCGTCCCGGTCTACGGGCCTGCTCGAGGAACTCGCCCCCGACGTCGAGCGGTTGCTCAATCGACACCTCGAGGCACCACGGCTGTGGTATCCCCACGAGCAGATCGACTGGGGTGCGGGCGCGCCATTCGCCGATCGCCCGTGGGCGCCCACCGACTACCCACTGCCCGACGGCGTGCGTAGTTCGATCTACGTCAATTTGCTCACCGAGGACAACCTGCCCTACTACACGACCACGTTGTCGCGCCTCTCGTCGCCGACACACCCGATCGCCGACTGGAATCACCAATGGACGATGGAGGAGAACCGCCATGCGATGGTGATGCGTGACTGGGTGCACATCAGCCGCTGCATTGATCCGGTGCTGTTGGAGGACGGGCGTCGCGTCCAGATGTTTCAGGCGATGGTGCCGGCACCCGAGACCTTCGCCGATCTCATTTGTTACGTTGCGCTCCAGGAGCGGGCCACTCAGGTCGCGCATCGAAACACTGCCGCGCACCTGCCCAAGGACGACAAGATCGGTCGCAACCTCCTTGGTCTCGTGGCGGGCGACGAGACCAAGCACTACCTCTTCTATCGCGACTTGACGTTGGCGGGCTTCGCGATCGAGCCGTCACTCATGATGGTGGCCGCGGCCAAGCAGGTGAGCGCGTTCGCGATGCCGGGCACTGGCATCCCAGGGTTCACCCGTCACGCGGTGCGCATCGCGAAGGAAGGGATCTACGGGCTCACCCAGTTCGCCCGTGACGTCCTTGACCCCGTACTCACGCTGTGGGACGTCAACCACCTCGAAGACCTGACGCCGGACGCCGAGCGTGCACGCATCGATTTGACCGCCGTGGTCGCAAAGCTAAGCGCGAGCGTTGAGCGTCTCGCCGCCAAGGCCAGTCGTCCGGCCCTGATCTGATCACTCCTTGGTGTTGGCGACCCGTCTGATGTACTCCTCGAAGGCGGCCTGCTGGGTCTGGACCGTGCGTCGGTCGCGTTCGTGCATAGAACCACCGCGCACGACGAGGTAGATAAGGGTTCCCAGCAGTGGCAGAACCAGGATTCCGATCACCCAAGCCGCTTTCTGTGGTCCGCTGAGATCGTGGCTTCGCATGATGTCTGAAAAGACGTGGAACACCAGCATGAGCCAGAAGACGAAGAGGACCACGTACGCGGTCGTGACGAAGACATCCCAGAGGGGGTAGTTAGTGGCGAGCACGGCACTCCTTTCCGCTTAAACCTAATCACCGATGGCACGTAACTCGGCGAGTCGCGTGCGCAGCGAGGGTTCGTCGCCGCGCACTTCGAGGATCTTGGTCCGGGAACGACGGCCGTGGATGAGGTCCACCATGGAGGGCGACACGCCGAAGGCGTCGGCGACTGCGCGCAGCGTCTCGTCACTGGCGGCCCCATCCACAGCGCGCGCTCGCACGCGTACGACGAGTGCGCCGTCATAGTCACCGCCAACGTCGCCCCGACGTGACCCGGGATGGACGTGGACGGTCAGACGCATCGCGAACGGCCCGGTCCGACGCGCGAGTCATTGGTCACGGGACTGTTCTACCAACTCCGAGTGGGTTGATGGCGAAGCCTAGGATTGGAAAATCTGAGGCAAAGGGGGATTCGTGGGGCTCAGCATGGCCGAGGCAATTGCGTTGGTTTCAGGACCGGGGCAGCCCTTCGAGACTGTCGAAGAGACGTACGACGGCGTGACCTACCGCGTCTTTAAGAATGCACCGCCCACACTCAACCAATATTTCGACCAGTTGCGCGGCGACGAGCGGACGTTCATCGTCTACGAGGACGAGGAGTGGACGTTCAACAAAGTGAAGGACGAGATTGACGCGTTCGCCGACGTTCTCGTGCACCACTACGGCGTCGCAGTTGGCGACCGGGTGGGCATCGCTATGCGCAACCTGCCCGAATGGACGATCGCGTTCGGGGCGATCGTCTCGATTGGCGCGGTGTCGGTCTCGTTGAACGCGTGGTGGACCGAAGACGAGCTCGAGTACGCGATCAACGACGCCGGCCTCTCGTTGCTCGTCGCCGATACCGAACGCGTCGCGCGGGCCCAGGCCCCGTGCCTGCGTGCCGGCGTGCCGATTCTCGGCGTGCGTCTCGATGAGTTGTTGCCACTCGACCCAGGGGTCGAACGCTGGAGCGATCTCGTCCGAGTGGGTGCGTCGATGCCCGAGGTGGCCATTCGGCCCGACTCGGACGCGACGATCCTCTACACCTCGGGGACGACGGGCATGCCCAAGGGAGCCGTCTCGACGCACCGCGCGGTGAGTCAGTCGATCATGGCGTTCGCCGCGAATTCGGCGATCAATGACGCACGTCGGGACCCCAACAGCGGATCGGGCCAAGCGCCGTGTTTCATACTCGTAGTGCCGTTGTTCCACGTGACGGGCTGCATTCCGGTCATGATGTCGTGCGTCGCGTGGCACTTCAAGCTCGTGATGATGTACCGCTGGGAGCCGGAGCGGGCGCTCCAACTCATCGAACGACACCGCGTAACCAGTTTCATCGGCGTGCCGACCCAGAGCTGGGACCTGATGGAGAGCCCCCACTTCGACGAGTACGACACGAGTTCACTCACCCTCGTTGGCGGTGGCGGCGCGCCGGCACCGCCGGCGCTGGTCAATCGGGTCGAGCACACGTTCGCCAAGGGTCGGCCGTCACTGGGCTACGGCATGACCGAGACCAACGCCTACGGACCCGGTAACTACGGCGACGACTACGTGAGTCACCCGACCTCGACGGGCCGGGCACGGATGGTCGTGCTGGACGCGTCAATCCGTGACCTGGACGGACACGAGGTGCCCGTCGGTGAACGCGGCGAGATCTGGCTGAAGGGCCCAATGCTGATTCGTGGCTACTGGAAGAAACCGGAGGCTACGGCTGCGGCGATCACCGATGGGTGGCTGCGCACCGGTGACATCGGACACGTGGACGAGGATGGCTTCTTGTACATCGAGGATCGGATGAAGGACATCATCCTGCGAGCGGGGGAGAACGTCTACTCCGCCGAGGTCGAGGCGGCGATCTATGAACTGCCCGCCGTCTATGAGGCGGCCGTCGTCGGCCTCCCGCACGAGCGACTGGGTGAAGAGGTGGCCTGCATCGTACGACTCAAGGATGGCGCTGCCATGAGCGAGGATGAATTACGTTCCCACCTGTCGTCGAAGTTGGCGGCGTTCAAGATCCCGACTCGAGTCGCGTTCACGAAGGAGCCATTGCCCCGAAACCCTGCGGGAAAACTGCTCAAGCGCGAGATGCCGACTCGCTACTTTGACTGAAGGAGTTCGAGCGCCCGGCGAGCGTAGTCCGCAAGGTTAATGTCGCTGACCTCGTCGAGTTGGAACCATCGCGCGAGGTCGGTGGTCCCGTCGGCTTCGTCGCGAAGCGACCCACCAGTGAGTCGCACGGTGTAGAGGATGCGCACCGTGTGCAGCCGTTCGCCGTTGTCTCGTCGTCGCTCGTCACTCGTGACGCCCACTAGGCGTGGGTCGTTGACAATCAGTCCGGTCTCTTCGGCGAATTCGCGGATGAGCGCCTCCTCGGGCGCCTCACCGAAGTCGATGCCACCGCCGGGCAACCACCACAGCGGCGGGTTGTGGTGAGGATTACTCGATCGAACGAGCACGACCCGACCATCATCGACGAGGATCCCGTAACTACGCACGGTCGTGCGCTGACGGGGTCGACGGCTCACTGGGGCGTACCGTGCAAGGCGAGGTACGTCCGCCGACAGCCCTCGCCGCAGAAGTAGTGCGTCTCGCCGTCGGCACCCACCGCGCTCAGCGCCGTGGCCGAATTGACCCGCATCTCACAGATTGGATCGATTGCGTCACCGTTCTCGTCACCCTGCATCGGTGCCGAGGCCTGGGCGGCCTCGAGGGCGAGGAAGGCCCGTCGACAGCCGGGTCCGCAGAAGTAGTGCGTCTTGCCGTCCGCACCCACCGCGCTCAGCGCCGTGGCCGAATTGACCCGCATCTCGCAGATCGGGTCGATCACGTCTCCGTTGAGGTCTTCTTGCATGGGGGTTGACTCCTCTCCGCGGTCGAACCGCTCGGCGCACCGAATTGAACAGAAGTAGTAAGTCTGGCCGTTGCGTTGCCGCACCGCAACCGGAGCCGTTACGTCGACGTTCATTCCGCAAATCGGGTCACGGGCGCTCTGTTCGCCGTCGTCGTGGTGTCTTCGCGCGAGGACCATCAATGTGAGCACGACGACGGTCGCGACCACGTTGGCGACGAGCGTGCCACCGAGCGGGAAGTGACCGCTCATAGCCGGTGTGTGGCGTGAGGTGGGAATCAGGTCGGCGCTTCGAAAGAGCGCCTCGACGACGAGCCCGCCCGCCGACATCACGAACCACAGCAGGCCGAAGAGTCGCAAGGTCATGGGAGCGCCGTAAAACCGGCGATAGATGAACAGCAGCGGCAGGGTCACCAGGTCCGCGAAGATGAAGGCGATCACGCCGCCAAACGCCACACCGTGAGTCCACAGTGCGGCGGCGAGTGGGATGTTGCCCACGGAACAGACGAACGAAATGACCGCGATGAGCGGCGCGATGATCGCGTTCTCGACCACCGTGAGCCAGCCGTGACCGGTCAGGAATATGTGTGACCACCAGACCTGGGGAACGTGCACACTCATGAACCCGGCGATGAGGAACCCCGCGAGAAGTTCCTTTCGCAACATCGTGAAGTCACCTAGCGTGTAACGAGCGGCGAGTGCGTAGTGCCGACGCGTGGTGATCCGCTCACGCCACGTGGTATTCGCCGGCTGGGTGGGCGGTGGCGCATCTTGGAGCACGTGTTCGTACAGCGCGGCCTGGTTCCGACGGCTATAGACGAGGCCGGTTAGGAACGCCAGCCCGAGAATCATGATGACCCCACCCAGGATCTGAGCGGCGAGGAACTGCCAGCCGAGCAGGAGATAAAGCACGATGCCGAGCTCGATGACGAGGTTCGTTGATGCGATCATGAAGATCAGTGAGTTGGTCCACGATGCCCCGCGAGCGAAGAGGGCTCGGGCCATCGCGCTCGCGGCGTAACTGCACGAGGACGAAATGACCCCGAGGAACGAGGCTTTGACGACAGTGCTCGGTGTCGTCTCACCCAGTTGACGGCGTAGGCCGTCGCGGGGGAGAAAGCTCTGGACCATCCCTGACAGCGTGAAGCCGAGGACCAGTGGCCACCACGTCATCCAGACCATGGCGGCGCTTTCGCGCAGCCCAACTCCGAACCAACGTGCAACCGTGATGAGTGCGGATGTCATCGAGCGCGCCACCCGACATCGGTCACCGATCCGTCGGTGATCCCCCACCCAATGCCGTGGCGCACCGCGACGTGTACGCGGGGGACAGCCAGCATCGAACCTCTTTCTCGGCTTCAATCATACGGCGACTACCGCGCGGACCGTTATGGTTGGCCAATGGACCAAGGCGGCTCAGTACCAACCTTGCGCGATTCCGCGGCAGTCGATCCCATTGACCACGGACGGTTCGCGGTCGAACTGTCGAAGTACTACACCGTCATGAATCACCCAAACGGGGGGTACCTGCAGGTTGTCATGGCCAACGCCGCCCTCGCCGCGGCATCCCAGGACGGTTCGACGCACCTACACGCCACGGCAGTCACCACGAACTACATCGGGGCCCCGACCGTCGGTCCGGCCACGCTCGAGGCCGAGGTTCGCAAAGTGGGGCGCGGGGTCTCCTTCGTCCACGTCGAACTGATCCAGGACGGTCAGGTCTCGACGGAATCCCTGGTGACGCTCGGGACGCTGCATGACGGCCCCGCCCGGTACTTCGGGGCCAACGTGCCCGACATCGCGCCACTGGCGTCGTGTCGACGATCGACCGGTGGCGATGAGGTCAACATCGCTCGGATCCTCGATCTTCGAATGGACCCGGCGACGGCCGGTTGGTCGATGGGTGAACTTCGCGACGTCGGCGAGGTCCGCGGTTGGTTGCGCTTGGACGAGGGGTCCTCAGGTTGGGATCCTTCGGCGCTGTTGTTCGCGAGCGACGCGTTGCCGCCCGCGACGTTCCCGCTGGGCTCTTCGGGTTGGGTACCCACGCTGCAGCTCACGTCCTACGTCCGGCGAATCCCGGTTGGCGAGTGGTTGCGCGCTCGTCAATGGTGTCTGGTTGTCGCCGACGGCGTCGTCGATGAACGTTGTGAGCTCTTTGACGAGCGTGGGGAACTCGTCGCATCGTCGAGTCAAGTGGCGATGGTGCGCTTTCCCAGTCACCCGTGACCGCGGAATCGGGCGGGGAGTGGCTCGAGGTCG
>JAJYPU010000064.1 GCA_021795095.1 Actinomycetes bacterium | reverse complement strand
CGGTGCCTCGGCGACGCCGCGATGGGCGTGCGCGCGGCGCGCGAGGTGCTCGAGCGCGCCGGGAGCGCCTCGGGCTACATCTTCAACCTCGGCCACGGCGTGCTGCCGTCGACCGACCCCCACGTGCTCGAGGCGATCGTGCGCGTGGTCCACGAGGAAGGACGGGCGGGGCTATGAGTCGACCCATCGGTGTGCTGGTGATGGCCTACGGCACGCCCTCGACGCGCGAGGGCCTCGAGCCGTACTACACGCGGATCCGCCACGGTCGCGCGCCCACCCCCGAACTGCTCGCGGACCTCACGCGCCGCTACGACGCCATCGGCGGGACCTCGCCGCTCGCCGCTCGCACCGACGACCAGGTCCGCGCCCTCGCGGCGAACCTCGAGGCACGCCACCCCGGTCGTTACGACGTGCGCTTCGGCTCCAAGTACGAGCCGCCGCTGCTCGAGAGCGTCGCCGAGTCGATGCGCGACGACGGGCTCGAGACGGTCGTCGGCCTCGCGCTCGCGCCGCACTCGTCCTCGATGTCCACCGACCAGTACATGAGCCGCGCACGGGCCGCGCTCGGCGAGGCCGTCGACTTCCACGCGGTGGGCGCGTGGTGGGACGCGCCGGGCTTCCTCGAGCTGATCGCGCGGCGGGTGCGCGACGCACTCGCCCAGATCCCCGAGGACCGTCTCGCGACCACCGAGGTGCTCTTCTCGGCCCACTCTCTGCCCGAGCGGATCCTCGAATCCGGCGACACCTACCCCGCCCAGCTGGCCGAGAGCGCCGAGCGCGCGGCGGCCCTGGCCGGGGTCAACGCCTTCGACGTCGCCTGGCAGTCGGCCGGGCGGACCGCGGACCCGTGGATCGGACCCGACATCCTCCAGGTGCTGCGGGCCAAGCGCGCCGCGGGGCTGAGCGACGTCGTGTCCTGTCCCATCGGCTTCGTCGCCGACCACCTCGAGGTGCTCTTCGACATCGACGTCGAGGCCCAGGCGGTCGCCAACGAGATCGGCCTCAACCTCGTGCGAACCGCCTCGCTCAACGACGCGACCGACTTCATCGACGTGCTCGGGGACGTCGTCGTCACCCACTCATGAGCCGCGTCTCGGTCGTCGTCATCGGCGGGGGCGTCAGCGGCCTCGCCGCCGCCTGGGAGCTGACCGGCGGGGCCGACGGACCCGACGAATCGACGCCGCGCGTGGAGCTGATCGAGTCGCGCGAGCGCGTCGGCGGCTCGCTCGCCACGACCACGTTCGCCGGCCGCACCCTCGACCTCGGACCAGACGGCTTCCTCGCGCGTCGACCGGAGGCGACGACTCTCGTCGGCGAGCTCGGCTGGGCCGACCGGCTCGAGCCGATCGGCGCGTCGGGCGCGTCGCTCTGGCTGCGCGGTGCTCTGCACGAGATCCCGAGCGGCCTCGCCCTCGGGGTGCCGACGACCTACGAGGCCGTCGCCGCGATGCGCGGGCTGACCTGGCGCGCTCGTCTGGCCGCTCGGCGCGACCAGTTCTTCCCCGCGCGCCTGCGCGTCGGTGAGGACGCCTCGATCGGTGCGATCGTGCGCGCCAAGCTCGGCAGCGAGCTCGCCTACCAGTTCGTCGAGCCGATGGTCGGCGGCATCCAGGCCGGACGGATCGACGACCTCTCGGCCAAGTCCGTCTTCCCACCCCTACTCGAGGCCGCGCGACGCGGCGGCTCGCTGATGAAGGCCATGCGCCCGAGTGGTGCACCGCGACCGTCGAGCGGCGCAGCCACCCCGCTCTTCTACTCCCTGCTCGAGGGCATGGGCTCCCTGCCGCTCGAACTCGCCCGCCAGCTCGAGGCTCGCGGGGTCGTCATCCGACGCTCGACGACGGTCACCGCGATCCGCCGCGGTGAGGGGACCTACCGCTTCGAGGTCGACACCGACGAGACGACGACGCCGGCCAACTTCGTCGTCCTCGCGACGCCCGCGAAGGCGACCGCGACGCTGACCGGCGCCTTTGACCCCGACCTCGCGGCCCTGGGCACGATCCCGAGCGCCGGGGCGGCGATGGTGACCCTCGCCTTTGACCGCACGACGCTGCGCCTGCCCGAGCACGGCACCGGCGTGCTCGTGCCGCTCGCCACGCCGTGGCGCGGTGGCGGCTCGATGATGGTGACCGCGCTCACCTTCCTCGATCGCAAGTGGGCCCACCTGCGCCGCGACGAGGACGTCATCGTGCGCGCCCACGTGGGGCGCATCGACGATGACCGCTGGGCCGAACTCGACGACGCCGCACTGGTGGCGCGCGTCGTCGACGAGGTCCGGCTCATCCTCGCGGCTCCCGGTGAGTCCACGGCGTCGCTCGTCCAGCGCTGGCCCGAGGGCCTGCCCCAGTACTACGTGGGTCACGACCGCCTCGTCGAGGCCGCCAAGGTCGCGGCCGCGCGCTCGGGCGTCGAGCTCGCCGGCAGCACCTACGACGGCGTCGGAATCCCGGCGAGTATCGGCTCGGGTCGGCGCGCCGGCGCGGCCGTGCTCGCGCGCCTGGCCTGAGCCCGTCCAAAGATCAGCGGTAGTAGCCCGAGTGGATGTAGATGCAGGGCACGCTCTCGCTCACGTACATGGCGTGGTTCTTCGGGTCGTCGTCGAGCGCGAGACGGATGTCGAAGCCGTGCTCGCGCAGGTCCGCCAGCGTCGCGCGCTTGAACTCGTCGACCCCGGCGTAGTCGCCGTACTCGCGCATGATCAGTAGGTCCCAGCGGATCGAGAAGCGCTCGAGCCAGCCGAGCGTGTGCGGCTGGACCCGCCGGGGCCGACCCGTGAGCAGCACGATCGTCAGTCCCGGGTCGAGTAGCTCGAGCAGGCGCTCGATCTCCTCGACGACGGGATCATCCCCGCAGGCCTCGAAGAACCGCCGCCAGTCGCCCCATTCCAGGTAGTGCTGGCGTCCGGCGGCGTCGGCGAGCACGCCGTCGATGTCGAAGATGACCGCCTGGCCCGTCGAGGGCTCGGCGCGCCAGTGCCAGTTCTCACGAGTGCTTGCCATGGCTCCTCCGGGTCACTCCACGGAACTCTGCGAGACTGGAGCCGTGGGAGCGACCGATCGATACACGCTACCAATCCCCTACGGCCAACACGTCTACGTGGTGAGCGACCTCTCGCTCTCGCCGACCACGAACCCCGCCGCCCGGCCGGTGCGCGAGCTCATCGCGCTGCTTGAGGACATCGACGACTCGGCCGTCGTGGTGGTCGCGGGGAACCTGCTGCACCCCGAGCCCGACGACCACATCGCGGACTTCCTCGCCGCGACGCTTCGCGCCCTGCCCGCGCTCGCCGTGGCGCTGCGGTCCTTCAGCGAGAAGTCCGGTCACCGGTTCATCGTGCTGCCCGGTGCCGACGACGCCGCCCTCGCCGAGGCGGGTGCGGCGGCACCTCTCGAGGCACTCGGCGTCGAGCTCGCCCACGACGTCATGGCCCAGGTCGCCACGGCCAACGACGTGCGCGACGTGGGGATCGTCGCCGGATACGACGTGGTCGACGTCTCGCCGGCCTACCGAGGCGACCGCGCCGACGCGGACCGACTCGAGGACCCCAACGCGCTCGCACGTTTCGTTGCGTCGCGCACCCTCTACCGGCGCCTCGGCGTCTGGGTGTGGATCCCCGTGCTCGTGCTCGCCGTGATCGACCTGTGGAGCACGCTGACCTCGATCGCGAACCGGATCACCGACCGGCACCTGCACTTCGAGCTGCACCTCAAGATCCACGCGCACCACCCGACAGGATTCTGGGGCAACACCGTCACGACGGTGCTCGTGCTCGGCCTCGTCGAGGCGCTCGCGGGCGCGGTGGCGGGGCTGCTCGTGCGGCGCCGCTTCGACCACGACGCGCGCTCGACCGTACCGCACCTCTTCGAGCCCCTCGCGCGCACTTTTGTCGACGACGTCGACGCCCTCGAGTACGCGCGCCGCGTGGCCGAGCACGGCGGCGCCGGCGCGGTGGTCGGCGGGTCGTCGCGACCGGCGCTCGCCTTCCTCGACCGGGGGGTGTGCGCGACGCCAGGACCCTCGCGCACCGTGATCGTCGAGCGCCACGGCCTACTCGGCCTGCCCCCGGTGTTCACCTCGGTGGACCGGCTGGGCATCGTCGAGGTCGAGGCCGCGAGCACGGTCCAGGTCCGGCTCTACACCGGTCAGAGCCCGCTTCGCCGCGGCACCCTGCTCGAACGGGTGGTCGCCGGCTCACCGGTCCAGCCCGAGCTCAGCCTCGACACCGCGATGGTCGGCGCCTGGCCGACCGGGAATCCCTACCCCGCGAGCGTCGACGGCCTGAGCGCCCAGCGCCGCCAGCGCGCGATCCGGCGCCTCGTGAGCGGGATCATCTTCCTCGACGGCCTGGTGAACCTCGTCGTGACCGCCGTGGCGCCGCTGCGCAGCCGTCTGCTCGCGGTCGAGACGTACTTGCCACTGGGCGTCGCGAAGTCGGCCGCCGCGCTGACGGCCCTCGCGGGAATCCTCATGATCATGGTGGCGCGCGGGCTGCGCCGGGGCCAGCGCCGCGCCTGGACGGTCACGGTGGTGGTGGTCGCCGCGACCTCGATCGCCCACCTCATCCGCGCGGGCAGCCTCGTCTCGCCGCTGCTCGCCGTGGCGATCCTCACGCTGCTGCTCGTCGAGCGCCCGCACTTCCTCGCCACCACCGACCGCACGACCGCGCGCGCCGCGCTGCCGCGCCTCGTGCTCATCGGCATCGTCGTCGTGCTCGCCGCCTCGCTCGGCCTCGAGGCCTCCTCGGGCCGACACCACCTGCCGGGCTTCTTCACCGTCGTGCTCGCCTGCGCCGAGCGGCTCATCGGGATCACGACGATCCCCGTGCCCGATCGGATCGGCGACTTCATCAACCCGACGCTCACCACCGTGGGCGTCGCACTGATCGTCTCGGCGCTCTACCTCGTCACCCGGCCGGTCGTGGACCGACGGCTCTCGAGCACGACCTCGACGCGCGAGCGCCGCCTCGCCGAGCTGCGCGCGCGCGAAATCGTTCGCCGCCACGGGCGCGGCACGCTCGACTACTTCGCGTTACGCGATGACAAGCAGTTCTACTTCTTCCGCGACTCGCTAATCGCCTACGCCGTCTACGGCGGCGTCGCGCTCGTCTCGCCCGACCCGATCGGGCCCGAGGCCGAGCGCCCCGAGGCCTTCAGCGCGTTTCGCGCCTTCGCCGAGTCGCGCGGGTGGACGATCGCGGTCATGGGTGCGGGCGCGGAGTGGCTCTCGATCTACCACGCCGCCGGCCTGCACTCGCTCTACATCGGCGACGAGGCGATCGTGGACTGCCAGACGTTCAGCCTCGAGGGCGGCAAGATGAAGGGCCTGCGCCAGGCCTGCACGCGCCTCGCGCGCAAGGGCTACACCGTCGAGTTCCTCGACCCGAGCACCATCGACCCCGCCCGGGTTCCTGCGCTGGTCGATCTCATCTCGATGCTGCGCCGCGGCGAGGGTGAGCGAGGCTTCTCGATGATGCTCGGCCGGCTCTTTGACCCCAAGGACAAGGGACTCCTGCTCACCGTCGTGACGAGCCCCGACGGCCAGCCGGCCGCGGTCTGTCAGTTCGTGCCCTCCCCCGCGATCAACGGCTACTCGCTCGACCTCATGCGCCGCGACCCCGGCGAGCACCCCAACGGGCTCATCGACTACGCCCTCTGCTCGACGGTCGAGCACCTGCGCGGACGCGGGGCCCGCGGGCTCAGCCTCAACTTCGCGGCCTTCCGCTCAGTCCTCGACGGCGAGCGCGGCGAGGGGACCTTCACCCGCGTCGAGCGCTGGGCGCTGAAGCGCCTCTCGGGGGTGCTGCCCATCGAGTCGCTCTGGCAGTTCAACGCGAAGTACTACCCGGCCTGGCTCCCGCGCTACCTCGTCTACCCCGCCGCCGAGAGCTTCGTGCCGGTGGTCGCGGCCACCTTCCGCGCCGAGTCGCTCACCGAGATACCCGTGCTCGGCCGGTTCCTCACCCACGACCCCGCGAACCGCCCGGGCACCGTGGTGCCCGAGGAGGTCCTCGAAGCGGCCGCGCGCACCAAGCGCCACCCGTAGCCACCCCGCCACCCGACAATTCGAGGGTCAGCGTCGAGGACGATCAGGTCTTCGTGGACGTGTCCGACTTCATGAGGCGTTGCGTCGCCAGCGACCGCTCAGTTCGCGATTAACCCTGCGCGTACCTGGTTCACACAGGCCGCGACGACTGCCGCGTCGTAGCGAGTCCCGGCGCCGGCCTCGAGTTCGGCGAGGGCGGATTCGAGGCCGAGGCTCTCGCGGTAGGGCCGGTGCGAGGACATGGCCTCGAGCACGTCGGCGACCGCGACGATGCGCGCCTCGACGATGATTTCCTCGCCGCGCAGCCCGTTCGGGTAGCCGCTGCCGTCGATGCGCTCGTGGTGCTGGAGGGCCACGAGCGCGACCGGCCAGGGGAAGGGGACGTCGACGAGCACGTCGTAGCCCGCCTGGGGGTGGAGTTGGATCAGGGCGCGCTCCTCATTGCTGAGGCGACCGGGCCGCGTGAGGATCTCCGCGGGAATGGCGATCTTGCCGATGTCGTGCAGGCGGCCCGCGACCCGCAGCCCCTCGAGGCAGTCGGCGTCGAGGCCGAGCTCCTCGCCGATCGCGGCTGCGATGTCCCCGACGCGGCGCTGGTGGCCGGCGGTGTAGGGGTCGCGCATCTCGCTCAGCGAGGTGGCGACCTCGACGGTCGCGCGCAGCGAGGCCTCCACGACCTCGACGTGGCGCGCGACGGCACTCGCCTGCTCGAAGTTGTCGAGCGCGAAGCCGAGGTCGCCGGCCATCTCGCTGAGCAGGTCCATCATCGCGTCGTCGAAGAATCCGAGCGTGTCCGAGTACAGCGTGAGCGCCCCGACGGCGACCCCGCCGCGGCGAATCGGCATCGCGGTCGCCGATAGCCAGCCGGATGCGACCATGGCGCTCGCGATCGGGCCGTCGTTGGCCTCACCCCGTCTGACGGATCACGGGCACGTTCGCCTTGATCGCCGCCGACGCGAGGTCCATCGCCGCCGTGTCGTCGCCGATCAGGCCCGCGCGCACCGCTAAGAACGCGGCCGCGCCCTCACCAGTGTAGGCGACCGGCTCGACCAGGCCGGCCGCGTCGTCGCGCATCCCGACCCAGGCCATCGCGGCCGAGCCGATCTCGACGGCCGCCGCGCAGACCCGCTCGAAGAGCTCAGCCTCGTCGCTCGAGAAGACGATCGCCTGGTTGCACTCGCTCAGGGTCTCATAGAGCAGCATGGTGCGACGCAGCCGATCCTCGGCCGCGACGCGCTCGGTCACGTCTATCAGCACGCCGCGCACCGTCGTGCCGCGTCCGAGCTCGTCGCGCGCAGTGACGCGCCCGCGCACCCAGAGCCAACGCACCGTGCCGTCGGGCCAGATCACGCGGAAGTCGTAGGCGTACTCGTCGGGCCGCCCGGCGCGACGGCCTCGGCGATGATCGCCCCGCTGCGCTCGGTGTCCTCGGGGTGGGTCGCCTCGAGGAACGTCGTGATGTGCCAGGTCTCTTGCCAGGCAAGTCCGTAGAGGGCATCGTGGTTGGCCGAGCGGCGCATCGCGTCGCGCACCATGTCGTACTCCCAGACCGCGACCGAGGACATTTCAGTCACCAGCCGCAAGAGCTCGTCGTCGGCGCGCAACTCATCAGAACGGCTCATCGCTGGATCGTCCACGGGCCCTCCGTTCCGCTGGCCGCGTTGTGGCCGCTCGTGTGCCCTGGGGCCTTTGGGGTCGCGCTAGCGCGCCGAGTCCCCACTGACAATGCGCGCGATCGCCGACGCGAGGCGCTCTAACGCGGCCTCGTCGTAGGTAAGAAAGAGGTTTGGCTCGACGAGCTCGAGCTCCATGAGCGCCCAGCCCGCGTCTGTCGCCACCAGGTCCACGCGCGTATACAGCAAGTCACTGAAGCGCTCGTCAACGAGCAGGTCCTCTACGTACTCGCGCACCTCGGGTTCAAGCTCGGCCCGGGTCATCTGGTCGCGGCGGAACTGGGCGGTGCGCACCGACTCCTCTACATTGAGCATGGCGGCCTTGGTCATCGCGTGGGTGATCGCCCCGTCGATCACGACGACGGCCCGCTCGCCGCGGGTGTCCACGCTCGCCACGTAGGGCTGGATCAGCGCGTCACGCCCGTCGCGGTGAAGCGCCTCGACGTGACGCGCTGCGGCCCCGCGCTCGTGGGCCCGGTAGCGCGCGGCCCCACCCGAACCCGCGCCGACGGCCGGCTTGACAACAAAGTCACCCTCGACGAAGTGCGGCTCGTCACCGACGTCACAGAAGACTGTCTCGACGACCCGGTGGCCGCGCGCGGCGAGGTCGGCCAGGTAGTGCTTGTCCGAGGAGTACTCGATCGCCCAGTAGGGATTGGCGAGGTGCTCGATGGAGCGGGCCCAGGCGAGGAAGTCGTCACGTCGCGCCACGTAGTCCCAGGTCGAGCGGATGACCACCAGGTCGTAGCGCTCGAAGCGCGCCGGCGCGTCCCAGGCCACGAGCTGCGCGTCGAGACCGTGGCGCGCCAGCGCGTCGAGCAGCGCCAGCGCATCCGGATCCTGAACCGACGAGGACGTCGCGACCGCGACGGCGCTCACGGGGTGAACAGGACGGTGGCGTGCTGGGCGAGCGACGCGAGCGGGCCGGGCCAGACACCGAACACGACGGTGATCGCCACGCCGAGGCCGATCACGACCGCGGTCGCTCGCGGCACGGCGACGCGGGCCGCGTCCATGTGGTCATCGGCGTAGAGGGTGAGCACCCAACGCAGGTAGAAGAAGGCCGCGATAGCCGCCCCGAGCAGGGTGATCAGCGCGAGCGGGCCGCCACCGGCGTCCACCGAGGCCGCGAGCACGGCGTACTTGGCGAAGAAGCCGGTCGTGAGCGGCGCGCCGAGCTGGCTGAGCAAGAGGATCGCGAACATCGCCCCGAGCAGGGGTTGACGGCGCGCGAGGCCCCGGTAGTGGTCGATCGAGTGCTGGTCGTCGCCGTCACCGCCGACGAGGGTCAGCACGGCGAAGCTCGCCACCACCACGGGGGCGTAGGTCGCGAGGTAGAACAACGCCGCCGCCGAGCCGCGCGCGGTGCCGGCCCAGATGCCGAGCAGGATGAACCCGGCGTGGTTGATCGACGAGTAGGCGAGCATCCGCTTGACGTTGCGCTGGACGAGCGCGAGCGAGGCACCCACGATCGTCGTGAGCACGATGAGCACCCAGAGGATGGGCCGCCACGTGGCGAGCTGGGTGCCGAGCGCCGAGATCAGCACCCGCACGAGCGCCGCGAAGGCGCCGACCTTCACGACGGCCGCCATGTAGCCCGTCACCGGGGTGGGCGCGCCCTCGTAGACGTCGGGCGACCAGAGGTGGAAGGGCACCGCGGCGACCTTGAAGGCGAAGCCCACGAGCAGCAGGGCGCCACCGGCGTAGAGCAGGCCAGGTCGCAGCAGGAGGTTCGAGCCGAGGAAGTACGAGATCGAGGTCAGGTTCGTCGAGCCGGTCGCCCCGTAGACGAGGGCCGCGCCGTAGATGAAGATCGCCGAGGCGAAGCTGCCGAGCAGGAAGTACTTCAAGGCCGCCTCGGCCGAGCGCAGGCGGTGCCGGTCGAAGGCGACCAGCACGTAGAGCCCGATCGAGAGGATCTCGAGGCCGAGGAAGATCACCACGAGGTCATTGGCCTGGGTCATCAGGACCGCGCCGGCCGCGGTCGCGAGCGCGAGGATGTGGAACTCCCCGCCCGTGACCCCTTGGCGCTTCGCCCAGTCGTGGGCGACGAGGGCCGCCATGGCGAGGCTGAGCGCGATGACCGCGGTCGCGACGACCGAGAACCCGTCGAGCACGATCGCGTTGGCGACGGTCGTCGAGGGGCCGTGGGCGTCGAGGTACGACCACTGGATGAAGGTCACGACGAGGGCCGCGATCGAGGCGAGCACCGTCACGGTCGAGGTCATACGCGCACCGAGTCGGCCGCGCACGAGCGCCGTCGCGATCAAGAGCGCGAGTGACGCGCCGAAGAGGATCAGCACCGGCAACAGGGCCAGGTAGTGGATCGAGGGAATGGTAAGAGTCACTTGGATACCCCCGCCGGTGCGACGTGCTCGATGAGTTGCTGGACCGA
>JAJYPU010000063.1 GCA_021795095.1 Actinomycetes bacterium | reverse complement strand
GTTCCGGCAAGACGACGTTCCTTCGCCTGCTGCTGCGTGAGGAGTTGCCCGATCGAGGGCGCATCCTCGAGGCGGGTCGCGACATCAGTGAACTGTCCAAGTGGCGGGTGCCGTACCTGCGTCGCAACATCGGCTGCGTCTTCCAGGACTTCCGGCTGCTGCCCAACAAGTCGGTCTTCGAGAATGTCGCCTTCGCCCTCGAGGTGATAGGGCGGCCGCGCTCGACCATCGAGTCCCAGGTGCCCCAGATCCTCGAGCTCGTGGGTCTCTCGGACAAGGCGAAGAACCTGCCGAACGAACTCTCGGGCGGTGAGCAGCAGCGCGTGGCGGTGGCGCGGGCCTTCGTCAACCGGCCGTTGATCCTGCTCGCCGACGAGCCGACGGGCAACCTCGACCCCACGAACTCCGAATCCATCATGGCGTTGCTCGAACGTATCAACCGGACTGGGACGACGGTGGTGATGGCGACCCACGACAAGGCGCTGGTCGACCGCATGCGCCGACGCGTCATCGAGCTCGACCACGGCGAGATGGTCCGAGACCAGGTCCGTGGCGTCTACGGCATCGACGAGCCGATGGAGATCCGCTGATGCGCGTCTACCTTCGTTACGCGGTGAAAGAGACACTGGCCAACCTGTGGCGCAATCGAATGATGACCATCGCTGCGGTTTTGACCGTCGCGGTGTCACTTTCCTTGGTGGGAGCGGCATTATTGCTCAAGCAGAGCGCCGCGCAGGCCTCCGCGCAGTGGCAGCAGGGCACGCGGGTCACCGTCTGGATGCAGCCGAACGCCTCAACGAGTGAGCTCGCCAACGTGAGGAGTCAGCTCGCGACGCTGCCCATTGTGAAGGACTGCGTCTTTAACTCCCAGGCGCAGGACTACCAAGAGGCCAAGCGGATCCTGCCCCAGTCCGAGTGGTCGGTGCTGTCGGTCTCAGACGTGCCCTCGTCGTTCCGATGCGTGCCGACGGTGCCGTCGGACGCCTTCGTGGTGATGTCGACCTTCAAGAACGAGCCGGGCGTCTACAACGTCACGGCACCCGAGCAGCAGATCCGCCAAATGAACAGTGCTATCCGTATTTTGCAGATCGTGTTCCTGGCACTCGCCGGGGTCCTCCTGCTCTCGGCGACGGTACTGATCCTCAACACGATCCGTATGGCGATCTTCGCCCGACGCCGCGAAGTGTCGGTGATGAAGCTCGTCGGCGCTACCAACTGGTTCATCCGCATTCCCTATATCACCGAGGGCTTCATCCAGGGGTTGCTCGGCTCACTGGTCGCCGTGCTCGCCGTGACGGCACTGCACACCTGGTACCCGTTGCACAACGAGTTCCAACTGGACACGACTGCGCTCTTGGGCACGAACCTCGTGGTGCTCGTCGTGGGCGTGGTGATCGGCTCGGTCGGCTCGGCGCTCGCGATCCGTCGGTTCTTGGACGTCTAGGGCGTCACTCGGCGGCGTCGAAGTCGATGGCGAGTGAGTTGACGCAGTAGCGAAGACCGGTCGCGGTTGGTCCATCGTTAAAGACGTGGCCGAGGTGTCCGCCGCACGCGGCGCAGATGATCTCGGTGCGCACGCGCCCCAGTGAGTGGTCGGGCCGTTCCACGATGGTTCCCGGCTCGCACGCGTCGAAACTCGGCCAGCCACAGTGCGAGTCGAACTTCTGGTCCGAGGTGAAGAGCTTCTGGCCACAGCCCCCGCAGGTGAAGACGCCGGCGTCATCGACGTCGAGCAGCGACCCGGTGAAGGGGGGCTCGGTCGCGGCTTCACGCAACACCGCGAAACGCTCGGGGTCAAGTAGGGCTCGCCATTCGGCGTCGGTACGGTTCACGAGATACGACATGAGTCTCAGAGTACCGGGGCGCCGGTACGGCGGTTACAGGTAGGTCGAGTGTGGCGCTTCAGGCAGGTGCCGGGGGAACTCGGGTTGGTCCTCGAGCATCCTCGTAAAGGCGCCCGCAAGGCCGGCCGGGTCGAGCCCGAGCTCTTCGAGCAGTAGGTCGGGGCGGTGGTGTTCGAGGAACGCGCGCGGGACGCCGAGGATCCTCGTGGTGGGAAAGGGCATGGCAAGCTCCTGGGCCCGGTCACGGATTGCTGAGACCATCAGGGTGCCAGCGCCACCGTGGCGGGTCCCATCTTCGACGGTGATGATGCGCTGATGGGTGAGGGCGTCGTCGATCATTGAGCGGTCCGGTGGTAGGACGCGCACGTCGTAGAGGGTCACACGGCCCTTGTTCGCGCCCATGGCCCTGATCGCCGCCCACGCGTTGGGGGCCATCTTGCCTACGGCGAGCACGCACAGCGAACCGTCACCTCGCAGGACCTCGCGTGCGTTAAGTCCCTCGCCAATCGCACCGTCGAATGGTCGCGGCAGGGTCTTGGGGAATCGCACGGCGGTGGGCGTCTTCATCGAGAGGGCGGTCGCGAGCATGCCGGGAACTTCCTCGGCGCTCGAGGGCGCGAAGATCGTCACGTTGGGAATGGCTAGGCACAGGGCGATGTCGAGCAGCCCGTGGTGACTCGGACCGTCGTCGCCCGTTATCCCGGCGCGGTCGAAGACGAACACGACGGGCAGGTTCAGCAAGCCGACGTCAAGGTGGGCCTGGTCGAATGCTCGACTGAAGAACGTCGAGTACACCGCGACCACGGGCTTGAGCCCGCCCATGGCCATGCCGGCCGCTGCGGTGACCGCGTGCTGCTCGGCGATCCCGACGTCGAAAAACCGGTGCGGGAAACGTACCTGGAATTGCATGAGGCCGGTCGGACCGGCCATAGCGGCCGTGATGGCGACGATGCGGTCGTCGACGCCCGCGAGGGTCACTAAAGCGTTGCTGAAGGCCTCGGTGAAGGACTGCGGCGGCACTTCCTCGTCGTTCAACCGGGGCGGCAATTTGAAGTCGTGCATCCGTAGGTCGTCGGTGACCGCCGGCTCGTAACCGCGGCCCTTCTGGGTCATCACGTGCACGAGGATCGGACCGTCCCAGGTGGCGGCGCTACGAATCGTCGCCTCTAGGGCTTCGAGGTTGTGTCCGTCGACGGGACCGACGTACCGGACCCCGAGGTTCTCAAAGAACGTGTGGGGGGTGACGATCTCGCGCACGACCGACGTGAAGCCGTCGATTCCTCGGTAGGCGGCCTTACCGAACCACGGCAGGTGGGGCACGAGCCGGCGCAAGCGGTCGCGCATCGTTAGGTACGTCCGGTTGAGGCGCAGACTGGTGAGGGATTCGGAGAGCTTCGAGATCGTCGGGGCGTAGCTGCGACCGTTGTCGTTGAAGATGATGACGACGCGCTGATTCGAATGACCCAGGTTGTTGAGCGCCTCGTACGCCATCCCACCGGTCAGCGAACCGTCGCCGACGACCGCTACGACGTTGCGAGTACCACCGTGGCCCGCGAGCTCCTTACGCTGTTCCATGGCTACCGAGAGCCCATGGGCGTACGACAGGGCCGTGGATGCGTGGGACGACTCGATCCAGTCGTGCGGGCTCTCGGACCGGTTCGGGTAGCCCGAGAGTCCGCCGCGTTGACGCAGATGTTTGAAGCCGTAACGGCGGCCCGTCAACAACTTGTGCACGTAGGCCTGGTGGCCGGTGTCCCAGAGCAGGATGTCATTGGGCGAGTCGAAGACGCGGTGAAGCGCGATGGTCAACTCCACCACACCGAGGTTCGAACCCAAGTGTCCGCCCGTGGTGGTCACGGTTTCGATAATGAAGTTTCGGATCTCGCCGCTCAACTCGTACAACTCGTCATAGGAGAGACCCTTCAGATCGGCGGGGCTCTCGATTGACGGAAGAATCACCCAGTAAGCCTACCGGCCGGTACGTCTCGAAAACCGATCGACGGGCCCGATACGCTGGCGCGGTGAGTGAGGACCTGGTTGCCGTCGACGTCATCGAGCGGGTACTGCACGCAGCGCAGCGTCGAGGTGGCGACTTCGCCGAGCTCTTCGTCGAGGACCGTACGTCACGCGCCGCCGTTTTGGACCAACGTCGCGTCGAGACCCTGGCCTCGGGCCACGAGCGTGGCGCAGGCATCCGCGTCATTGCCGGAACCACGACGGGCTTCGCCCACACGGCCGACCTCAGCGAGGCCGGGTTGCTGGCGGCCGCCGAAGCCGCCGCCACGGCCGCGCATGATGGCCGCGGCGTCAGTCGCGTCGCGCTCGGTACGCCCGAGCGACACCGCACCGACTACGACCTGTCGCCAGTGGGCGTCGACAAGGCCCGCACCGTCGACCACCTGCGCCGGGCCGACGACGTGGCCCGCAGCGAGGGTGGCTCGCTGACCCAGGTGCAGGTCAGCGCGGGTGGCTCGACGCGCCGACTCCTGATCGCCAATTCCGAGGGTCTCGTCGCCACCGACGAGCAGGTTCGCACGAGGTTCACCGTCGCCTGCGTCGCCGAGGGTGACGGCGGCATGCAGACGGGGTATCGACCATTCGGCACGACGGCCGGCTACGAACAGATCACCAACGACCTGGTCGAGGACACGGCCCGAGCCGCCGCTCGCCAGGCGATCACCAAGTTGGCGGCTCGCCCCGCACCTTCGGGTGATCTGCCTGTCGTGCTCGCCGGCGGTTCGGGCGGCATCCTCTTTCACGAGGCGTGTGGTCACGGTCTCGAGGCCGACGCGATCGCGAAGGAGGCGTCGGTGTACGCCGGCCGACGCGGTCAGCGGGTCGCGAGCCCGCTGGTGACCTTGGTGGACGACGGGACGGTGGCGGGTGAGTGGGGGTACGTCGCGGTCGACGACGAAGGACACCGTGGCACCCGCACGACGCTCATCGAGAACGGCGTCCTCACTGACTACATGTGGGACTACCTGCGGGCCCGCTCAGCTGGTCACGGGCGATCCGGCAACGGGCGCCGACAGGGCTATCAGTATCTACCGATGGTCCGGATGACGAACACGTTCTTGCTCGCCGGGGATTCCGACGCCGACGAGATCGTGGCCCAGACGCCCTACGGGATCTACGTGGCCCAGCTGGGCGGTGGACAGGTCAACACCGCCACTGGCGACTTCGTTTTCGGCATGACGTCGGCCTTCTTGATCGAGGGTGGTCGGATCACGACGCCGCTGCGTGACTGCAATCTGATCGGGAACGGACCAGCGATCCTGCAGCGAGTGGACGCCGTCGCCGGGGACTTCGCCATGGGCGGTCCGGGCACCTGTGGCAAAGACGGTCAGCAGGTGCCCGTTGGCACCGGACAGCCCACGCTGCGTCTGAGCGCGGTGACCGTTGGGGGTACGGCATCGTGAACGACCTGAATGAGCTCGTCGAGGGGGTACTCGGTCGCGCCGATGACGGTGAGGCCATGGAGGTCTTCGCCTCGGCCGGGACCGAAGTCGAGATCAAGGTCTACGACGGGCGCGTCGAGAACCTGGCGCGAGCCGCGTCCGGCGGCGTCGGGATCCGAATCCTTCGTGAAGGCGCAGCTGGCGCGAGGATCGGGGTCGCGTGGACCGGTTCGCTCGACGAGAACGCCATTGATCGGGCCGTCAGTGAGGCGCGCGATAACGTACGTTTTGCGTCAGAGGACGAGTTCCTCGCGTTCGCTCGCCCCGATGGTGTCGCCGCGGCGTCCCTCGAACTGACCGACCCGTCGGTTCGATCGATGTCCCTCGACGACAAGGTGGCGCTCGTGGTCGAGACTGAACGCTTAGTGCGCGGGGCCGAACGGATCCGACAGGTTGAGTCGGCGGACTACTCGGACTACGACGTGCAGACCGTGGTCGCGTCCACGTACGGGGTTCACGCGCGGACCGATCGCACCGGTTCGTTTCTCTCGGTGGAGGCAATCGCGGCGGACGGGTCGGGCGATCAGACCGGCTGGGGACTCCAGGCCGGTCGAGGTCCGGCGGCGCTCGAGGCGCAGCGGGTGGCGACCGATGCCATCAGTCGAGCTACCCGCCTGCTCGGCGCCGTCAAACCAACTTCGGTGCGAACGACGGCGGTCTTTAGTCCTCGGAGTACAGCCACCCTGCTCGCCATCATCGGATCAGCGCTGAGCGGAGACGCGGTCGTGCGAGGGCGCTCGATCTTCGCCGGGCGACTCGACACCGAGGTCGCGTCACGAGTGGTGAGCGTCATAGACGACCCGACCGACCCGAGACAGTTCGCGGCGAGTCGCTACGACGGCGAGGGACTGGCATGTCGGCGTAACGTCCTCATCGACCATGGCCGTCTGGCCGGCTTCGTGTACGACACCGTGGCGGCGCGTCGGGCCGGGGTGTCCTCGACGGGCAGCGCGGTGCGCGGCGGGCTCGCGGGTCCGCCGTCGGCCGGATGCCGAGCGCTCGGCTTCGTCGCCGGTCCTCAGAGCGCCGACGAGATCGTCCAGCTGGTGGGCGACGGCGTGTACGTCGATTCACTGAGCGGCGTACATTCGGGGGTGAACCCAATATCGGGGGATTTCTCCGTGGGGTTCACAGGGTTCATGATCCGAGGTGGCCATCTCGCCGAACCACTCCGTGAGGCGACGGTCGCGTCGACGCTGCAACGAATGCTGCTCGACGTGATTGCGGTGGGCTCAGACGTTGAGTGGCTGCCGGGCAACGCCGCGGGGCAGACGATCGCCGTCACCGGCGTGTCGGTCGGGGGTCGTTAATCCGAGCTGGCCGCGGGCGCCGGCTTCGACGTGCTCGACCGACTGTCGTTCTTGTAGAAGCCGCTTCCCTTGAAGACGATGCCGACGGCCGAGAACACTTTGCGCAGTTCTCCGCCGCACAGTTCACACGTGGTGAGGGCTGGATCGGAGAAGTGCTGGACGGCTTCGACCCGCTCGTGACACGCTTGACACTCGTATTCGTAGGTTGGCATACGTCGGTACTCCCGCAGACGAGATAACCGAGCCAGTGTACCGGTCACGTCACGGCTCCCTGTCGCGGCTCAGTAGCATTGCGCCGTGGACGACTTCCACCAGCTCCGACGAACGCCGCACGACGGGACCTTTCCGCGCGAGATCGGACCCACCGAAGTCATGGCGAGGCGGGCACTCGCGCGGTGCCGAATCAACATGCTGGCGACAACGACCTCGGCGGTGGCCTCGAACACTGTCAATAAGGGCGACGTGCTGGCCACGGCCCGGGTCGCGGGCATCCAGGCCGCCAAGCAGGCCGCGTCCCTACTGCCCATGTCCCATCCAGTCCTGGTGGGCAACGTCTACATCAATTTCACCATCGCTGACGCCCACATCGACGTCGAGGCCAGCGTCGATACCATCGACCGGACCGGCGTCGAGATGGAGGCGCTCACCGCGGTGACGATGGCGGCGTTGACCGTCTATGACATGTGCAAGTCGATTGATCGGACGATGACCATCGAGGCGGTGGCGTTGTGGGAGAAGTCCGGCGGCCGTTCGGGCGTCTGGCGTCGCGACGACGAACCGTCCCCGCTGTGACGGACTCGTTCGACGGGTGGCCGGCACTAGGAAGGGGTCATCGATGATCCGCGACGCCCTCGAAGAGAGCCGCGAGCGGCTCGTCGCTCTCACGTTGCTGCTGCAGAGCGCCACCCGGCAGCGACCGCTCACGCAAGAGACGATCGTGTCGGAGCTGTTGATCGACGAGTACCCCGTGAGGGCGAGCGGCCCGCGCAAGGTGCGCGCCTATCAGGGCGGTGAGTCGGCGATCCGACAGAAGTTTGAGCGCGATAAGGCCAAGATCCGCGAATTAGGCATGCAGATCGAGACGGTCGTCCAGGACGATGGCGCCGTCGGCTACTGGATTGAACCCGACTCGGTGTACGCCGAGCCCCTGGCCCTCACCGAGGCCGAGCAGCGCATCGTGCGGCTCGCGCTGCGACTCTGTGGCTTCGGTCGCTCCGGGGCGTTCAGCCTCTTCGACGAGGGGCCGGCGCCCGACGGCGGGCTCGAGTTCTCCCATTACTTCAATCCCGTGCTACGCGCGCTGCGACTGCGTCGTGTGCTCGCCTTCGACTACCAGTCCTCGGCCAACAAGCTCCGTCTCGTTGAGCCTCTCGCGATCCGAGTGATCGACGGCGCCACCTACGTGGTGGCCCGGGTCCACGGCACGAATGAGGTGAAGGGCTACCGGATGACCCGCATCACCTCGATGCCGGTGGTGCGCGCCGAGACGTTCGAGGTCGACGAGATGATGCGTGAGCTCGCGACCGCGTGGCGCCCCGAGTTCGCCCGGACGCCCAAACCGGTGGACGTGGTCGTGGTGACCTCGTCGAACTACGCGACCCTGTTGAAGCGCGAGTATCCCAAAGCGGTCGCGGCGGCAAAAAAGGACGGGTCGCTGGAGGTAGGGCTGTCCTTCGACAATCTGCGCGAGGCGCTGCGCTTCGTCGTGAACGCTGGGGCGAGGGTCCGTCTCGTGAGCCCGAAGCTCCTGAAGAGCGAGCTGACCTCGTGGTTGCGCGGGGTGAATCGGGGCGTCGTTCCGGACATGAGTGCGGTGCGCTTCGATCCCGTCACGACGACCGATGCGCTCGGCCAGGCCCTGCAGTTGCTCCACGCCGTTCACCTCAGTGGCGACGGTCTGCGCATCAGCGACTTAGCCCGCCGCTTCGACCTATCGGCAGACATCGTTCGTCACGTGATGGATCGTCTGGTCTCCTTCGAGCCCTTGCACGGTCGCTACGGGTTCCCCGCGCACGTGATCAAGGAGTGTGATGACTGGGAGCATGAGGCCGAGGACGACTCGCTCTATCGGGCCGAGTATGGCGGTGACGTCGACGCGACCGACCTGGCGACGTTGACCTGGCGAGAACTTTTCGAGCTCAACATCGCTCTTCGCGAGGCCTCGCGGATCTATGACGAGCCCGAGTTACGTACTGCGATCGACAAGATCGAGTCCACGATCGGCTCACAGGTGCAGATCGAGACCGCCGTTCCCGAGTCGATGCTCGAGGTCGTGCGTTCAGCCATTGAGCACGGCGAACGCATCAAGATCCACTACACCCCGGCGACGGCCGACGAGTCCCAGGAACGGACCATCGAGCCGCGCGAGATCAGGGTGCTCAATGGCCACTCGTACGTTCGGGCGTACTGTTTGACGCGCGACGCGTGGCGGACGTTTCGCGTCGACCGGATCAACGACGTCGTGGCGAAGTCACCGGCCGACGAAACACGTCCCGCCGACCCGGTCTCGAACTGGCTCACGGCCGTGGGTGAATCCGGCAGCGATGTCGTGGTCGTGGTCGAGGCACCACAACGATGGATCTTCGAGCCCCTGCCGAGTGCGCAATGGCGGGCCCTTGACGACGGACGCCACGCGGTGCGCTTTCGCGTAGCGGACCGGTCGTTCCTCGACCACCTGATGGTCCAGGCCGGACCGGGGGCGGTCGTGGCGACGCCCGAGTTCGCCGACGCCGGCCGAGAACTGGCGCGCCGGATCCGAAGCGCCCTGTAACGGCAACCGTTGGGCCCCGGAGGTCCACGGAGATCCATGTATTCGTTCGGCGGTCAAGCGACGTTGAGTATCTGACGAGTGATCGCGCCGAGGAGTTGGCCGACGCGCGCCCCGGCGCACCGGGTTGGTGGCTGCGTGGTACCGGTGACACTCGTTCGAGCGCCGAAGTCGCCGGGGTGCTCCAAACGACCGCGCGCGCCAGCGTCGTCGGCTACGACGTCGTCGTGGCCGCACCGCGGCCGTTGTCGATCCTCATCGCCCTGGACGCACAGGCCGCTCCTGGCGTGGTCGCCGCCCATCGAGCGGGCGTTCTCGCCGCCATCGACTACCTGGAGGATCGAGCCCTGGTCGTACGACAACGAGTCGAAGGCGGCGAATACCTACGCCAAGCGAGCTGGAGCCGGGTCGTGGGTTTCACCCACGGGATCAACCGGTCGGGCGAGCCGCATCTGCACGACCACGTGCTCGTGGGTGCTCGACCCGACCACGAGTCAACGGTGGCCGACTCGCGATCGCTCTTCACGCACCTGCCCGCGGCCGACGCCTTATACCGCTCGACTTTGCGCCTCGGGGTCAATCAATATACAGCGCGCACGGCGTGGCGCAGCTTCTCGGGTGTCGAGGGCGTGACCGGCCTCGACGAAGGGTATCGGGCGATCTGGGGTGGCTACGCCGACGAGCGTGGCGACAAACCTTCGTGGACCCGCGAGCAGGTCGTGGAACGATGGCGTCGGGACCTTGGTCGCTTCGAGCCGATCGGGGAGACGCCCGAACCGCCCCGACGACTCTTTGACG
>JAJYPU010000062.1 GCA_021795095.1 Actinomycetes bacterium | reverse complement strand
CCCGGCGCGTCGATTCATCACCGTGCGCGACCTGCTCACCTTCACGAACGGGTTCGGCATGTATATCGATATGTTCGCGGCACCGACGCCGTGGCCGATCGTCCTCGAGGAGCAACGACTCGGCCTGGTCACGCTCGGACCACCGAACCCGACCGTCCAGCCTCCGCCCGACGAGTGGATCGCGCGGCTCGGCAAACTGCCGCTGCTCGCCGAACCGGGCACTCGCTTCCTCTACAACACGGGCGCGTCGATCCTCGGCGTGCTCATCGGCCGCGCCAGTGGCACGTCGTTCGGGGCCTACCTGCGCGGGCGGATCCTGGATCCGCTCGCGATGACCGAGACGGACTTCTACGCGTCGGACCCTCAGCGACTCGCCACCGCCTACCGGCCAACGCCCGCGGGCCTCGAGCGCGCCTTCGAGCTCGACGAGGCCTACACGCACCCGCCGGCCTTCGAGGACGGCGGGTGCGGACTCGTCGCCACGGTGGACGACCTCTACCCCCTCGCCCGGCTCCTGCTCGACGAGGGTCACGACCTCGTCTCGGGCGCCGCGATCCGTTCGATGACGAGCGACCAGCTGCGCGACGAGCAGAAGGTCGACGGCGCCTTCGGACCCGACTTCTTCGCCGAGCGCTCCTGGGGCTACGGCCTCGCCGTGAACCGCGACGGCTCCTACGGGTGGGACGGTGGGCTGGGCACCTCGTTCCTCGTCGATCCACCACGCCAGCTCGTGGTCATCGTGCTCACTCTACGACTCTTCGAGTCGCCCGAGACACCGGCCGTGCACCGTGAGTTGCGAGCGATCTCGCGCGGCGCACGTCATGAGCGAGCCGCATCGAATCCTTCAGCGACGACGTGCTCGCCATCGCGATCACGATCATGGCGCTCTCCGTGCACCGGCCAGAGGGCACGGGCTTTAGCGCCCTGCGCGGCGCCACACCGTCACTACTCGCCTACGCACTGCGCTTCATCTACTCGCGATCTACTGGAACAACCTCCACCGCCGCCTGTTGAAGATGGTGAGGCGCGTCACCGGATCGCTCATGTGGTCGAACCTCAACCTGTTGTTCTGGCTGTCACACTTTCCCGTCACGACGGCGTGGATGTCCGAGGGTCACTTCGCGGCTGACCCCGTGGCGACCTGTGGCGTCGTGCTCGTCTGGGCGGCCATCGACTACGTCATCGTCCCGTGGGTGATCGTGGCGAACCAGCTACCCGACACGGGGCTGCGCGACGCGCTTCGCTCGCACTGGAAGTGCCGCGTCTCGGTCGTGACCTACGCGATCGCGATCCCGCTCGTACTCTGATTGCGCTGGGGTCGCTCGCGCTCCTCGGGGCCATCGCGGTGCGCTGCGCACCCCGACCGACGCCTCGAGGTCTACCTCGCCCAACGCTCCAACAGAGTTGACGGCGACGGAATCGCGCGAAGGTCACCGCCTACACTGCAACGGGTGGAGTCCTCGTTGCCCCAACTCGTCCGGCGCGCCCTACTCGCCCTCGCCCTCGCCGCACCACTGGCCGCGACCTCCCCCGTCGGTTCGGTGACGGCGCCGCTGTGGCAGCGCGCGCGCATCACGGTGCTGCCTGCGGGCGCGAAGGGCCTCTACCAGGGCTATCTGCCAACCCTCGCCTGCCCGAGCACCGGCAACTGCGTCGCGGCTGGCATGTACAACAACCACGCGGACATCCCCGAGGGACTGGTCCTCACCGAGGTGCAGGGCCGATGGGGGGCGCCTCGCACGATCACCCCGCCGAGTGACGCCGGGTCGGTCGCGGCGACGACGCCGCTCGGACTGGCCTGTAGCTCGGTCGGCAACTGCGCGATCGTCGGCACCTACCAGGTCGCGAGCGGAGACACGCAGTCCTTCGTCCTCGACGAGGTCAACGGCGTCTGGCGGCCCGCGACGCGCGTCGCCCTGCCCAGCGACGCCCTCGGCAAGGGGCAGAGCGCGCAGCTGCGCGCCGTCGCGTGCCCCCGCAACGGCGACTGCAGCGCGGTGGGCACCTACTTCACCAACGCGACGAACCCCGTCCTTGACGGCTTCGCGATCAGCGAGGTCCACGGGACCTGGGGCTCGCCCCAGGTCCTCGCCGCCCCGGCCAACGCGAACGCGAACCCCTTCCCGACGGTCGCCCAGATCGCCTGCAGCGCCCCGGGCGACTGCAGCGCGATCGGCAGTTACGTGGACGATCAGAACGTGCAACACGCGCTGATCTTCAGCGAGCGCGCGGGGCTCTGGTCCTCCGGACAGCCCGTGATCGCCCCGGCCGACGCCAGCCTCTACGCCCACGCCACTCTGAGCGCCTTGGGCTGTGCGCCGACGGGACCGTGCACGGCCGTGGGCACCTACTACGACCATCGTGGCGCCACCCAGGTCTTCGCCACGTCGAACGCCCACGGCGCGTGGTCGCCCGGACTGCCGGTCTCTATGCCGGCCAACGCCGCAGTAAACCCCAAAGCGTTCTTTTACGGCTTCCAGGACATCGCCTGCGCGACGGTGACCACCTGCAGCGCCGGTGGTCAGTATCGGGCGAGCAACGGCCTCTACGAGGGCTTCATCGCCGACGAGGTCAACGGAGCCTGGCGCAGCGCCAGTGAGCTCGCCCTGCCCGGTGGGGCGACGGCGGCGGGCAAGAACGGCGGCGTCGTGGCGCTGTCCTGTGTGAGTGTCGGCAACTGTCGCGCCGGGGCGGCTTACCTCGACGCCGCCGGCAGATACCAGGGCCTCGTGGTCAGCCAGGTGAACGGCCGGTGGGGCACCGGGTCCAAGATCGTCCTGCCCGGTGGGGCGACGAGCGTGGGTGTCGCCGGTGGCGTCTACGCGCTCGTCTGCCACCAGGACAACCGGTGCACGGCCACGGGCAGCTACCTCGCGGGCGGCACCACCTACGAGGGCTTCAGCGTCGCCACGAACTGACCAAGGTTCATCTGGCGGCAACGCCGCGGTCTCGCGAGGATCACCTTCCGATTACCCGCCCTCCGTACCGTGGACCCGTGGCCAGCCTCGACGATCGCACTCCCTCGACCACCTCGTGGCGTGGCCGCACCTCGAAGGTGTCGCCGTGACCAACGCCGACGGCCGACCCGTCGTGCTGGTCGTCGAGGACGAGCCCAGTTACCAGGACGCGCTCAACGTCGGGCTGAGCGTGGAGGGCTTCGTCGTGGTCGGTGCCACGACGATCGGCCAGGCGCGCGAGGTCTTCGCGCGCTGTGCCCCGAACCTCGTCTTGCTCGACGTCATGCTGCCCGACGGCTCGGGCATCGACTACTGCCGTGAGATCCACCAGACCCTCAGGACCCCCGTCATCATGGTCTCAGCGCGCACCAGCGAGGTCGACGTCGTCCTCGGACTCGAGATCGGCGCGGCCGACTACGTCACCAAGCCCTATCGCCTCCGCGAGCTCGTGGCCCGGATGCGCGCCGTGCTGCGCCGGCCCCAGAGCGAGCCCGGTGCCAGCGACGGTCGTATCGCGATCGGTGACATCGACGTCGACCTCGTGCGACGCTCGGTCGCCAAGCGGTCGCTGCCCATCGAGCTCAGTCGCAAGGAGTTCGACCTACTCGCGCTCTTCGCCGAGCACCGTGGCCAGGTCGTCACCCGCGAGCAGTGCCTCGACGCGCTGTGGTGGGGGCTCGACCTCGTGGACACGCGCACGCTCGACACCCACGTGAAACGGCTGCGCCAGAAGATCGAGGACGACCCGCCGCGTCCCCGGCACCTCGTCACGGTGCGCGGCGTCGGCTTCCGACTCGACGACTGACCGGTACAGTCGGTCCATGGGACCCGGCGACCTCGCACCCGACTTCACCCTCACCGACTAGCACGGCGTGGAACGATCCCTGAGCGACCTGCTCACCCAGGGCCCGGTCGTGCTCTTCTTCTACCCCGCAGCGATGACCACTGGCTGCACCAAGGAGACGTGCCACTTCCGCGACCTCGCCGCGGAGTTCGCCGAGGCGGGCGCGCAGCGGATCGGCATCTCGATGGACGACGTCGCCAAGCAGGCGGCCTTCAGCGACGCCAACGCACTCGACTACCCGCTGCTGAGCGACGTCGACGGCCGCGTCGCCAAGTCCTACGGCGTCAAGCGGGCCCTCGACGTCCTGCGGGTGAAGCGCACGACGTTCGTCATCGGCACCGATCGACGACTCATCGACGTGATCAGCAGCGAGATGAACATGACCGTCCACGCCGATCGGGCACTCGCGGCGCTGCGGGCCTAACGGCGTCAGCCGCCGATGATCGCGGCCGCGGGGTCGGAGATGAAGCGACCGATGTGCGCGATCGCGGCCGAAGCCAGTGCCCCGTCGATCTGACGGTGGTCGAAGGACATCGACAGGTCCACAGTCGGGCGTGCGACGACGTCGTCGCCCACGACCCACGGCCGCTTGGCGACCTGACCGACGGCGATGATCGCCCCGGTGCCCGGCGGCAGGATCGGCACGGCCCCGTCGACCGCGAAGGGACCGACGTTGGTGATCGAGAGCGTCGTGTGGAGCATCGCCTCGGGGGTCGTCGTGCCCGCGCGCGCAACCTCGACGAGCTCGTTGAGCGACACGGCCATGGCGCGCAGGTCGAGGGTGTCCGCGCCCTTGATGTTGGGCACGATCAGACCGCGCGGGGTGTTCGCCGCGATGCCGAGGTTCACCCGGCGGCGCACCACGACCTCCTGGGCCGCGGCGTCGTAACTCGAGTTGAGACCCGGGAAGTGGCGCGCCGCGTCACAGACCGCGAGCGCGACGATGGTCAGCGGCGACAGGCGTACGCCGGCGAAGGCCGGACGCTCGCGCAGCGACTCGAGCAGCGCCACGGTCCCGGTCGCCTCGACGCGAACCCAGACCGCGGCGTGGGGTGCCTGGAAGGCGCTCTGGACCATCGCGTCGGCCATCGAGCGCAGCACGCCACGCACGGGAATCCGCTCCTCGAGCGGGCCGGTGCTCCAGGACTCGATCTCACGACCGACGAAGCGAGTCGTCGAGGTCGCCGCCGGGGCCGCCGGGGCCCGACTCGGCGTCGGCGCGAGCGCGCCGGCGAGGGCCCGCTCCACGTCGTCCCGGGTGATCAGTCCATCGCGTCCCGTCCCCGTGACGGTCGCGAGGTCGACGCCGTGCTGCTTGGCGTAGAGCCGGACCGGCGGGGTCGAACGCGCCGGGCGCGTCGAGGATTCGCCCGCCACGGGCGTGGGCGCGACCGGTGTCGAAACAACCGGTTCGGTGGTGCGACGACGGCGTCGCGTGACCGGGGCGTCGTCCTCGGCGACCCCGTAGCCCACGAGCACCGGTGTGCGCCCCGCCCCCACCGAGGCCGAGGCCTCGGGCGTGGCCGCCGGTGCGCTCGACGCCGACGCGGTGTCGGTCTCGATGACGACCAACGGCGCGCCCACGGCCATCACGTCGCCGACGGCGCCGTGCAGCGCCGTCACCGTGCCCGCGTAGGGGCTCGGCAGCTCGACGGTCGCCTTGGCGGTCTCGATGTCAACCAGTGGCTGATTGAGCGTGACCACGTCGCCGACGGCGACCTTCCACGCGACGATCTCGGCTTCGACGAGACCCTCGCCCACGTCGGGCAGCATGAAGATCGATTCGCTCACTGGTCGTATCCCATCACTCGGTCGATCGCGTCCATGACCCGGTCGACGCTCGGACGGTAGGCGTCCTCGATGCGCGACGGCGGGTAGGGCACGTGGTAGGCACTGACGCGCGTGCCGGGCGCGCGCAGCGAGTAGAAGCACCGCTCGGTCACTGCGGCGACGATCTCAGAGCCCACCGACGCGGTCGGCGGCGCCTCCTGGACGACGACGAGGCGACCCGTCTTGTCCACCGAGGTGGCGATCGTGTCGAGGTCGAGTGGCGAGAGGCTGCGCGCGTCGACCACCTCGAGTGACACGCCCTCCTCAGCCGCCACGTCGGCCGCACGCAGCGCGGTCTTGACCATGGAGCCCCAGGCCACGACGGTGAGGTCGGTGCCCGCGCGCCGCACGACCGCGTCGAACAGCCCGTACGGCGGGTTATCGAGGTCGACCTCGCCCTTCTCCCAGTAGCGGCTCTTGGGTTCACAGAAGATGATCGGGTCGTCGTGCTCGACGGACTGCTGGATCATCCAGTAGGCGTCGTTGGGCGTCGAGCACACCACCACCCGCAGGCCGGCCGTGTGCACGAAGTAGGCCTCGGGGCTCTCGGAGTGGTGCTCGATGGCGCCGATGCCGCCCTGAAAGGGGAGCCGGATGACCAACCCCATCGTGTAGACGCCGGCCGAACGCTTGTGGAGCTTGGCGACCTGGGAGACGATCTGGTCGAAGGCCGGGTACACGAAGCCGTCGAACTGGATCTCCACCACGGTGCGGTAGCCCCGGATGGCGAGGCCGACCGAGGTCCCCACGATCGCCGACTCGGCGAGCGGCGCGTCGATCACGCGGTCCTCGCCGAAGTCCTTCTGCAGGCCGTCGGTGATCCGAAAGACCCCGCCGAGCTTGCCGATGTCCTCGCCCATCAAGAGGACCTTGCGGTCCTTCTCCATCGCTCGCCGCAGACCCTCGTTGAGGGCCTTGGCCATGGTCATGGACTGCTGTGTCATCAGTGACCCCCGCTGATTCCCAGTTCGATCATCTCGCGCCGACCGGCCTCGACGAGCGGGTGCGACTCGGCGTAGACGTGGTCGAACATCATCGTCGGATCGGGCGCGTCCATCGCGAGGACGTCCTCGCGCAGTTGCAGGGCGAGTTGCTCGGCCTCGGCGGCGACCTCGTCGAAGGTCACCTTGTGCACGCCGAACTCGCGCGCGAGCAACGCCTTCACCCGCTCGATCGGGTCACGGTGGCGCCACACCTCGACCTCAGCGTCCACGCGGTAGCGCGTCGGGTCGTCCGAGGTCGTGTGCGCGCCCATCCGGTAGGTGTAGGCCTCGATCAGGGTCGGGCCGCCGCCGGCGCGGGCGTTGTCGAGGGCCCGCTTGGCGACCTCGTACATGGCCAAGACGTCGTTGCCGTCGACGCGAACGCCGGGGAAACCGAAACCGTGGGCGCGGTGGTAGAGCGGGATCTTGGTCTGCAGGGACGTCGGCTCGGAGATCGCCCACTGGTTGTTCTGCAGCACGAACACCACCGGGGCGTTGAAGGACGCCGCCCACACGAAGGACTCGAGGACGTCACCCTGACTGGAGGCGCCGTCGCCGAAGAAGGTCATGACGGCCTCTTCGGCGCCGTCACGCTGGATGCCCATTGCGTAGCCGACGGCGTGCAGCGTCTGGTCGCCGAGCACCACCATGGGCAACGAGTGGCGGTACTGCTGGGGGTCCCAGCCACCCGTCGTGGTCGCACGAAAGATCCGCAGCATGTCGCGCGGGGGCACCCCGCGGGTCCACGCGACGCCGTGCTCGCGGTAGCTCGGGAAGGAGAAGTCCATCGGCGCGAGCGCCCGGCCGGCACCGATCTGGGCCGCCTCTTGGCCCTGCAGTGGCGCCCACAGCGCCAATTGGCCCTGGCGTTGGAGCGACGTCGACTCGTTACAGAGCCGCCGAACGATCACCATGTCGCGGTAGAAACCGAGGATCTCGTCACGCCCGAGTTCACTGCGGTACTCGGGGTGGGAGACCCGCTCGCCCTCGGGGGTGAGCAGTTGAACAAGTTCGTCACTGATCATCGACTCTCCTTCAGACCGGCCCTTTGAGACAATAGCCCCGTACCATAAATGGATGCCTCGGCTCTGGGTGGACGTCGGTCCACTACGCCACCACCGTGATTTCCGCCTCCTCGTGACCGGTCAGCTGGTCTCGCTCTTCGGCAGCAATCTCACCGTCGTGGCCGTCCCCTACCAGGTGTACCGCGAGACCCACTCGAGCCTCTGGGTAGGTGTCGCGAGCCTCATCCAGCTCCCGGCGCTGATCGCCGGGTCGCTCTGGGGCGGCGCCTTCGGCGACCGCTACGACCGACGGCACCTCTTCGTGCTCAGTTCCGTGGTACTCGGACTGCTGAGCGGCGCGCTCGCGCTCAACGCGAGCCCGACCCGGAGCCACTTCGTCGCGCTGCTCGTGCTCGCGGCCCTCGCCGCCGGGGCCGGCGGCTTCGCCGGTCCCATCCGGACCGCGACGATCCCGCTGCTCGTGGGCGGTGACGAACTCGTCGCGGCCTACTCGATCAACCAGGTCATCGTGAACACCGCGACCATCGTCGGCACCGCGATCGCCGGCGTGCTGCTCGCCGCGGTCGGACTCGCCTCGTGCTACTGGATCGACGCGGGGACCTTCGCCGTGCTCGCCGCCGCCACCTCGCTCATGGCCCCGATCCCCCCCAGTGGGGACCACGGCGGCGTCGCGGTGCTGCGCGCCATCCGCGACGGCTTCCGCTACGTGCGCGAGAACCCGACCGCCCAGGCCGTCTACCTGATCGACCTGAACGCCATGGTCTTCGGTCTGCCGCGCGCCCTCTTCCCAGCCGTGGCGCTCACCGTCTACCACGGCGGGCCCCGGGTGCTCGGCCTGCTCTACGCGGCGCCGGGTGTCGGCGCCCTCGTCATGGCGGTGGCGACCGGCTGGATCGCCCACGTTCGTCGGCGCGGCCGACTGGTCGTGCTCGTCGTCGTGCTCTGGGGTGCGTCGATGGCGGTCTTCGGTGCGGTCCACGTGATCGCGATCGGCCTGGGCTGTCTCGCCGTGGCGGGCGCGGCCGACGTCATCTCGACGGTGCTGCGCAACACGATCCTGCAGAACGCGATCACCGACGAGTACCGCAGCCGCATCTCCTCGATCCAGCTCGCCGTCGTGACGGGCGGCCCACGTCTCGGGGACCTCGAGTCGGGGGCGGTCGCCAGCCTCGTCTCCACCGAGTTCTCGATCGTCTCGGGCGGACTCGCGTGCATCGTCGGCGCCTGGTTACTGGTGCGCTGGCGACCGGCCTTCTGGCGCGACACGGCGTGAGCGGATCGCCACCGAGCGCTTGGCGTTGGTGACCGCGGCCAGTTGGCCGCAGGCCGCGTCGATCGACCGGCCGCGCGTGTTGCGCACGGTGGCGTTGACCCCGCGCGCGACCAGTCCGTCGCGAAACGCGCGCACCCGCTCGGGCGTGGAGCCGCGCACCAGGTAGCCGGGCGTGGGATTGAGCGGGATGAGGTTCACGTGCGCGCCCAACCCCGACGCAAAGTCCACCAGCTCGTCGCGCGCCCGGTCGGTGTCGTTGACGCCGTCGATGAGGGCCCACTCGAAGCTGATCCGTCGACCCGTCGCGTCGACCCACCGTTCGCAGGCCTCGTAGAGTCGCGCGAGCGGGTAGCGCCGGTTGAGCGGCACCAGCGAGTCGCGGGTCTCGTCGTTGGCCGCGTGCAGGCTCACCGCGAGGGTGATCGGGAGTCCTTCCTCGGCGAGGCGCTCGATCCCCGGCACGACGCCGACGGTCGAGACGGTCAGGTGGCGAGCGCTCAGACCACGCGCGTCGTGCAGTCGTCGAACGACCTCCACGGTGACGCGGTAGTTCGCCAACGGCTCACCCATGCCCATGAAGACCACGTTGGAGAGTCGCCGCGGCGCGGCGGCGCGGGTCGCGAAGAGCACCTGCTCGACGACCTCGCCCACCGTGAGCTGGCGGGTGAAGCCGGCCTGGCCCGTAGCGCAGAACGTGCAGCCCATCGCGCACCCGGCCTGGCTGGACACGCACACCGTCACCCGATCGTCGTAGACCATGAGGACGGTCTCGATCGTCGCCCCGCCGGCAAGCTCGAAGACCCACTTGCGCGTGGAACCGTGGTCGCTCGCGACGTCGGCGCGCGGCGTCAGGGACGAAGGGAAGCGAGCGGCCAGATTCGCGCGAAGTGCGGCGGGCACCGTCGTGACGTCGGCGAGGGTTCGACCCTCGACCCACAGACCCCGCCACAGCTGGTCCGTGCGGAACCGGGGCTCGCCCTCGAGCAGGGCCGCGAGCCCGTCGCGGTCGAAGTCGTAGAGCGAGGCCACGCGTCCACGCTAGGCGCCTGAACGTCGGGGCCGGCAATCTCTGCTTGACTCGAAGGCGGACACCGGCGTGATCCGGTTACTCGAGGAGCTAGTCATGGAACTGAACAACACATCGGCCATCGTCACGGGGGGCGCATCGGGACTCGGCGAGGCGACAGCCCGCGCGCTGGCCGCGCGCGGCGTGAAGGTCGTCGTCGCGGACCTGAACGACGGACGCGCCGCCGAGATCGCCACCGAGAT
>JAJYPU010000061.1 GCA_021795095.1 Actinomycetes bacterium | reverse complement strand
TTCACGTGGCAGTGCTACGCCCCGTGCGGCGCAGGCACGAATGGCATGGGCGGCGCGATGTCGACCATGAAGTGGATGGAAGGTTCGATCAAGGTGGAAGCAGCATGACCACGAAACACGACAACGAGACGGTGGCGGTCGGTGACGCGCAACACGAGGAGTTGACGGCCGCAGCCGTCACCATCGGCCGACGCGGACTCCTCCAGGCGGCGGCCCTCGGCAGCCTGGGCGTCGGGGTGCTCGGCGCGCTGACCGAGACTCTCGCTGCCGCCTCCCAACCGGCCACGACCACGCCTAGCGGGCCGGTGAAGCAGTGGTGCATGATCATCGACCTGCGCCTGTGCAACGGCTGCAAACTTTGCACGACTGCCTGTCAGACGGCCCACTACTTGCACGAGGACCAGACGTGGATGAACGTCTACACGATGCAGAACGCCGCCGGCGAGGACTACTTCATGCCTCGCCCGTGCCAGATGTGCGAAGACCCCGCGTGCGTGCCGGTCTGCCCGGTCGGGGCGAACTTCCGCACTCCGGAGGGCCTCACACTCGTCGATCAGAGCAAGTGCATCGGGACGCGCATCTGCATGAACGCCTGCCCGTACGACGCGCGGTACTTCAACTGGTCTGACCCGGTCCCGGCGCCCCGTCAGCCGTTCAAACAGGAGCCTGAGTGGCCCGTGCCTCAGGTGAAGGGCACCGTCGGCAAGTGCATCGAGTGTGCGGCCATGCTGCCCACCGGCCAGCTGCCCGAGTGCGTGACCAACTGCCCGATGGGCGTCATCTACTTCGGTGACCTCACTTCAGACGCTGCCGTAAACGGCATGGGCAACACGGTGAAGATCTCCACCTACCTCGCCGAGAACGACGCCGTCGTCTTCAAGGAGGAGTACGGCACTCACCCGCGCGTCTACTACATCCCCGGCCATGGCCAGGACCTGAACAACAACCCGAGCGCGTCGTGACGCGGATGACTGGAGGGGACCGATGACTGACGTCATCATTCCAAACGTGGGGCGCGATGAAACGGCGCCCCAGAACACCGACCTTCGAGCGGCGGCGATGCGGCCGGTGCTCGAGACGCCCCGGTGGTGGTGGCCCTCGATCGCGGTGCTGACCGTGATCGTGTTGGGCGGCATCGCGGCCTGGATCTACCAGGTCGCCAACGGCCTGGGCACGGCGGGTTATAGCGACGGTGCCTTCTGGGCGATCTACGAGGCCAACCTCGTGACCTTCATCGGCGTGAGCTACGGCGGCGCCGTGGTGTCGGCGATTCTTCGTCTGACCCACGCCGGGTGGCGTGCGCCGCTCACGAGGATCGCCGAGGCCACTGCCCTGGTCACGTTGCCCATCGGGATGGTCTTCATCATCCCGCACCTGGGCGAACCGAGCCGGATCTGGGAGCTCGTCTGGCCCCCATACTGGAACCTCACGTCGCCGATCCTCTGGGACTTCTTCGCCGTGAGCACGTACCTCCTCGCGACGATCGTCTTCTTCTACCTGCCGCTCGTCCCCGACGCCGCAATCGCCCTCGAGCGCTTCGAGGATGAGGCGCCGTCGACACGGGTGAAGGTGCGCAAGTCGCTCTACCGCGTCCTCGTCGGACGCTTCGGTGGCACGCCCTACGAGCGACGTCGTCTGAACGGTGCGATTGGACTCATCGCCATCATGATCATCCCGATGGCTGTCTCGGTGCACTCGGTGCTGTCCTTCGCGTTCGCGTCGTCCTCGAGGGCCGGCTACATGGAGACGATCCTGCCCGTCTACTTCGTCGTGGCGGCACTGTACTCCGGCGTCGCGCTCGTCGTGCTGACGGTCGCCGCATCGAGAAAGCTCTTCCACCTCGAGGAGTTCGTCACCCCCCGGCACTTCGTGCGCCTCGGGTTCTTGATGATCGCCTTCGGCGCGGCGTACTTGTACCTCACCTTCACCGAGTACCTCATCGATGGCTACTCGGGGACGGTGGGCGCATCGGCCTGGGTCTACCAGATCGTCGCGGGACGCTACGCCATCCCGTTCTGGATCTACTTCGTCGCGGGGGGCATCGCGCCCCTGTTCATCATGATGTTCCGACGGTTGCGCACGACCAGTGGTGTCGTGGTCGCCTCGTTCCTCGTGGTGGCCGCGCTCTGGATCAAGCGGCTCGTCATCGTTATCCCCCCGGCGACCGAGCCGCTTGTGAACTCGCCACTGGCCAAGGGCGGCGTGCTCGCGGGCAACTGGGGCACGTATCACTTCACGTGGGTGCCGATCTCGATCACGATCGCCGCCACCGCGGCCATCCCGCTGCTCTTGCTCGTCGTGTTCCGCTTCGTCCCGATCCTGTCGATGGCGGAAATGGAAGAGCTCGCCGAGGGCCACGAGGGGTTCGATTCCCAGGAGGTGGGCGCGTGATGTCCGTAGCCAAATTCTCTCGTCGCGCGACGCGCGCACTCGCGGGGCTGAGTGGCGTGGTGCTGCTCAGCGTTGCTGCGGCCGCCCTTCCGGCAGCGGCCTCCACCGGCGCGACGCTCGCCCTGACGTCGGGCAGTCCCGCGTCCCACCGCGGTGTCGAGCTGACGGCCCAGGTCGCCAGCGCGGCCGCGGCGCCGATGGCGGACACGACGGTCAACTTCTACGTGCACGTCGAGGAGTTCGCCGGTGCCCCGCTGCTGCAGATCGGCACGGCGACGACCGACGCCGCCGGGGTCGCCACGATCACGTATCAGCCGACGTGGGCTGGCACGCAGAACTTCGCGGCGTCGGCGGTCGACGGTTCCGGTGCGGTACTTGCGACGACGTCGCTGACGGTTCAGGCGGCACGCACTGACCCCTTCGCGGGCGCGGTGGAGAGTCTGCGACCTGATGGGCTCATCGGCCGATGGACGGTGCTCGTGCTGCTCATGTTGGTGATCGGCGTGTGGCTGACGCTCATCTCGTTGGTCGTGCGTGTCCAGCAGGGGCCGGTGAAGACGGCTCGCTGACCGAGCCCGCGCACCGAGTGCGCGTAGGAACGCAGGACATGGCGCGCTCGGGTCCCGACCTCAGTCGGGTCCCGAGCGCGCCATGGCGTCCGATAGATTGCAGTCGTGTCCGGTCACGCCCTCGAGGCGGTTCGCCTCTCCAAGCACTTCGGACCGACCAAGGCCGTCGATGGGTTGAGTCTCGCGGTCGACGCCGGGGAGGTGGTCGGGTTTCTCGGCCCCAACGGTGCCGGCAAGACCACCACCCTGCGACTGCTGCTTGGGCTCTTGCACCCGACCTCGGGCACCGCGTCCATCCTCGGCCACCGTGCCGGCTCGGCGCAGGCTCGCCGGGCCGTCGCGTACGTGCCGGGCGAGGTGGCGCTCTGGCCCCAGCTCACGGGGCTCGAGGTCATCACGCTGCTGGGCTCTCTGCACGGCGAGGTCGACGAGTCCTACCGCGACGACCTGATCGCGCGTTTCGAGCTCGACCCCGCCAAGCGGATACGGGCGTACTCGAAGGGGAATCGTCAGAAGGTGGCCCTGATCAGTGCCTTTGCGACTCGCGCGCCGGTGCTGCTGCTCGATGAGCCGACCGCGGGACTCGACCCGCTGATGGAGCGGGTCTTTCGCGACTGCGTGCTGGGGGCCCAAGCGCGGGGTCAGGCGGTGCTGCTCAGCTCGCACATCTTGGCCGAGGTGCAGCACCTCTGTGAGCGCGTCGCGATGATCCGCGATGGCCGCCTCGTCACCGTATCGGCGATCGACGAGCTCCGTGACGTCGTCGGCGTGGAGATTGACGTGGCCGGCGAGTTCGACGACCTGGAATCGGTCCCGGGTGTGAGCGTCGTGTCGCGCGAGGGCGACGAGGTCCGAGTCCGAGTGGTCGGGCCCCTCGAGCCGCTGCTCGTCGTGCTTGGTCGGGGCACGATCACGTCGATGCGCACCCACGAGTCAAGCCTTGAGGAGATCTTCCTCTCGTACTACGACGAGTCGTGCGGGTAGATGGGTCCGCGCTCCGCCCGCGGGGTCACCTGGTGTCAGATCCGCCTCACCACGGTCGTGATGGCCGCACTGCTCGTCGTGATCGTTACGGTGGCCGTCGCCACCTACAACATCAGCGGTGGCGCGCTCGCGCTGACCGGCGTCTCGGCGCTGTTGCGCAATCCGGCCTTCCGGGCCCTCTACGGCGACTTCACCGGCCTGGACACCGCGGGCGCGTACGTGCTGTGGAAGGTGGGCATCGTGGTGACCCTGGCGGTCGCGATCTGGGCGGCGCTCGGTGCGACGCGCGTCACCCGGGGGGCCGAGGACACCGGTACCTGGGACCTGCTCGTCATCGAGCGGGTCTCGCGCGCGACGGTCTACCGCGAGACCATCGGCGTGCTCGCCCTCAGCGGGGTCGCGGTGGGTCTCGCCGTCTTCGTCGCGCTCGTCGCCAACGGTCAGCAGCCCCTCGACAGCGTCCTCTACGGCGCCGGACTGACCGGACTCGCCTGGTGCGCCCAGGCGACTGGCCTGGTGGCCTCCGAACTACTCGCGCCGCGTCGTTCGGCCTCCCAAATGGCCCTCGGCGCGATCGGCGTCGGGTACCTGGCGCGCATGGTGGCCGACGCGTCGACCAACGGGTCTTGGCTGGCGTCGCTCACGCCCTTCGGGTGGCTCGAGCGCGTCGGGGCCTTCCAACACCGCGAGGCCGTCTGGCTGGTGCCACTGTTGGTCACCCCGGTGCTCGTCGTGGCGGTGCTCGTGTCGATGGCGGGCCACCGGGACGTCGGATCGGCGTGGTGGCGGCGCAGCGACCGCGGGACCTTGCGGCCGGCGCTGCTCACGTCGACGTGGCGCTTCGCCTGGCGCGAACTCGCGAGCACGCTCGTCGTCTGGCTCGTCGTGACGGGCGTGGTGGGCCTCGTCATCGGCTACCTCACGAACGCGCTGGTCACCTTCGGCCGTACGGACCGGTCCTTCGCCCAACTCCTGGCCCGCTGGCACCTGGGCGAGCTGGTCTCGGTGCGCGGCTACGTGGGCGAGATCAGCACGTTTCTCGCGCTCGGGCTCGGGTTCTTCGTCGTGTCGGTGGTCGCGACGGTTGGTGCGGACGTCGTGTCGGGGCGTCTCGAACTGCCCCTGGGCAACGGCGCGGGGCGGCGGGCCTGGCTCGGATCGACGAGCGTCGTCGCGGGCGTCGGGGCCGTTCTCGTGGCCGTCGTGACGGCGGTGGGCATCTGGGTCGGCGTCGGCTCGGGCGGTTCGTCGCTGTCGTTGCCGACCGCGCTCGCCGCCACCACCAACGCGCTCACCGGGGTGCCCCTGGTGCTCGGCGTGGCGGCGCTGGCGGTCGCGCTGGTGCCCCGATTGGTGCAGGTCACCTTGAGCGGGCTGCTCGCGCTCAGCTACCTCGACGCCGTCCTCGGCCCGCCGCTGCACTGGCCGGCGGCGGTCGTGGACGCGTCGATCTACCACTACTCGCGACTCGTGCCCGCGGTGGCGCCCGACTGGGGCACGGTTGCGGGGTTCGTGGTCGTGGGCGCCGTCGCGCTCGCGGCTGCGATCGGGTGGTTCGCCCGGCGCGACCTCGCGGGTTGAACTATTTCGGCTGCATGCGGATGCCGGCGTCGATGCGGATCGACTCGGCGTTCATGTAGCTGTTGGCGAGCAGCTCAACGGCCAGCGACGCGTACTCGCTCGCGTAGCCGAGTCGCTTGGGGAAGAGCACGCCGGCACCGAGACGGGCTTTGAACTCGTCGGACTGGGGTCCGGTGCCGTAGATGGGCGTGTCGATCAGGCCCGGCAGGATGCAGTTGGCACGCACCCCGATGGCGGCGAGGTCACGGGCGAGGGGCAGCGTCAGGCCGACGATGCCGCCCTTGGAGGACGAGTAGGCGACCTGGCCGATCTGGCCGTCCTCGGCCGCGACCGAGGCGGTGTTGACGATCGCGCCGCGCAGCCCGTCTACGTCGGGATCGTTGTGGCTCATCTTGGTCGCCGCGAGCCGGCAGACGTTGAAGGTCCCGATCAGGTTGATCTCGATGACCTTGCGGTAGAGGTCAAGGTCGTGGGCCGAGGCGTACTCACCGTCCTTGCCGATCGTGCGCGTCGCCCAGCCGATGCCGGCGCAGTTCACCGTCGACCACAGCGGGGCCATGGCGCTCGCCGCCTCGACGGCGGCGATGACCTGGTCGGTGTCGGTGACGTCACAGTGGGCGTAGGTGCCACCGATCTCGGCGGCGATCTCGGCGCCACGCGCGTCGTTCAGGTCCGCGACGACCACCTTCACGCCGTGCTCGGCGAGTGCCCGGGCCGTCGCCTCGCCGAGGCCCGATGCGCCCCCCGTGACGACGGCCGATGTGTTGTTTAGTTCCATGACTAGCTCCTCGAGTAACCGGACCACGCCGGTGTCCGTCTTCGAGTCAAGCAGAGATTGTCGACCCCGACGTTCAGACGCCTAGCGTGGACCCGTGGCCTCGCTCTACGACTTCGACCGCGACGGGCTCGCGGCCCTGCTCGAGGGCGAGCCCCGATTCCGCACCGACCAGCTGTGGCGGGGCCTGTGGGTCGAAGGTCGCGCGCTCGCCGACATCACTACGGTGCCCGCCGGACTTCGCGCGAGTCTGGCGTCGCGCTTCCCCTCGACCCTGACGGCCCGCGCCGACGTCTCGAGCGACCACGGCTCGACGCGCAAGTGGGTTTTCGAGCTCGCCGACGGGGCCACGATCGAGACGGTCCTCATGGTCTACGACGACCGGGTGACGGTGTGCGTGTCCAGCCAGGCCGGGTGCGCCATGGGCTGCACGTTCTGCGCCACGGGCCAGGCCGGCTTCACCCGTCAGCTCACGGTGGGCGAGGTCGTCGAGCAGGTGCTCTACGCGACCCGCGCCGCCGCGCCACGGCGGCTCTCCAACGTGGTCTTCATGGGGATGGGCGAGCCGTTGGCGAACTACCGGGTCACCGTGGAGGTCGTTCGACGACTGCACGACGCGCGCGGTCTCAGTGCGCGCCACCTGACGATCTCGACCGTCGGCGTCGTGCCGGGGATCGAGCGCCTCGCCGAGGAGGGGCTCGCGATCACCCTCGCGGTGAGCCTGCACGCGGCCAACGACGAGACCCGTGACTCGCTCGTGCCGCTCAACCGGCGCTACCCGCTCGCGCGTCTCTACGAGGCCTGCGAACGGTGGGTCGACGCGACGGGCCGACGGATTAGTTTCGAGTGGGCCCTCATCGACGGCGTCAATGACACCGACCGAGCGCGCGACGAGCTGGTGGACTTCGCGTCGGGGTTGCGCGCGCACGTGAACCTCATCCCGCTCAACCCTACGCCCGGCTACCTGGTGCGCGGCTCGACGCCCGAGCGGGTGCGCGCGTTTCGCGATGGACTGGTCGCGCGCGGGGTCAACGCGACCGTTCGCAACACCCGCGGCCGTTCGATCGACGCGGCCTGCGGCCAACTGGCCGCGGTCACCAATGCCAAGCGATCGGTGGCGATCCGTTCACGCCGTGTCGCGCCAGAAGGCCGGTCGCCAGCGCACCAGTAGCCAGGCGCCAACGATGCACGCGAGTCCGCCCGAGACGATCGAGAACTCGGTGGAGACGAGGTTCGCCACGGCACCCGACTCGAGGTCTCCGAGGCGCGGACCGCCGGTCACGACGGCGAGCTGGATCGCCGAGATGCGGCTGCGGTACTCGTCGGTGATCGCGTTCTGCAGGATCGTGTTGCGCAGCACCGTGGAGATGACGTCGGCCGCACCCGCCACCGCGAGACAGCCCAGGCCGATCGCGATCACGTGGACCGCGCCGAAGACCGCCATCGCCGCGCCCCAGAGGACCACGACGAGCACGACCAGCCGCCCGCGACGGCGAACGTGGGCGATCCAGCCCGTCGCCACCGCCATGACGAGGGCGCCGACGCCCGGCGCCGCGTAGAGCAGGCCGAGCACGCGCGGCCCGCCGTGGTAGACGGTGAGCGCCACGGCCGGGAAGAGGGCGCGCGGCAGACCGAAGACCATGGCGTTCAGGTCGATCAGGTAGACGGCCTGGGCGGTTGGGTTCTCGCGCACGTAGCGGAATCCGTCGCGGATGGCGCGCAGCACCGCGACGCCGCCGTGGTCCCCGCTCGGGGGGATCGGGGCCATGAGCGAGGTGGCCGCGGCGAGCACGGCGAAGGTCCCCGCGTCGATCCAGTAGCACGAGGCGAGTCCGACCGCAGCGAGCAGCACGCCGGCGATCGCGGTGCCGATGATGGTCGCGGTGTTCACGATGACCTGGTTGATCGAGTAGGCCGCGACGAGCTCGTCACCGCCCACGAGCAGCGGGATGGTCGCGGTCCGAATGGGTCCCGCGAAGCCGCCGGCGCCGGCGGCGAGGGCCGCGAGCACGAGCAGCGCGACGAAGTGGCTCCGGGACAGGCTCGCGTTGAGCGCGAGCGCGCCGCTCAGCAGTCCGAGCACGACCGAGCTCAGCACGAAGAGGTGTCGTCGGTCGTAGCGGTCGCCGAAGGCGCCGCCCCAGAGCGAGCCGGCGATCAGCGCCGGGAGCTGGATGAGGCTCGCGATGCCCACCCAGAGACTCGAGTGGGTCTCCCGGTACACCTGGTAGGGAACGGCCACGACGGTGAGATTGCTGCCGAAGAGCGAGACCAGTTGTCCGGCCACGAGGAGGCGGAAGTCACGGTGGTGGCGTAGCGGGCCGACGTCCACCCAGAGCCGAGACATCCATTTATCGTAGGGGGCTATTGTCTCAAAGGGCCGGGCTGAAGGAGAGTTGATGATCAGTGACGAGCTTGTTCAACTGCTCACCCCCGAGGGCGAGCGGATCTCCCACCCCGAGTACGGCAGTGAGCTCGGGCGGGACGAGATCCTCGGTTTTTACCGAGACATGGTGATCGTGCGGCGGCTCTGCAACGAGTCGACGTCGCTCCAACGACAGGGCCAGTTAGCGCTGTGGGCACCCCTGCAGGGCCAAGAGGCGGCCCAGATCGGCGCCGGCCGGGCGCTCGCGCCGATGGACTTCTCCTTCCCGAGCTACCGCGAGCACGGAGTCGCGTGGACCCGTGGAGTGCCACCGCGCGACATGCTGCGGATCTTTCGAGCGACCACGACGGGGGGCTGGGACCCCCAGCAGTACCGTCACTCGTTGCCCATGGTGGTGCTCGGCGACCAGACGCTGCACGCCGTCGGCTACGCGATGGGCATTCAGCGTGACGGCGCCGAAGAGGCGGTCATGACCTTCTTCGGCGACGGCGCCTCCAGCCAGGGTGACGTCCTCGAGTCCTTCGTGTGGGCGGCGTCCTTCAACGCCCCGGTGGTGTTCGTGCTGCAGAACAACCAGTGGGCGATCTCGGAGCCGACGTCGCTGCAGACCAAGATCCCGCTCTACCACCGCGCCCACGGCTTCGGCTTCCCCGGTGTTCGCGTCGACGGCAACGACGTCTTGGCCATGTACGAGGTCGCCAAACGCGCCCTCGACAACGCCCGCGCGGGCGGCGGTCCGACGCTGATCGAGGCCTACACCTACCGGATGGGCGCGCACACAACCTCGGATGACCCGACGCGCTACCGCGTGGACGCCGAGGTCGAGGTGTGGCGTCACCGTGACCCGATCGAGCGGGTGAAGGCGCTGCTCGCGCGCGAGTTCGGCGTGCACAAGGTGACCTTCGACGAGGTCGCCGCCGAGGCCGAGCAGCTGGCGCTGCAACTTCGCGAGGACGTCCTCGCCATGGATGCGCCCGATCCGACGATGATGTTCGACCACGTCTACGCCGAGCCGCACCCACTCGTCGAGGCCGGCCGGCGTGAGATGATCGAACTCGGAATCAGCGGGGGTCACTGATGGCGCAGCAGTCCATGACCATGGCTAAGGCCCTCAACGAAGGTCTGCGGCGAGCGATGGAGAAGGACCGCAAGGTCCTCTTGATGGGTGAGGACATCGGCAAGCTCGGAGGGGTCTTTCGGATCACCGACGGCCTGCAGAAGGATTTCGGCGAGGACCGCGTGATCGACGCCCCGCTCGCCGAGTCGGCGATCGTGGGCACCTCGGTCGGCCTCGCCATCCGGGGCTATCGCACCGTGGTGGAGATCCAGTTCGACGGCTTCGTCTACCCGGCCTTCGACCAGATCGTCTCCCAGGTCGCCAAGCTCCACAAGCGTTCGGCTGGCGTCTACACGATGGGGTTGGTCATTCGGCTCCCCTTCCAGGGTGGCATCGGCGCCATCGAACACCACTCCGAGAGCCCCGAGGCCTACTTCGTGCACACCGCCGGCC
>JAJYPU010000060.1 GCA_021795095.1 Actinomycetes bacterium | reverse complement strand
ACACCGGCTCCTCGCGGGCGCATCGCTCGGTCGCGTAGGGGCAGCGCGAGCGGAACCGGCACCCGCTCGGTGGATCGAGCGGGCTCGGCGGCTCGCCCTCGAGCACGGCCCCGGCCGTGGCGCTGTCGGGGTCGGCCTCGAGCGATGCGCCGAGGAGGAACTTCGTATAGGGGTGGGCGGGTCGCTCGTAGAGCACCTCCGAGGGGCCGATCTCACCGATCCGCCCGAGGTACATCACGGCCACGCGGTCACTGATGTTCTTGACGACCGCGAGGTCGTGGGCGATGAAGAGCAGCGTCAGGCCGTACTCGGCCTTCAGGTCTTCGAGCAGGTTCAATATCTGGGCCTGCACCGAGACGTCCAGGGCTGACACCACCTCGTCACAGATCAAGAGCTGGGGGCGCATCGCGAGGGCCCGGGCGATCGAGATGCGCTGACACTGACCACCGGAGAACTGGCGGGCGTAGCGGTCGCCGTAGATTTCAGGGTCGATGCCGACCTGGTTCAACAGCTCGTCCACCAGGCGGTCGCGCTGCTCGCCGGTGACCGTCTTCCAGGCGTCGAGGGGCTCGGCCACGATGCCGCGGACACGTCGACGGGGGTTGAGCGAACTGATGGGGTCCTGGAAGATCATCTGCATGCGCGTGCGCGCGTGGCGCAGCGCACGACCGCGCTGGTGGGTGATGTCGACCCCGTCCAACTCGACGGTCCCCGACGACGGGGGCACGATCTTCATGAGAGCCTTGCCGGTCGTGGACTTGCCGCAACCCGATTCGCCGACGAGTCCGAGGGTCTCGCCCTCGTAGATGTCGAAAGTGACGCCCGCGACGGCTGAAACCGCGTGGGCCCCCTTGCCGAAGGTCACGGTGAGGTCGCGGACCGTGAGGAGGGGTCGTCGCTCGTCGGTCATCGCACCTCCGGGTTGTCGGTCTCGGGCAGGGGGTTCCAGCACGCGAAGCGGTGCCCGGAGGTGGACGCGTCGGAGAGGGTGGGTGCTTCGACGTGGCAGCGCTCGGTCGCGTAGGCGCACCGCGGGGCGAAGGGACAGCCAGGGTGCGGCGTCGAGAGGTTCGGGGGTCGGCCGGGGATGACCACGAGACGGGTGTGGGGGGCGTTGGTGACCTTGGGCGAGCTCTCGAGCAGGGCGCGTGTGTAGGGCATCCGGTGGTGGTAGAAGATGTCCCGGGTGTCACCCATCTCGACGATCCGTCCGGCGTACATGACGATGATCCGTGAGGCGCGCGTCGCCACCACGCCGAGGTCGTGGGTGATCAGAATCACTGACATCGACAGCTGCTCTTTCAGTGAGTCGAGCAGGTTCAGTATCTGGGCCTGGATGGTCACGTCGAGTCCGGTGGTGGGCTCGTCGGCGATGAGGAGCTTGGGCGAGCAGGCGAGCGCCGTCGCGATGACCACGCGCTGGCGCATCCCGCCCGAGAGCTCGGTGGGGTAGGCCCGGTAGCGCGACTGCGCCGACGGGATGCCCACCATGGTCAAGAGCTCGATCGCGCGAGCGCGCGCCGCGTGACGGTCCATGCCGAGACGCACCCGGAGGGTCTCGTCGATCTGGCGGCCGATGCGCATGACGGGGTTGAGCGAGGTCATCGGGTCCTGGAACACCATGGCGACTTCGGTCGCCCACATCGTGCGCATGATGCGCTCACTCGCGCCGACGACCTGATGGCCGTTGAGGAGGACCGATCCCGTCACTTCGACGTTGGTGCGGGGTTGGAGGCCCATGATGGTGCGCGCGAGCACGGTCTTGCCCGACCCCGACTCGCCCACGATGCCGAGGGTCTCGTTGGCTCTCAGGTCGAAACTGACCCCGCCGACGGCGGGTACGGTGCCGTCGACCGTGCGAAAGGTAGTTCGCAGGTCGGTCACCTCGAGCAGGCGCTCACTCACAGTTTCACCTCGGTGACATCGAAGTAGCTGCGCAGTCGATCGCCGATGAAGTTGAGGCACAGTAGGAACAGGCAGAGCGCCAGCGAGGGGAAGATGACGAGCCAGGGATTCTGGGCCATCACGGTGCGCGACTCGTTGATCATGTTGCCCCAAGAAGGCGTCGGTGGGTTCACCGAAAGCCCGAGGAAGGCGAGCGCCCCCTCAAGGGTCACCACGGTCGCCACGCCAATGAGCAGGAACGAGACGGCGATCGGGGCGATGTTGGGCAGCAGCTCGCGAAACAGGATCCGTCGGTCGGTCGAGCCCTGGACTTTGGCCGCGGTGACGTAGTCCTTGGTCGCCACGGCCAGGGTGGCGCTGCGAATCACGCGGTAGACGAGCGGCACCGAGGCGAACCCAATCACGACGATGATCTTGAAGAGGGTCCGTGGGGTCCAAAAGGAGATCACCGCGATGACCGCGATGATCGCGGGGAAGGCGAGCAGGACGTACATCACGGCGGTGAGGATCGAGTCGAGCCGACCGCGCCGATAGGCGGCGAGCATCCCAAGGGGCATCCCGATGCCGAAGCCGATGAGCATGGCGCCGCTGCCGACGGCGAGGGAGACGCGCGAGCCGAAGACGACGCGTGACAGGATGTCGCGACCGAGATCGTCGGTGCCGAAGAGGTGGTGCAACGACGGACCGGTGTTGATGAGGTTGTAGTTCTGGTAGAGCGGGTTCACGAGCGGCAGCACGTTCGCAAAGATCGCCCCGAGCACGTTGAGCGCCAGCCAGCCCACACAGATCCAAAAGAGCGGTCCGAGATGTTGCTCACGCAGCGGCTCTATCCCCTGGGACTGGTCGAGCAAGTCACTCACGGCTGATCCTCGGGTCTACGAGACTGGTCAGGAAGTCGAAGAAGAAGTTGATCAGCACCACCCCCACCGAGACGACCAGCACGATGCCCTGGACGAGGAGGTAGTCGCTGCTCGCGATCGCCGAGATCAGGGTGTAGCCGAGCCCCGGGATGCCAAGGAGGTACTGGACGACGAACCCGCCGGCGAGCAGTCCGCCGATGTTGACCCCGGCGGTGCCGAGCAGCGCCACCGAGGACGGTCGAAAGGCGTGACGCCACATGATCCGGCGCTGGCTCAGGCCCTTGGAACGGGCCATCGTGATGAACTCCTCCTGCAAGGTGGCGATCATGTCGCTGCGCAGCACCCGGAAGTACAGCACGAAGCTCGCCGTGGCCAGGGTGATCGAGGGCAACGCGAGGCTCGCGAGGTTCACGCGCCAGTTCGAGGCGAAGGAGACGAAGGACGACGGTCCGGTGTTGGCGACGCCGAGCTTGATCGAGACGACCAGCACGAGCAGGACGATGATGATGAACGGGGGGATCGAGAGCAGGGTGAAGCTGCCGGCGCTGAGGAGCCGGTCGAGCAGCCCGTTGGGCTTGCGCGCCGAGCGCATCGCGAGGGGGATGGCGGCGGCGAAGGCGAGGAGCTGGCTCAGGAAGATCAGCTCGAGGTCGATGGGGTAGGCGGCGCGGATCGTCGACGCGACCGACGTCTGGGAGATGAACGAGGTCCCAAGGTTGCCGTGCAGGATGTTGCCGATCCATACGAAGTACTGCTCGATGATGGGCTTGTTGAGACCGAGCTGTTTGTAGAGGATGGCGCGGTTGGCCGGACTGGCTCCGGTGCCGAGGATGACCGTCGCGGGGTCACCGGGGAGCAGGTGGATCAGGTAGAAGCTGCCGACCGAGATGATGAAGACGATGCCGACGAGCATGATGAGCCGTCGCAGCACGTACCTCAGCACACTTGCCCCCCTACTGACTTGGTAGGACAATAGCGAACGCGTCCGCCCGTAGGGGCCACGCGCCGATGTCAGACCCGGTGACTACCGTGGAACGGTGGAGATAATCGGCGTGGCCGGGGGCATCGGCGCGGGCAAGAGCACGGTCACGGACTATCTGGGACAGCGGGGTTTCACGGTCATCGACGCCGACGACGTCGCGCACCAGGTCGTCGAGCCCGACCGGCCCGCGTGGCGGGCATTGCGTGACGCCTTCGGTGACGCCGTGCTCGCGCCCGATCGGACCATCGACCGGAGCTTCCTCGCTGAGGTCGTGTTCCACGACCGATCGGCGCTCACCCGACTGAACGGCATCACGCACGGGCACATCGGCGCCGAGATCCACGCCGAGCTCGAGCGGGCCTCGGGGACGGCCGTCTTCGTGGCGCTCCCGCTGTTTCGGCCCGAGCACCGGCAGATCTTCCGTCTCACGAGGGTGTGGGGTGTCCTGGTGGCGCCCGAGGTGGCCCTTCGTCGACTCGTCGAGCAGCGTGGCCTCGACGAGCGCGACGCGCGGGCCCGTCTGGCGAACCAGCCCACCAACGAGGAGCGCCTGGCCGTCGTGGACGACGTGATCTGGAACGAGGGCACGACCGAGGCGCTCTACGCGCGCGTCGACGAGCTGCTCGGTGAGCGAGGACTGGCGTGACCGAGTTCAAGGTCGAGTCGCCGTTCCAGCCCTCGGGGGACCAGCCGACCGCCATCGAGACGCTCGCGCGCGGGGTCACCGACGGGCTGCGCTACCAGACCCTCGAAGGGATCACCGGCAGCGGCAAGACGGCCACCATCGCCTGGCTGGTCGAGCGAGTCCAACGACCGACGCTCATCCTCGAGCCCAACAAGTCCCTGGCCGCCCAACTCGCCTCGGAGCTGCGCGAGATGATGCCCCAGAACCGGGTTGAGTTCTTCGTCTCCTACTACGACTACTACCAGCCCGAGGCCTACATCCCACGAACCGACACCTTCATCGAGAAGGACAGCTCGATCAACGAGGAGATCGACCGGCTGCGCCACGCGGCGACCTCGTCGCTGCTGACCCACCGCGACACGATCGTGGTCGCCTCGGTTTCGTGCATCTACGGGCTCGGCAGCCCGCTCGAGTACCGCGAGCGGATGTTGCCCCTGGCGCGTGGTGAGGCGGTGGACCAGCGACAGCTGCTGCGTCGACTGGTCGAGATGCAGTACCACCGCAACGAGACGGTACTCGAGCGCGGCACCTTCCGGATGAAGGGCGATACCCTCGAGATCCAGCCGGCGTATTCGAACGAGGCGTTGCGGGTCTCGTTCTTCTTCGACGAGATCGAGAGCATCACGTTCTTCAACCCGCTGACCCAGGAGACGCGCGGTGCGGTGGACGAGGTCACCCTGTTCGCGGCGACGCACTACGCGACCAGTTCGGCCACCCTGCAACGCGCCTGCCGGTCCATCGAGGCCGAGCTCCAGGTCCAGTTGGCGACGTTCGAATCCGAGGGCAAGCTGCTCGAGGCCCAACGGCTGCGCTCGCGCACCGAGCACGACCTGGAGATGCTGGAACAAACCGGGGTCTGTGCGGGCATCGAGAACTACTCCGCACACCTCGACGGGCGCAGCCGCGGTGAGCGGCCCTACACGCTGCTCGACTACTTCCCCGACGACTACTTGGTGGTCATCGACGAGTCCCACGTCGCCGTGCCTCAGGTGCGCGGCCAGTACGCGGGGGACCGCTCGCGCAAGGAGACCCTGGTCGAGCACGGGTTTCGCCTCCCGAGTGCGCTCGACAACCGCCCGCTCAACTTCGAGGAGTTCATCGATCTGGTGCCCCAGATCGTCTTCGTCTCGGCGACGCCCGGCCCCTTCGAGCTCGAGGTGAGCGACCAGATCGCCGAGCAGGTGATCCGTCCGACCGGCCTAGTCGACCCCATCGTGCACGTGGTGCCCACGAAGAACCAGATCGATGACCTGCGCACACGCCTCGACGAGGTGATCGCCCGGGGCGAGCGAGCACTCGTGACGACGTTGACCAAGCGGATGGCCGAGGACCTGACGACGTTCCTCACCAAGGCCGGGTACCGAGTCCAGTACCTGCACAGCGACATCGACACGATCCAGCGGATCGAGATCCTGCGCTCGCTGCGTCTCGGCGAGTTCGACATCCTCGTGGGGATCAACCTCCTGCGCGAGGGACTCGACTTGCCCGAGGTGTCACTCGTGGCGATCCTCGACGCCGACAAAGAGGGCTTCCTGCGCTCACGCAGCGCGCTCATCCAGACGATCGGTCGCGCCGCTCGAAACGCCAACGGCGGCGCGGTGCTCTACGCCGACCGCATCACCGACTCGATGCGCGACGCGATCGGACTCACCCAACGCCGCCGACAGCGCCAGATCGAGTACAACTTCGAACACGGCATCGAGCCGCGCACGGTCACGAAGAACGTCGCGGACATCTTGAACCGGCTGCGCAGCGACGCCGGACCGTCGCGCGAGCGCACGCCCGAGTTCGTGGGCCTCGAAGGGTCCCTGCCCGACGACCTCTCACGCGAGATCGCGCGGGTGGAGGCCGCGATGCTCGAGGCGGCGCGCGAGTTGCGCTTCGAGGAGGCCGCCACGCTACGTGACTTGCTGCACACCCTGCAGCGCCAGGGGGTCGACCAAGGCGTCTTCGGCGGGTCCGTTGACCTCTGACCGGTAGATTCACCTCATGCCTCAGTCGATCCGCGTCCAGGGTGCACGCGTCCACAACCTCAAGAACCTGGCGGTGGAAATCCCTCGCGATCGACTCGTGGTCTTCACGGGCCTCTCGGGATCAGGGAAATCGTCCCTCGCCTTTGACACGATCTACGCCGAGGGCCAGCGCCGCTACGTCGAGAGCCTGTCGGCGTACGCGCGTCAGTTCCTCGGGCAGATGGACAAGCCGGACGTGGACTTCATCGAGGGGCTGTCCCCGGCGATCTCCATCGACCAAAAGACCGCCTCGCGCAACCCGAGGTCGACGGTGGGCACGATCACCGAGATCCACGACTATCTGCGACTGCTCTACGCGCGTATCGGCGTGCCGCACTGTCCGAACTGCGGCAAGCCGGTCAGTCGCCAGACGCCTCAACAGATCGTCGACCTGGTCCTCGAGCACCCCGCCGACGAGCGGTTCATGGTGCTCGCCACGGTCGTGGACGGGCGCAAGGGCGAGTACAGCACGCTGCTCGACGACCTCGCTGGTCAGGGCTTCTCGCGCGTTCGCGTCGACGGGACAGTGCTCGACCTCGCCGATCGCGCGTCACTGACGCTGGCTCGCTACGAACAGCACTCTATCGACGTCGTGCTCGATCGCCTGACCGTCAAGGCCTCGAACCGTCAGCGCCTGACTGAGTCGGTTGAGACGGCCCTCGCCCTGACCAAAGGGACCGTCTCGGTGCTCTTTCTGGCCGAGGACGAGGTCGTGCGCTACTCGGAGAAGCTAGCCTGCGCAGACTGCGGCATCAGCTTCAGCGAGCTCGCGCCGCGCGACTTCTCCTTCAACTCGCCCTACGGCGCCTGTAGCGTCTGCACGGGACTCGGCACTCGCTACGAGGTGGACCCGGACCTCGTCGTGCCCGACCCGACTCGCTCACTCGCCGACGGGGCGCTCGCGCCCTGGGCGGGACAGCGGTTCAAGTACTTCGAACGCCTGATCGCCGGCATCGCCGAGATGGGCGGCTTCTTGGTGGAGACCCCCTGGAACAAGCTGCGCGCGAAAGATCGCAAGCTCGTGCTCTACGGCGTCGAGAAGAAGTCGGTGCCGGTGCGCTACCGCAACCGCTACGGCAAGGTGCGCACCTACGACACGACCTACAACGGCATCGTCGAGTGGCTGGAGCGCAAGCGCAACGAGGCCGACGGCGACTGGTCGCGCGAGCAGGCCGAGCAGTACATGCGCGAGGTCGAGTGCACGGCCTGTCGCGGTCAGCGCCTCAAGCCCGAGGTGCTCGCGGTGCGCGTCGCCGACCGCAGCATCGCCGACGTCAGCGCGATGACCATCGACGAGGCGCTCGACTTCTTCTCGGACCTTCGCCTCTCGCCACGCGATGAGACCATCGCCCACCAGGTGATCAAAGAGATCAACGAGCGCCTGACGTTCCTCATGGACGTCGGGCTCGACTACCTGACGCTGAGTCGTGGTTCGGCCTCGCTATCGGGCGGTGAGGCCCAGCGGATCCGCCTGGCGTCCCAGATCGGCAGCTATCTCGTGGGCGTGCTCTACGTGCTCGACGAGCCGTCGATCGGACTCCACCAACGCGACAACCGTCGACTGATCGCGACCCTCGAGCGGCTGCGTGACCTCGGCAACTCGGTGATCGTGGTCGAGCACGACGAGGAGACGATCCGCAGCGCGGACTTCATCGTCGACATCGGACCCGGGGCCGGGGAGTTCGGCGGTCGCGTGGTGCACGCCGGGTCCTACGAAGACCTGCTCGCCAACGAGGCGTCCATCACCGGTCAGTACCTCTCGGGACAGCGCTCGATCGACGTGCCGGCGACGCGCCGGGTCGGCGACGGGCATCGCTTGACCGTGGTCGGAGCACGGGCGAACAACCTGCGCGACGTCACCGTGGGCTTCCCGCTGGGCACCTTCGTTGCGGTCACCGGGGTGTCAGGCTCGGGCAAGTCGACCCTCGTCAATGCGATCCTGCTCAGTGCGCTCGAGCGCACTCTCAACGGGGCCAAGGTCACCGCAGCGGCGCACCGGTCCATCAAGGGCGTCGAGTTCGTCGACAAGGTCGTCGCGGTCAACCAGCAGCCCATCGGGCGAACGCCGCGGTCGAACCCGGCGACCTACACGGGGGTATTCGACAAGATCCGCAAGCTCTTCGCCGAGACTGCCGAGTCCAAAGTGCGCGGGTACTTGCCGGGCCGGTTCTCCTTCAACGTGAAGGGGGGACGGTGCGAGACCTGCGCGGGTGACGGGACAATCAAGATCGAGATGCACTTCCTGCCCGACGTCTACGTCAACTGCGAGGTCTGTAACGGCGCGCGATACAACCGCGAGACCCTGGAGATCCTCTATCGGGGCAAATCGATCAGCGACGTCTTGAACATGCCGGTCGCTGAGGCACTGACGTTCTTCGAGCGCCAGCCGTCGATCATGCGCCACATCCAGAGCCTCTATGACGTGGGTCTCGGTTACGTTCGCCTCGGGCAGTCGGCCCCGACGCTGTCGGGCGGCGAGGCCCAGCGGGTGAAACTCGCCGCGGAGCTCGCCCGGCGCCCGACCGGTCACACGGTCTACGTCTTGGACGAGCCGACGACGGGCCTGCACTTCGACGACGTGCACCGGCTCCTTGACGTGCTGCACCGCCTGGTCGATCAGGGCAACACGGTGCTCGTCATCGAGCACAACCTCGACGTCGTCAAGACCGCCGACTGGGTCGTGGACCTCGGACCTGACGGCGGTCGGCGCGGCGGCCTGGTGGTGGGTGAGGGCACGCCCGAGGCCATCGCGGAACTGGACACCGCGACGGGCCACGTGTTGGCCGACGCGCTACGGGTGCGCGTGAGGTCCTAGTGCTCACCAAGCCCGGCGCCATCCCGCGCGCGAGCGGCTGCTACCTGTTTCGAAATGAGCGCGGCACGGTCATCTACGTGGGTAAGGCGCGCTCGCTCACCCAACGCCTTTCCAGCTACTTCCAACGGCGCGAGGCGCTGAGCCCCAAGACTCAGGCGCTGATGGACGAGGCCACCTCGGTGGAGTGGATCGTCACTCCGAGCGAGGTCGACGCGCTGATCCTCGAGAACGAACTCATCAAGGCGAACCAGCCGCACTACAACCTGCGCCTAAAGGATGACAAGACCTACCCCTACGTGGCCATCGACGCGCGCACGCCCTTCCCAGTGCCTTATGTGACCCGTTCCCAGCACGTCAGCGGGGTGCGGTATTTCGGGCCTTTCGTCGAGGTACGCGCACTGCGCGCGACCATGGACGAACTCTTGCAGGTGTACCCCCTGCGCACCTGCTCACGCCACAAGTACGACTACCAGCGTCGGATCCAGCGCCCCTGCCTGCTCTATGACATCGGCAAGTGCTCGGGTCCGTGCGTCGGGGCTATCGACCCCGACGGGTACGCCGCGCTGGTCGAGTCGTGGGCGAGGTTCTTCGAAGGCGAGGTCCGACCACTGCGACGGACCCTCGAGGCGCGCATGGCCGAGGCCTCGGCGAACCAGCACTACGAGGCGGCCGCACGTCTGCGCGACGGCCTCGCCGCGCTCGCGCGCGCCTCGAACGACCAGGTCATCGTGCTCGACGACCACACCAACCTCGACGCGCTCGCGGTGCGGATTGCGGGCAACCGCGCGGGCGTCGTGCGGTTCCGGATCCGACACGGCCGCATCATCGGACGCCAGGTGCACTTCGTGGATCGCGCCCTCGACGAGAGCCCCGCCGAGGTCCTCGAGTCGGTGTTGGCGTCGCTCTTCGCCGATCCGCTCGACGTGCCGCGCGAGGTGATCACGAATGTAGAAGCGGACTCGACGCTCGTACGC
>JAJYPU010000059.1 GCA_021795095.1 Actinomycetes bacterium | reverse complement strand
GGAGCGGGTGCGGCGCGTGAAGCGCGACCGCGACGCCGACGCTGTTCGCGTCGCCCTCGAGGACCTCGAGCGAGCCGCACGCGGTTCGAGCAACGTGCTGTACCCGATGAAGACCGCGTTGGCGGCGATGGCCACGCTCGGTGAGGTCGCCGACACCTTGCGCGGCGTCTTTGGCGTCTATCAGCCGAACTAGCGGCTGATTGGCTCGAGGAAGTGCGTGACTTCGGGCGCGGTCACGTAGAAGGGGTGCGTCGCGGCGCGCCACTGTTCGAAGGCACTCGACTCGCGAAAGCGAAAGTGGGCGTCGACGGAGGCCCAGCGCACGGTGAGCAGATAGGTCGACGGGTCCTCGTGCTGGCGTCGTAGTTCGGCGCCGTGACAGTCGGGTGCCGACTCGATGATCGCGAAAGCCTGGCGCATCGCGGCCTCGAATGCCTCGGCGTTGTCGGGGTCGACGTGGACGATGGCGTGTTCGTTGATCATGTGCGCTCCATAAGTCGATGGCGAAGTGGCGCGTCCGCAGCCACCTGGATCGCTGTGCGTGCGAGAGCGAGGGCGCCGTCGAGAACGGCAGCGTCAGCGCTCTCGCCGACGCAGGCGGCGGCGAACTCGGGTTGGTGGTTCACCGCACCATTCGTCTCAATAGCCAGCAGCGGGTGGATGGACGGAACGACCAGTGAGACATTCGCCATGTCCGTCGAGAGCGTGGGCGCGGGTTCGCCCCGATCGTCGAGTTCGAACCTTCGACCCAGTGACTCCGCCGCACTGCGGTAGTGGCGAAGGACGTCGGGGTCCGACTCCATGTGCGAGAAGGCGCTGCCGAGCGTGGTGATGGTCAGTGATGCCCCGCTAGCCAGTGCGCCGGCGCTGAAGCACTGGTCGACGCGTTCGCGTAGTTCGGCTAGCCGGTCGATCGTGGTCGCGCGGCACATGTAGCGCCCGACGACCCGGGACGGAATGATGTTGGCGGCCGATCCGCCTTCGACGACGATGCCGTGAATCTGGTCACCGGGGCGCAGTTGCTGGCGCAGCAGGCTTAGCGACACCTGGGCGATCGTCAGTGCGTCCAGAGCGTTGATGCCCTCCCAGGGTGCGGCTGAGGCGTGGGCCTCTCGGCCGTCGTAGCGCACGTCGAAGTGGTCCACGGCCAGGCACGCGGCATCCAGTCGGTCGCTCGGCCAGGGGTGGACCATCATCGCGACGTGGACGTCGTCGAAGTAGCCCGCGTTCAGGAGGTCGATCTTGCCGCCGCCACCCTCCTCGGAGGGGGTCCCGAGCAGCACGACGGTGAGGTCGAGTTCGTCGGCGACCGCGGCAAGACCGATGGCCGCCCCAAGGGAGGTGGCGGCGATGATGTTGTGCCCGCAGGCGTGACCGACGTCGGGCAGCGCGTCGTATTCCGCGCACAGCGCGACGTGCAGGGACCCGTGTCCGGCGGAGGCTCGAAAGGCTGTCGTGAGACCGGCGATCCCGCGCTCAACCGTAAAGCCGTGGGACTCGGCCGCCCGGGCGACCGCATCGGCGCTCTGGAACTCCTCGTAGCCGAGTTCGGGGTTCGCGTGGATGAAGTGGCTCAGGTCGAGCAGGTCCTCGCGGGCCGCCGTGACGGCCGCAGTGGCGCGATCTCGCGGCGTCATTCGACCACGGCGACTACGTCGCCGGCGCTGACCGCGTCGCCGGGCTTCACCTTGATCGCCGTGACCACGCCCGACTTCTCGGCGCCGACGGCGTTCTCCATCTTCATGGCCTCGAGGATGACCAGCGTGTCGCCCGCGTTCACCGACTGGCCCACCTCGACGGACACCTTCACGATGGTGCCTTGCATCGGCACCGAAACGGTACCCGAACCACTCCCGACGACGCCGGCGTGGTGCTGGCGACGGGGCTTGGCGGCCGTGCTCGTCGGTTTACCCAGCCCGTCGTCGCCGGCGTCGTCCAGCCACAGTGCGACGGTGACCCGACGCCCGTCGACCTCGGCGAGGACGTCGCGGCGTACGAGCCCGTCGCTCATGCTGGTGCCACCGACCGCGGGGCTCGTGAGGCCCGAGAAGTCGAGGGTCTCTTCAACCCACTTGGTGGAGTGGGTCCCGTTCACGAAGTCTTCGCTCGACAGGATGACGGTGTCGGCGGGCAGCGTGGTCGCCACGCCCTCGATCGTCGTCTCTTCGATGGCGCGCAGCATCCGTCGTCGAGCGCGTTCACGATCGGGTGCCCAGACGATGAGCTTGCCGATGAGGTTGTCGTAGTACTGGGAGATCGTGTCGCCGGTCTCGTAGCCGGCGTCGAGGCGCACACCGGGACCCGCCGGCTGGCGGAACGCGGTGATCGTCCCCGGCGACGGCACGAAGCGACCACCAGCGGGGTCCTCCGCGTTGATGCGGATCTCGATGGCGTGCCCGTCACGACGCACGTCATCCTGGCCGAAGGGGAGCGCTTCACCCGAGGCGATCCGCAACTGCCACTCGACGAGGTCGAGTCCCGTGACCAACTCGGTCACCGGGTGCTCGACCTGGAGCCGGGTGTTCATCTCGAGGAAGTAGAACTCGTCATCTTGATACAGGAACTCGACCGTGCCGGCGTTCACGTAGCCGCACGCGCGCGAGACCTTGACCGCGGCCTCGCCCATCGCGACGCGGATAGCGTCGGGGAAGTTGGCGGCCGGCGACTCTTCGACGAGCTTCTGGTGACGTCGCTGGGCCGAGCAGTCGCGCTCGCCGAGCCAGAGCGTGTTGCCGTGGGTGTCGGCGATGACCTGCATCTCGATGTGACGGGGCCACGTCAGGTACCGCTCGACGTAGCACTCGGCACGCCCGAAGTAGCTGAGGGCCTCGCGCTGGGCGCTCTCGAAGGCCGCGGCCGCCTCGTCGGGTCCCGATACGACCTTCATCCCGCGTCCACCACCGCCGTACGCGGCTTTGATGGCGACCGGCCACCCGAACTCGCGGCCGAAGTCCACGACTTCATCGGCGTGCTGGAGGGTCTCGTTGCGACCGGGCACACCGGCCACGCCCGCACGCTCGGCCGCGAGCCGCGAGGAGATCTTGTCGCCCATGACCTCAATCGCCTCGGGCGGGGGTCCGATGAACGTGACCCCGCGTGAGGTGATGGCGCGCGCGAAATCGGTGTTTTCTGAGAAGAAGCCGTAGCCGGGGTGCACGGCGTCGGCGCCGGAGCGTTCGATGATCGCGAGGATTGCCTCGGTATTGAGGTAGCTCTCGGCGGCGGTCGAGCCGCCGAGCGCGTAGGCCTCGTCGGCCACGCGAACGTGCAGCGCGTGGCGGTCGAGTTCGGAGTAGACGGCCACGGTCGCGATGCCGAGCTCACGACACGTGCGCATGACCCGCACGGCGATTTCGCCACGGTTGGCGATTAGGACCTTCTGTAACACGTGTTCCTCCGTCTCAGCACTGTCCTTTTCTACCACTCGGTCTCTCGACCCTAGAGTCTGTGCGTGGATTCGATGATCTGGCAGGTCGAGGACGTGACGTCCATCGATTCGACCAATTCCTGGCTCGTGGAGCAGGCCCGCGCGGGTGCGCCCGAGGGACGCGCCATCCTCGCGGGGTTCCAGCGAGCCGGTCGGGGACGACTGGACCGCAGTTGGGAGGCGCCCGCCGACAGCGCGCTGCTGCTCTCGCTACTGCTGAGACCCCCCACACTTCGCGGTGCGTCATGGGCGGTGTCAGCGGTGGCGCTTTCGGTGCGCGCGGCACTCGTGCGCCTCAGTGGCGTGCGGCCGCTGCTCAAGTGGCCGAACGACCTCGTGGTGGAGGATGAGAAGCTCGGTGGACTGCTCGCCGAATTGGTGACCGACGTTCCGCCGGCCGTCGTCGTCGGCGTCGGCGTCAACCTCACCGAGTACCCGCCGGGCCTGGCGGCGACCAGCGTGCGACATCGCTCGGGCGTGACCCTGTGGCCGCGCGCGCTCGCGGACATCGTCTTCGAGGAGGTCGAGGGTCGTCGTCGCCTGCTCGACGATGAGCAGGGGCTATCGACGCTTCGTGACGAGTACCGCGGCGCGTCGGCGACCATCGGTAGGTCCGTGCGTGTCACGCTCCTCGAGCACACCGTGGTCGGTGACGCCGTCGATGTCGACGAGAACGGTGCGCTCGTGGTCGACGTGAGGGGTGAGCAGCGCGTGTTCTCCGCAGCCGACGTCGTGCACTTGCGCGCCCAGGACCGGGCCGGCGACTCGTGAGCGCGGTGCGGGTGCTGGTGACCGGCGCGGCCGGCCAGGTCGGGGTGGACCTGGTCTCGACGTTGCGCGGCGAGTTCCCCCCCGGCGCCGAGCCGAGCTGGCAGCCCGACGGCCTGGCCATCGCGAACGATGAGTTTGAGGTGCTCGGACTGGCACGGCGTGAGTTCGACATCACCAACCGCGAGGCCGTCACCAACGCGCTCTCGCTCGCGCGACCCGACGTGGTCGTGAACCTCGCGGCCTATACAGCCGTCGATCAGGCCGAACAAGACATCGAGGCGTGTTATGCCGTGAACGCGGACGCAACGGGGCTGTTATCGGAGTCCTGTGCGGCGCTCGACATCCACTTCGTCACGGTTTCGACGGACTACGTCTTTGACGGGCAAAAGGGGACCGGGTACGTCGAGGACGACCGACCGAATCCCCAGAGCGTCTACGGAGCGTCCAAGTGGGCCGGTGAACAACGGTGTCGCGCCCAGGACACCATCGTGCGCACGTCGTGGGTGATGGGCGTGCGCGGCCACAGCGTCGTGCACGTCATCGCTGAGCGGGCCGCGAACGGGTCGAACGTTCGATTCGTGGACGACCAGACCGGAACCGTGACGCTCGCCGCCGACCTCGCTCGGGCGCTCGTCACGATCGTGCGCGAACGCCCCGGGGGTGTGTGGCACGTCGCGAATGAGGGGACCACCACCTGGTTCGACGTGGCCCGCTTCGTTGGCCACGAACTCGGCCGCGACGACACGTTCGCCACACCCATCGCGACCGCGGCGCTCTCACCCCAACCGCTCGCGACGCGACCGACGCGTAGCGACCTCGACACCACGAAATGGCGTTCGCACTGGTTGGCGTTGCCCGATTGGCGCGACGGCGTCGCGCGTCTGCTGCGGGACCGGGCGTCGTGAGCCTGCCCGTCACCGCTGTGGTGGTGGACTACCACGCCGACGAAGCGCTGGTGGGCTGCGTACGCTCGCTGCGCGCCAACGACGTCGCTCGGATCGTGGTGGTCGAGAACGGTCTGCCCGGCTCGACGAGCGCGTACATCGACCTCGATGCGGTGACCCTCGTGGAACCCGGCCTCAACCTCGGCTACGGCCGGGGCGTCAACCGTGGCGCCGCCGCCGAGCGGTCGAACCCCTACCTGCTGATCGCGAACCCCGACCTGATCGTGCACGACGGTGCGGTGGCCACGATGGTGACGTACCTCGACGAGCACCCCGGCGTCGGCGTGGTCGGCCCGACCATCGAACGGCCCGACGGGTCGCGGTACCCCTCACTACGGGTCTTTCCCAATGTGTGGCTCGCCGGGGCCCACGCCCTGCTCGCACCCTGGTGGCCAGGCAACCCCGCGACGGCGCGCTACCGGTCACCGCGCGCTGACGGTACCGTCGACTGGGTCTCGGGCGCCTGCTTCGTGATCCGGCGGTCGGTCTTTGAGGCGGTGGGTGGCTTCGACGAGCGTTACTTCATGTTCGCCGAGGACATGGCGCTGTGTTGGCGGGTCCGCGGCGCCGGGTGGGACGTTGCGGCGGTACCCGACGCGGTCGTGACCCACGTCGAGGGACTCTCGAGGCAGCGCGCGACCAGGGCCATGATCGTCGCGCACCACCAGAGCGCTTTGCGTTTCGAGTGGCAGACCGCTCGCGGTTGGCGGCGGCTCCTAGCCCCGGTGGCGAGTGTGGTGCTCGGCGCACGCCTAGCGGCCATGCTGGCGGCCGACTCGTGGTCCCGGCGTACGCGGCCGTAGACTGGGGCGGGGCTGCGGGTGGTTCTGTGGTTGAAAGTCGAGGCCAGCCGCGGGCGAAACGACCCACGTAAGGCGTCTTGTCGACGCTGAGCATGGCGCGGTTTAGAAGTAAGTCCTGCCCGCTCTCGGTCACCGTGGCCGCGAGGGGAGCCGGTGAAGTGCACGGGAACGACGTCGGAGAGCCTCGGCTGCCGGCGGCGCGTGTGGACACCGCTGCAGGCAGGTGTGGGGTCAAAGACCAGGTCAGACACCCGTAGCCCCGTAATGACAGTCCGTCTACCGGTAGGGTGAAACACGACATGAGTGTGTTCAGCAAGATTTTGAGGGCCGGTGAGGGCAAGCGCGTGCGTCAGCTCGCCGAGCTGGTCGGACCCATCAACGAGTTGGCCGATGAGATTGGGGCATTGAGCGACGCCGAACTGCGGGCCAAGACCGACGAGTTCCGTCGTCGCCTCGCCGACGGCGAGACCCTCGATGACCTGCTCATCGAGGCGTTCGCCGTGGTTCGTGAGGCCGCCACTCGCGTGCTCGGCCAACGCCACTACGACGTCCAGTTGATGGGTGGCATGGCGTTGCACTTCGGGTGGATCGCCGAGATGAAGACCGGTGAGGGTAAGACACTTGTCTCGACCCTGCCGGTGTACCTCAACGCCTTGACGGGCAAGGGCGTCCACGTCGTCACCGTCAACGACTACCTCGCCACCCGCGACGCCAACTGGATGGGTGAACTGCACCGGTTTCTCGGGTTGAGCGTGGGTCGCGTTGGCCCGGATCTACCTGACTTCGACCAGAAGCGCGAAGCCTACGCGTCTGACGTGACCTACGGGACGAACACCGAGTTTGGCTTCGACTACCTGCGCGACAATATGGCCCGACGTCGTGAGCACATGGTCCAACGCGGTCACCACTACGCGATCGTCGACGAGGTGGACTCGATCCTGATCGACGAGGCCCGCACCCCGCTGATCATCTCGGGTCCCGCGTCCGACGTGACCAAGCTGTACTACCAGTTCGCATCAATCGTGCGGACCCTGGTGCGTGACGAGGACTACGAGGTCGACGAGGAGAAGAAGACCGTCGTGCCCACTGAGGCGGGTATCGAGAAGGTCGAGCGTCAACTCGGGGTGACCAACCTCTACGACGCCGTCGCGACGAACTACGTCCACCAACTGGGTCAGGCCCTGCGCGCGAAGGAACTCTTCCACCGCGACAAGGATTACTTGGTCGACGCCGGTGAGGTGAAGATCGTCGACGAGTTCACCGGCCGGACCCTCGAGGGCCGACGCTGGTCGGACGGGCTCCACCAGGCGGTCGAGGCCAAGGAGCGGGTGCGGATCCAAGAGGAGAACCACACCTGGGCGACCGTGACCTTGCAGAACTACTTCCGGCTCTACGAGAAGCTCGCGGGCATGACCGGTACCGCCGAGACCGAGGCCAGCGAGTTCGGTAGCACCTACAACCTCGCGGTCGTGCCGATTCCGACGCACCGGCCGTCGCGCCGCGTGGACGAGCCGGACCTCATCTTTAAGACCGAAGAGGACAAGTTCAACGCGATCGTTGAGGATGTGCGGGCGCGAACGGATCTCGGCCAGCCGATCCTGCTCGGTACCGCGTCGGTCGAGAAGTCCGAACTGCTCTCTCGAGCCTTGTCTAAGGCGGGTATCGCCCACGAGGTGCTCAACGCGAAGCAGCACTTCCGCGAGGCCGAGATCGTGGCCCAAGCGGGCCGCAAGCACGCAGTGACGGTGGCGACGAACATGGCTGGACGAGGCGTGGACGTGATCCTGGGTGGCAACGCCGAAGGACTGGCGCGCCGCGAAGTCGCGGCTCAGGGACTCGTGGCGGACACCGCGGAGTACGACGCCGCCTACGCGGTTGCCTTGGCGCAGTTCAAAGAGGTCTGTGACCGTGAAGGCGATGAGGTCCGTGCCGTGGGCGGGCTCTATGTGCTCGGCACGGAACGCCACGACTCGCGACGTATCGACAACCAGCTGCGTGGTCGCTCCGGTCGCCAAGGCGATCCCGGCGAGAGCCGTTTCTATCTGTCCCTCGAGGACGACTTGCTGCGACTCTTCGCCACCGGTGCGGTGTCCTGGGTCATGGAGCGAGCCATGCCCGAGGGCGAGGCCATCGAGGCCAAGATGGTCTCCAAGGCCATCGAACGGGCCCAGAACACGGTGGAGGCGCGCAACGCCGAGATCCGCAAGGACGTCCTCAAGTACGACGAGGTCATGAACGAGCAGCGCAAGGTGATCTACGCGCGGCGTCAGCAGGTGATCGACGGTGAGGACATCCACGAGGCGACACTCGAGATGATCGAGCGACAGATCGCCGCCGTCGTGGAGACGTACCTCGAGAGCGAGTTCCCCGAAGCGTGGGACCTCAATGCCCTGCTCGTGGATCTGCCGACTTACTACCCGACGACCGTGACGATGTCGACCCTGGAGTCGTTCGCCGATCGTGACGAGGCCATCGAGGCGATCGTGAACGACGCGCTGACCGAGTACCAGGCCAAATGCGAGGAGTACCCCGGCGGCCTCGACACGGCCAAGGAGATCGAACGCGACGTCATGCTGCAGATCCTCGACCAACGCTGGCGTGATCACTTGTCGGACATGGACTACCTGCGTGACGGCATCCACCTGCGCCAAGTCGCCCAGCAGGACCCGCTCACGGCGTGGCAGAAGGAGGGTTACGTCATGTTCGAGCACCTCCTCGACGCTGTCGAGACCGACTTCGTCCGTTACGTCACCCACGTGGAGGCCACCGAGCCCGAGGAAGAGGCGAACCTCGAGGACGACGGTCTCGATCGGGCCGTGACCAACGTCGCCGAAGTTGCACCGGGCGCGGTCGAACTGCCCTCGCACGCGACTGGCGCATCGGCCACCGCGACCAAGCCCAACGAGAAACTCGGACGCAATCAGCCGTGCTGGTGCGGTTCGGGCAAGAAGTTCAAGCAGTGCCATGGCCGACCCTAAAGCGGAGAACGCGCTGCGAGAAGCGCAGGCGTCGCTCGGCGTGCTCGAAGAGCGGTGGGGTTCGGCCCGCGAGTACCTGAGCATCGACGAACATCGGGCGCGCCACGCGATACTCAACGACGAGGCTTCATCGCCCGACCTGTGGAACGACCAGGACCACGCGCGCGCGGTGACGACGGAGTTGGGTCGCCTGACCAGCGAACTCGAGGCTTTCGATCAGCTCCGACGCTCACTGGACGACTGCGCGGTCCTGATCGATTTCTCCGCTGAGTCATTGGGTTCGGGCGACGTGGACTGGACATTGCTCGATGAGCTGCGAGCCAACGTGGCCGCGGTGGACGCCGCGCTGACGGCACTGGAAACCCAGAGCCTGCTCTCGGGCCCCTACGACGAGAACGACGCCATCGCCGAGCTTCACGCGGGGGCCGGCGGCACCGACGCCCAGGACTGGACCGAGATGTTGTTGCGTATGTACTCGCGCTGGGCCGAGCGTCGCGGGTTCGGCGTCGAGGTGGACGAGGTCACCGAGGGACAAGAGGCGGGCCTGCTGTCGGCCACCTTCATCGTGAAGGGCCCCTTCGCCTACGGGTGGCTCTCCGCGGAGCGCGGCGTGCACCGGCTCGTGCGGATCAGCCCCTTCGACTCCCAGGCGCGACGCCAGACCAGCTTCGCCAGCCTCGAGGTCACGCCGCTGCTCGACGATGACGCTCACGAGGTTGACATCGACGAGAAGGACCTTCGCATCGATACTTATCGATCATCGGGGGCCGGTGGTCAGCACGTCAACAAGACTGACTCGGCCATTCGGATCACGCACCTGCCCTCGGGGATCGTCGTGAGTTGTCAGAACGAGCGCAGCCAACACCAGAACCGAGCGCGCGCCCTGCAGATCCTGACCGCCAAACTCGCCGAACGGGCTCGCGTCCAGCGACGCGCCGAGATGGACGCGCTGACGGGGGACCGGTCGGATAACGCCTGGGGATCCCAAATCCGTAGTTACGTCCAAGCGCCGTACCAGTTGGTGAAGGACCACCGCACCGACGTCGAGACCGGGAACGTGGACGCGGTTCTCGACGGGGACATCGACGCCTTCATGGAGGCCGAGCTGCGCCGGCAACGTACAGGGAACTGATTGTGCCGGCCCGTGCCGGCCGATGACGTCCCAGCGCCGGTCTCAAACTAGAATGCGCAAGGAGATTCTGGGTGTTCTACCACCGACCAAGTGAACCCGAAGGGGCATTGCCGTGATTCGTTTCGAGAACGTGTCGAAGACGTACAAGAACGGGACGCCCGCGCTCAAGGACATCTCGCTCGAC
>JAJYPU010000058.1 GCA_021795095.1 Actinomycetes bacterium | reverse complement strand
GCCGAGGTCGAGCGCGTGCGACTGCTCTACCTCTACCCCTCGGGGCTCACGCCGGGGCTCATCGAGGCCATCGTCGACACGGGCGTGCCGTACTTCGACCTCTCGCTGCAGCACTCGTCACGGCCGCTGCTGCGCGCGATGCGACGTTGGGGCGACGGCTCGCGGTTCCTCGACCGGATCGCCGCGATCCGGGCCATCGCCCCCGAGGCGACCTTCCGCTCGTCGTTCATCCTGGGCTACCCCGGCGAGACCGAGGACGACCAGCGCGACCTCGTCGCCTTCATCGAGGCGGCCCAACTGGACTGGGCGGGCTTCTTCACCTTCTCGCCCGAGGAGGGAACGGTAGCGGGGACCCTCGGCGACCAGGTGCCCCACGAACTGGCCCTCGAACGACTTCGCGAGGTGAGTGAGATTCAAGACGCCATCACGGCCCGACGACGCGACGCGCTAGTCGGCACGCGACAGCGCCTGCTCGTCGATTCGCCCGGCGTCGCGCGCGGCGTGCACGAGTGCCCCGAGATTGATGGCATTGTGATAGTCGACCCATCAATCGCGGTGGGTACGTTGTTCGACGGCGTGGTCGTCGCGAGCCGCGGGACGGACTTGGAGGCGGTGCCGGCATGACCACCGGGCAACGAACGTACGGCGAGACCGCGCTGCTGACACCGGCGAACATGATGACGGCGTTCCGGCTCCTCGTGGCCCCGGTCTTCATCTACCTGATCGTCGTGCACCGGATCTCGTGGTGGACGACGGTCGTCGGCTTTCTCGCGGCGGCCTCGGACTACTTCGACGGCATCGTCGCTCGTCGACACGGCACGACGCGCTCGGGTGCGTTCCTCGACCCACTGGCCGACAAGGTGCTCGTGCTCGGCGCGCTGTACGCGCTGATCCTCGCGCGCCCCCACGGACTGACCTCGTTCCTCGCGCCCGCCGTGATCATCACGGTGCGTGAGGTGTGGATGAGCTTCTACCGCTCGCGCGCCGCGCGCCGGGGCATCTCGATCCCAGCCAGCAAGCTCGCCAAGTGGAAGACCTTCGTCCAGGACTTTGCAATCGCTTTCTGTGTCGTACCCGTGACCGCCCACGACCCGATCATCGGCGAGGTGACGATCTGGGTGGCGGCCGTCATGACGATCTACACCGGGTGGCAGTACTACGTCGACGGTCGGCGACTGGGGAACCGTGCGCGTTGAGGTCGTCGCCGTCGGCACCGAGTTGTTGCTCGGCCAGATCGCCGACACGAACTCGCAGTGGCTCGGCGAGCAGCTGGCCGCCAACGGGATCGCCTCGCACTTCCACCAGCACGTCGGCGACAATCACGAACGCATCGTGCTCGCGATTCGCACCGCGCTGACGCGCAGTGACGCGGTCATCGTGAGCGGCGGCCTCGGCCCGACCCAGGACGACATCACCCGAGCCGCCATCGCTGAGGTGATGAACGTCCCACTCGAGCGAGACCCGGCACTGGTGACGACGATCCAGGGATTCTTCGGGGCCCGCGGCCGTACGATGCCCGACAACAACCTCCTGCAGGCCGACGTCCCCGCGGGGGCGACCATCATCGCCCAGTCCCGCGGCACGGCGCCCGGGTTGATCTGCCCCGTCGGTCAAAAGGTCATCTACGCGGTGCCTGGCGTCCCCTACGAGATGACCGACATGTTCGAGCGCGCGATCCTGTCCGACCTGCTCGCGCGCCAGTCGGTGACGGGCGAACGGTCCACGATCGCCAGTCGGGTGCTGCGCACCTGGGGCGCGAGCGAGTCGGCTCTGGCCGAGGCGGTGGCCTCGCGCTTCAGTGCACTCGTCGACGACGACCGCGTCACCATCGCCTTCCTCGCCTCGGGTATCGAGGGCATCAAGGTGCGCATCACCGCGCGCGGCGTGGACGGCGCGCACGCCACGTCCTTGCTCAATGATGAGGAGGCCCGGGTCCGTGCGCTGATCACGTCGACGCTCGGCGACATCGTCTTCGGGGTCGACGACGAGACGATGGAGGACGCCGTCGCGACGCGGCTCCTCGCGCGCGGGGCCACTCTCGCCGTCGCCGAGTCGGTCACTGGTGGACTCATCGCGAGCCGGCTCGTCAACGTGGCCGGTGCCTCGACGTGGTTCCGTGGCGGCGTGGTGAGCTACGCATCCGAGGTCAAGTTTGATCTGCTGGGCGTGGCGCGCGGCCCGGTTGTGAGCCCCGAGGCGGCCATCGCCATGGCCCGAGGCGTCGCCGACCTGCTCGGCGCGGACGTCGGGCTCAGCGTGACCGGGGTGGCCGGTCCCGAGGAGCAGGACGGCCAACCGGCCGGCACGGTCTTCGTCGGGCTCTCGATCGACGGTCGTGTTCAGCACGTGGCCCTGCGACTGCCCGGTGACCGACCCCGGGTGCGCGCCTACAGCGCGATCAGCGCGCTCGACGCGCTGCGCCGTGAGCTCGATCGGTTGGCCGTCACGTAGTCTCGGGGAGAACCCGGGAGGCACTGATGTCATCGTTGGAGATTCGTACCGACCCGTCCGCCATGGGCATGGACGGCACGCGACTCGAGCGCATCCGCGGCCACTTCGACCGCTACGTCGGTGACGGTCGTCTGAGTGGCTGGCTCGTGAGCGTGGCGCGGGCCGGTGAGCTCGTCTGGACGGGCTCGGGTGGCTACCGCGACCGCGAAGCCCAGCTCGCGGTCACCGACGACACCCTGTGGCGGATCTACTCGATGACCAAGCCCCTGACGACGCTCGGGGCGATGATGCTCTATGAGGAGGGGCGCTTCGACCTTAACGACGACGTCGGACGGTGGATCGATGCGCTCGCCGAACCCCAGGTCTACGTCTCGGGCACGGCGGCCGCGCCCGTGACGGTGCCCGCGACGAGCCCGGTGCGGGTCCACCACCTGCTCAGCCACACGAGCGGGCTCACCTACGGGTTCAACTACCTGCACCCGGTCGACGCCATCTATCGGGCCAAGGGGTACGACTTCGGCTGGGCCAAGGGCGCCGACCTCGCCCAAGCCGTGGACGACTGGTGCACGAGCCCCCTGCTCTTCCAGCCCGGGAGCCGATGGAACTACTCGGTCGCGACCGACGTGCTCGGCCGGCTCATCGAGATCTGGAGCGGTCAGACCCTCGACGCGTTCTTTCGCGAGCGCATCATCGAGCCCCTCGGGCTGGTGGACACGGACTGGTACTGCCCCGAGGACAAGCGTGACCGGTTGGCGATGCTCTACGTGCCCGCCGGGGGGTCCTTCGCACCCGCGGCGGACCTCGCGCGAGCGGCGACGCATCCACCCCAGCTCTATAGCGGCGGCGGCGGGCTGGTGTCGAGCGCGGCGGACTACCAGCGCTTCATGACGATGATCCTGCGCGGCGGGGAGCTCGACGGCGTGCGACTCCTCTCGAACCGCACGGTGTCGCTGATGACCGAGAACCACCTACCCGATGACGTCGACCTCGCACGGTTCGCCACGGACTCGTTCTCCGAGACGGACTACGCGGGGGTCGGCTTCGGACTCGGCTTCTCGGTGATGCTCGACCGTCGAGCGAACAAGAGCCTCGTCTCCGAGGGCACCGTCGCCTGGGGTGGTGCGGCCTCGACCGCCTTCTGGATCGATCCGCTCGAGGAGTTGACCGTCGGGTTCTACACCCAGCTGCTGCCGAGCGGGACCTACCCGATCCGCCGCGAGCTCCAGCAACTGGTGTACCAATCCTTGACCGACTGACCAACTGGGGTCATTTTGCGATTCGATTGAGTCTCGAACATCCATCACTGCGCAATGAGCGAGCGCCTTTCCTACGGCACGTCAGCAATCAGTCGCAGCGCTCGACTGGTTGGTAGGTCGGTGCTTTCGGGGTGAAGCGTAACCACCGTCGTCACCGTGAGGAAGAACCCAATTAGCGTCACCGCCACTGCTGTCCTGCTACGGACAATCGGCCATCCGCTGACCAAAGACCGACCACGAGACGTCAAGACGGAGCGACGCGCTCTGGATTTCGACGGCGCCAGAATGGGGAGAATCGCCGTGACGCCGGCGTCGGCGTGCACCGGTGATGCTGTCGTGATGGTGGGTACGGGTTGTCACGCTTCGCCCCGGCCTACGCCTCGGATTCGGGATCCTCGGGCTCCTCGTTGACGACGTCCACACCACCCTCGACACCCGGGTCGCTGATGACGTCAGGCAGCGCCTCGTCGACGTCATCGCCCTCCAAGGGTGCTTCAGGAGTCTCTTCCGGTTTGACTTTGCCACTCAACTTTTCAGGTTCGTGTTCGCTGGCCATGATCCGTACTGTAAGCGGGGTTAGGGTCGCTTTACGCGGCTGTTTCATTTCCAGCGCGCCGAATCCTTGAAGCGAACACTTGTTCGTAGTACGGTGTCGGCGTAGCCCGACCGATGTCAGAGGGGCACTCTACAGTGCTCCGACGACGTAGACGAAGGAGAACCATGGCCACCGATGACCGAAGCAAGGCACTCGACGCAGCCCTCGGCCAGATCGAGAAGCAGTTCGGCAAGGGATCGATCATGCGCATGGGTGAGAACCTGCACATGAACATCGAGACGATCCCGACGGGCGCACTCGCACTCGACATGGCGCTCGGCGTCGGTGGTCTGCCGCGCGGACGCATCGTTGAGCTGTACGGTCCCGAGTCATCGGGCAAGTCGACCCTCGCGATGCACGTGGTCGCCGAAGCCCAGCGCAACGGCGGCGTGTGCGCCTACATCGACGCTGAGCACGCGATGGACCCCGTGTACGCGCGCGCCATCGGGGTGAACGTTGACGACCTCTTGATCAGCCAGCCCGACACCGGTGAGCAGGCCCTCGAGATCACCGACATGCTGATCCGCTCCGGGGCGCTCGACGTCATCGTGATCGACTCGGTGGCGGCACTGACCCCGCGCGCGGAGATCGAGGGCGACATGGGCGACTCCCACGTCGGACTCCAGGCGCGGCTCATGAGCCAGGCGCTGCGCAAGTTGACCGGTGGACTCTCCAAGTCGAACACGATCGCCATCTTCATCAACCAGCTGAGAGAGAAGATCGGTGTCATGTACGGGTGCTTCTCGTACGGCACCCGTGTCGTGCTCGCCGACGGGACGACTGAGAAGATCGGCAAGATCGTGAACCAGCGCCTACCCGTCGAGGTGTTGTCCTACGACCCCACGGTCGGCGCGGTCGTCGCCAAGCGGGTTGTGAATTGGTTCGACAACGGCAAGGCCGAGAGCTTCCTCCAAGTGACCGTGGCCAAGCCACAGGGGAATGGTCGCGCCCAGTTCGCCGCCACCCCCAATCACCTCGTTCGCACGCCAACTGGCTGGAAGCAAGCCAAGGACTTGGTAGTGGGTGAGAACGTCATGCAGGCGCTACCCGTGCACCTATCTGAATTCCAGCTCGAAGCGATTCGTGGCACCTTGATGGGTGATGGTGCGCTCTCGTCGACCAAGAGCGGCCACGGCGCACGACTGCGCTATTCGCACTGCGCGCGGCAGGCGCCGTACGCCGAGTGGAAGGCGTCACTCTTCGCGAATGTGTCGTGTAGTCACAAAGTTCGAGACGACGGTGTCGTGACGTACGACTTCCAGCCGCTACCTGAGTTGGCCGCGCTTCGTCAGTCGGTATACGTCGGCGGGAAGAAAGTCTTCGACGACGACTACCTCAAGGGGCTGACGCCGATGTCGCTCGCATTGTGGTACATGGATGATGCCAATTTCACTCTCCGGTCCAAGGGGCTCCAGGCTCGCACCGAAGGGGGAAGCGGACGCGTCAATATCTGCATAGAGGCGATGGAACCGCAAACACGGGAGCGTCTGGTCGCGTACCTGAAGGATACGTGGCAGATTCGGGCCGACCTGGTCGAAGTGGGATCCGTGCACAAGGCCGTGCTTCGGTTCTCGACGGGCGAGTCCGCGAAGCTGCAGGCCCTCATCGCCCCGTTCGTGCACCCGAGCATGGACTACAAGCTCCTGCCGCGATTCCGCGGGAGGTTCGCCGTGGACCCGGTCTTCGTACCGACGCGCTACGAGCTGATGGCAATGCCCATCGTCGATATTCACCAGAAGCCGCCGACTCGGTCCATGCGACGCTTTGACATCGAGGTCGAGGGGTCGCATAACTACCTGGTCGATGGGGTGGTCGTCCACAACTCGCCCGAGGTCACGCCAGGCGGTCGTGCACTCAAGTTCTACTCGTCGATCCGTCTCGATATCCGTCGAATCGAATCGATCAAGGACGGTACCGAGATCGTGGGCAACCGAACGCGCGTGAAGGTCGTGAAGAACAAGTGTGCGGCACCGTTCAAGCAGGCGGAGTTCGACATCATGTACGGCCAGGGCATCAGTCGCGAAGGGTCCGTGCTCGACGTCGCCGTCGAGCTCGGCTTCGTAAAGAAGGCCGGCGCGTGGTTCACCTACGAGGGTGAGCAGCTCGGACAGGGCCGCGAGAACGTGAAGAACTTCCTGCGTGAGAACCCCCAGCTCATGGCCGAGGTCGACGAGCGGGTCCGAGCGCACCTCGCCGAGGCACTGGCGCCCGACGTCATCGGTGAGGCGATCGACGTCGACGCACCGATCACTCTCGACTGACGTCGAGGTGACCGGCGCGTCTGCGGCGGTCGACCGATGACAGGGCCGGCGGGCGGCGGTGTCGCAGTGCGGGCGCTGCTGCCAGCGCGGACTCCACTACCCGCAGCGATAGCGTGACCCCCATGCAACTGCGCCGTCACACGAGACGACTCCTCGGTGAAGCGGTGCGTGCGCTTCGGGCCTACGCGAACGACGTCGCGATTGTCGGAGCCCACGACCGCTACGCCGACGCCTTCCACTATTTCGGCGCGGGTGCGGCGTTGATGGCCCCCCAGGGCGTCATCTACAACGAGCGCTACCTGTCGATTGGCGACGACACACTCGTGGGTCCGAACGTCTGTCTGACCGCGGGCATCAACGGTGACCAGACGATGCTCGCCACACCCGTCGTGTCGATCGGTCAACGCTGCGTGATCGGCCGGGGTTCGCACATCATCGGCCACTGGCGTATCGAGTTGGGCGACGAGATCCAGACCGGCCCCTACGTCTACATCACCGACCAGAACCACGTCTACGACGACCCGGACGCGGCGATCGGCTGGCAGCGCCCGACCGAGGCCGCCGTTCGGATCGGGTCGGGGAGTTGGCTCGGCGCGAACGTCGTGATCCTGCCGGGCACGGACCTTGGAGAGCACACGACGGTCGCCGCGGGCGCGGTGGTGCGCGGCACGTTCCCGAGCCACGTCGTGCTCGGTGGTGTCCCAGCCAGGGTGCTTCGCCACTACGACCGCGACCGCGGGTGGCTGGCGGGCCCGCCGGCGTGAACCTGGGACTCAACCTCGCACCGCTGCGAGCGTCGCGCCAGTACCGCCGACTCTACGTCGCCGGCTTCATCTCGGCGCTCGGTAGCCAGGCGACCTACGTGACGACCGCGTACCAGCTCAAGCAGCTCACCCACTCGCCGATTGCGGTGGGCGCGCTCGGCCTCGTCGAGGTCGTGCCGCTGCTCGTCTTCGGCCTCTACGGCGGCGTGCTCGCCGACCACTTCGACCGACGCCGACTCGTGCTGGTCACCGAGTTCGTGCTCTTGCTCACCGCCGTCGCGCTCGTCGTCAACGCGGCGCGTCCCTCGCCCGCGGCGTGGGTGCTCTACGTGGTCGACGCCGTCATCATCATCGCGGGTAGCGTCCAGGGACCGAGCCTTGCCGCGCTCAACCAACGACTCGTCGACCACGACCTCCAACGCGACGCGGCGACGCTCAACATGGTGCGCGGCACCTTCGCTTCGATCGTCGGACCGGCGCTCGGCGGCTTCATCGCGGTGGCCGCCGGGCCCCAGTGGGTCTACGCCATCAACGTGGTCACCTTCGTCTTCTCTCTCGGACTGCTCGTGACCCTGGCGCCGGTCGGGCGCGGCGGCGGTGACGGGGCCTCGATGAGCTCGCTCATGGTAGGGCTTCGCTACGCGCGCTCGCGCCCCGACATCGTGGGCACCTACGTCGTCGACCTGCTCGCGATGGCCCTCGCCTACCCGGTCGTGATGCTGCCGTTCGTGGCCGCGCACTTCTCGGAGCACTATGCGCTCTCCCTGCTCTACCTCGGTCTGCCGACGGGGGCCCTGCTCGCGACCCTGACCTCGCGCTGGACGCGCCACGTGCACCGCTACGGCCGCGCCGTGGTCGCCGCGGCGGTCACGTGGGGCCTCGGGATCGCGATCTTCGGCTACTCGACGTCCTTGGTCGTCGTGCTGGCCGGACTCGTCGTCGCCGGCGGGGCCGACGCGGTGAGCGGGATCTTTCGCAACACGATGTGGAACGAGTCGATCCCGCCCGACGTTCGCGGGCGCATGGCCGGCGTCGAACTGATCTCATATTCGCTCGGACCGACGGCTGGACAGTTCCGCTCCGGATTGATGACCGCCTGGACCTCGCTGCGGTTCTCACTCACCGTCGGCGGACTGGCGAGCGCCGGCTCGGTGGCGGTCGTCGTCGCGGCCCTACCCCAGCTGTGGGCCTTTGACGCTCAAACCGATCGCCACGTCGCCGATGTGCGCGAGCTGCGAGCCGCCGAGCACGATGCGCGATGACCGGACGTTCTACGCTTCATCCGTGGCGAATGCGTATCTAGTAACGGTGAGCGGGCCCGATCGGATCGGTGTGGGTGCCGAGCTCTTCGCGGCGCTGTCGGCCCTCGAGGCCGGTGGCGCGACCCTCACCGACGTCGGACAGATCACAATTCGAGGCGCCCTGGTGCTGTGCGCCGAGGTGTCCGGCGAGGGCCTGCGCCCCGAGGCGGTGCACGCGGCGATCGCCACGCGCGCCATCGAGGGCGGCTCGATCACCGCCACGGTCGAACCGGTCGACCCCGCCGCGATCGTGCACGGTGGACGGCTCCTCGTGACCCTCATCGCCCCGACGATCGGCGCATCCCAGTTGCGCGCGGTCTTTGGCGCGATCGCCGCCAGCGACTCGACCTGTGAACGGATCGTGCACCTCGCCACCTACCCGGTCGACTGCTACGAGCTCGTAGTGCTCGGCGTGGACCACGAGGCCCTGCGTCAGGGGGTCACCGACGCCGCCAACACCGTGGGGCTCGACCTCGCCATCCAGCGCGCGGGCCTGCACCGTCGCGCCAAGCACCTCGTGGTGATGGACGCCGACTCTACGCTCATCCAAGAAGAAGTGATCGACCTGCTCGCCGAGGCCTGCGGGCGCGCCGAGGACGTCTCGGCGATCACCGCCTCGGCGATGGCCGGGGCGATTGACTTCGCCGAGTCCCTGCGGCGCCGCGTCGCGCTGCTCGAGGGGCTGCCCGCGAGCGTCATCGACGACGTGCGCTCCCGGCTCCGTCTGATGCCCGGGGCGCGCACGCTGCTCGCGACGCTGCAGCGACTCGGCTATGTGCCCGCCGTCGTCTCGGGCGGGTTCCTCGAGGTGCTCGCGCCCTTGCTCGACGAGCTCGGCGTTCGCTACTACGACGCGAACCACCTCGAGGTGGTCGACGGCCGCCTCACGGGTCGGGTGCTCGGTGAGATCGTCGACCGCGCCGGCAAGGAGCGGGCCCTGCGACGCTTCGCTGAGGAGATCGGCGTCCCGCTCGAGCAGACCGTCGCGGTCGGTGACGGCGCCAACGACATCGACATGATCTCAGCGGCCGGCCTCGGCATCGCCTTTAACGCCAAGCCCGTCGTGCGCGCGCACGCGAATGCCGCGCTCTCGGTTCCTTACCTCGACGCAGTGCTCTACTTCCTCGGGATCAGTCGAGAAGAGATCGAAGCGGACTGAGGTGGACGGGTCGGCGCTCGAGGACCGACGCGCGTCGCTCTCGACGCTCCGTCGTCTGATCTTCTCTTCGTCGGTGCCCTGGGAGCGCCAGCGGGCCCGCTTCGCCGCGGCGACGTCGGCGACCCCCGTCGCGCGCGGCGTGGTGCGCGAAGCCGTAACAATCGGCTCGCTGCGCGTCGAGACCCTGACCCCGCGCGATGTGGCGCTTGACCGGGCGATCATCTACGTGCACGGCGGCGGGTACTGCATCGGCTCGCCGGCGATGGGCCGCGCCCTCGGGTCCTTCCTCGCGGTGGCCCTGCGCGCCACGCTCTACGGCCTTGACTACCGGCTTGCCCCCGAGCACCCGGCCCCGGCCGCGGTGCAAGACGTCACGGCGCTGCTTGAGTACCTGGCCGGTCACGAGGTCGCCGGCCTCGCGGACTCGGCCGGCGCGGGTGCACTCGTCGCTGCGCTGGTAGCTGGTGAAGCCCCGGTCGGCGCGCTCGCCCTGGTGTCGCCGTGGCTCGACCCGTTGCGCCCTTACGACGACGACCTCGCCGCGCGCGACCCCCTGCTTTCGATCGGCTGGCTCGAGGCCTGCGCACGGGCTTACACGCGCGGCG
>JAJYPU010000057.1 GCA_021795095.1 Actinomycetes bacterium | reverse complement strand
GTGCACGACATCGGGGTCATCTTCTTCTTCAACACCTCGACCATCGTGCTCGCGCAACTCTGGACGCTTAACCGAATTGACGGGCATAGCCGCACCCGCGTGCTGGCCGTCGTCGGCGCGCTCTGGTGCGTCTTCTGGATCGCGTTGGCTACGGCGCTTGCGATGCCGCCCGTCGTCGCGTTCGTCACGCTGAGCGTCTCGATGGTGATCTTCGCCTTCGCCGAGACCATGCTCCAGCCCGTCGGCTCGGCGCTCGTCAACGAGATCGCCCCCGAGCACCTGCGCGGTCGCTACAACGCCGCGTCTGGAGCGACGTGGGCCGTCTCGGGCACAGTGGCCCCGCTGATCACCGCCCTCTACTTCGGCAACGGCCTCGGAAACTGGTGGCCGATGTCGATCGGGCTCACCGCGTTGCTCGGCTCGGCGCTGATGCTCAAACTTCGTCGCTCGCTCACGCCCGCCGAGGACGGGCGCACGGCGTGATCAGAAGACGAGGACCCGCTCGGCCTCGAGCGTCAGGTTGCCGAGTTCGTCCATCGAGCTTCGCGCCGCACCCTCAAGCAGTTCGGACTCGGTGATACCGCGCGTGTCAATGCACGTACCGCACGTGAGGACCCGTCCGCCCTTGACGAGCACGCCCTTCAGCATCCGCTCGATGTTGTAGTACCCGTCCGGCGTGTGCTGGCCGGTCTTCGCGCCGAGGGTCGCGTCACCCATGAGGAACACGGTCAGTACGACGTCGGCGTGATTGCGCTGCAGGTTCATCGCGAGGCGAAGTGCGTTGTAGGTGCGTTCGTTGCCGTACGGCGGGTCATTCAGGATCATCAAAACGTTCACGCGGGTTCCTCCGGTTGTTGATCGACTATCAATCCAAGCCCCCGGGCAATAGTACGGCGAGTACCGTCAGCCATCCCCGACGGGGCGTAGATGCTGAAGCGGTCGACCACGTCACCGAATCGCGCGCGAAGCGCCGCCGCGACATCCTTCGGCGCCGCAACGATTGCGACGGCGTCGAGCACGTCGTCGGGGATCAAGTCGCCCATCGCCGCCCACTCGCCGCGACGCGCGAGTTGGGCCAGCTCCGGCTGCAGTCCCCCCCACCCGTGTAGTTCGAGTACCCCGCGGTACGCCGGGGTCGACGCGTAGAAGGCGATCTGGGCGCGAACGTCGGCCTCGGCGTCGCGCTGGGCCACGTCGTCCGCACCACTGGCGATCAACCCCGAGAACGAGATCTGGAAGTCACGACGCGTTCGCGTTGATCGAGCGAGTCCACGCTCGAGCGCCGGCACCGTTACCTCGCGCAGGTACCGCTCGGTCGTGAACGGGTGCACCAAAAGCCCGTCGGCCACTTCACCTGCGACCTCGGTCATGAGCTCGCCCACGGCGGCGAGGAGGACTCGGGGCGCGCCATAGTCGTGTGGCGCCGGACTGAAGAACGGTGTCATCAGCGTGTGGCGGTAGTACTCACCGCGAAAGTTGAGGGCCGTTCCGTCGTTCCAGGCGGACCAGATCGCCCGCATCGCCAATATGTACTCGCGCATTCTCGGTGCCGGGTGCGACCACGGCATCGAATAGCGCTTCTCGATGTGCGGCTTGATCTGGCTACCGATTCCGAGCAGGAGCCGTCCGCGCGAGAGCCGCTGCACGTCGTTGGCCTGCGTCGCGGTGATCATGGGACTGCGCCCGAAGGCGACGATGATCCCGGTGCCGAGCTCGATGCGCGAGGTGACGGTGGCCGCACCGGCGAGCACGAGCAGCGGGTCGTGGCCCACCTCGGCGGCCCACAGACCCGCGTAGCCGTCAGCCTCGGCCTCCGTGGCCGCCGCATATCGTCCGTCCGGGTCGAAGGTGAGATCGGTGTCGAGCAGCACGATTCGACTGTACTCACACTCGTCGTTACCCCAAATCGACACGAGCGATACGTCAGGACCGGTCGGACGCTCTCGGGCCGCGCCCTTTCAGCGCGACGCACCATCTCCGCGGATCGCGCGCCCGACCACTACCGTCGTAGCGAGAGGGGGCGCTATGACAAGCGAGGCCGGCGGGGTCCTCGATGAGTTCGGTCGTGAGCGTCGGGCGCTCGGTCTCTCCATGGCCTACGGCATGGTCCTGGCCGCCATCGGCATCGCCATCGGCGTCATCACCGGCTCACAGATCATCTTGTTCGACGGGTTCTACACCTTCCTCGGGATCGGCCTGTCGTGGATGGCCATTCGAGTCTCGATCCTCGTCGCCAGCGGACCGACCTCGCGCTACCCCTTCGGACGCGAGGCGCTGGTCCCGCTGATCATCGGCGTCGAGGCCGTCGCGCTACTCGCGACCTGCGCGTACGCCACGTTCAACGCCGTGCTCTCGATCATCCACGGCGGTGACACCCTCGCCTCGGGATGGGGTGTCGGTTATGCCGTCGTCTCACTCATCGTCCCGACCGGCGTGTGGTGGTGGCTACGGCGCTTCGCGCGTGACTCAGAGCTCGTGCGCGCCGAGGCGACGCAGTGGCTCACCGGCGGCGTGCTCGGCTCGGCGATGATCATCGCCTACATCGCCGCCCATCTCTTGATTGGGACGTCAGCGGCTCGCGTCGCGCACTACCTCGACCCATCCCTCGTGATCCTCGCGTGCCTGGTCTTCGTGGCGCCGCCGCTGCGCATGATCCACACCACGTTCATCGAGTTGGTCGAGGGCAGTCCCGACATCGATCTGCGCGGGCCGGCGAACGACGCCGTCAACGAGGTGGTGACGCAGTTCGGCCTCGGTGACCGACACCTGCGCATGACCAAGATCGGCCGCAAATTCTACGTCGAACTCGAGTTCATCGTGTCGCCCTCGTGGACCGCGTACCAGTCAGACCAGGTGCGAAACGCGTTGTTCGCCAAGCTCGACCAGTTGCCTCACGACATCTGGCTAACTGTCGAGTTCACCGCGCAGCGCTCGACCTGGGCCTAACCGAGGGCGCGGTCAGCCAGCTCGCCCGAGGCGGCCCTGGCCCGGCGCACGACCAGTAGTCCGACGAGCGCCGCGACCAGGCACGAGAGTGCGCCCACGCCGAGGCCTACGCGCGCGCCCCAGTGGCTCGTCACCAGTCCGACGAGTGGTCCACCGATCGGCGTCGAACCCATGAACGCGACCGCCCACAACGCCATCACCCGCCCGCGCATGGCGGGGTCGCTCGCGAGCTGGAGTGTCGAGTTGCCCATCGACAAGAACGAGACGCTCGCGAAGCCAACCAGGGCCAAGGCCACGATCTCAAGATCGATGATGGGCGCGACCGAGGCGACGGCGAGCAATGCGCCGAAGGTCGCGCTCGCGGCGACCATCGGCGCGATGCCCACGCGACCGCGCGTGGCCGACACCAGCCCACCCACGACCGCGCCGACCCCCATTGCAGTCACCAGGAGGCCGTACGCACGGGACCCGCCATGGAACACCTGGGACGCCACGACCGGGAGCGTCACTTGGAATTCGTAGGCGAATGTTCCGACGAGCCCCATCATGATCAGTGGGATCAACAGCGACGGCGCATGGGCCACGTAACGGAACCCCGCCCGGAGCTGACCGCGGTCGCGCGCGGCGGGTGGACTGGGCGACAGGGCCGAACGATCCATCGCCATGAGCGATCCGACGACGGCGATGAAGCTGACTGCGTTGAGGACGAAACACCACCCCTCACCGACGGCCGCGATCAGCACGCCGGCGACCGCCGGACCAACGGCCCGCGCCGCGTTATTCATCGTGGAATTGAGGCTCACCGCGTTGCGAAGGTCCGCCGGGCCCACCATCTCGAGCATGAAGGCTTGACGCGAGGGGTTTTCAAAGCTGTTGTTCAGTCCGAGCACGAACGCGAGGACGCACACGTCGAGGTAGGTGACATCGTGGGCCAGCGTGAACGCCGCGAGCACGGCGGCCTGGACCGCCATCAACGACTGCAAGACGATGAGGAGGCGTCGTTTGTCGACCCGATCGGCGATTACCCCGCCGTAGGGCCCGAGCAAGAGCACGGGGAGCGTCTGCAGCGCGACGACCACGCCGATCGCCGTCGCCGAGTGGGTCAACACCAGCACCAGCCACGACTGCGCCGTCGATTGCATCCACGTGCCCACGAGCGACGTCGACTGGCCGAGGAAGAACTTACGGTAGTTTGCGTTGGCGAGTGATGAGAACGTGCGCTCCGCCGTCGAACGCAGGCTCATCGACGCACCGCGGAGACGTCGTCAGCGACAAGGTCGAGAATGGGCAGCGCCTCGTGCAATCGACGAAGTTCGCGGTCACTCAATTTCGCGAGCGCCTCACCGAGCACCGCGGTACGTTCGCGGCGCAATGCGTCGGCGAGTCGGCGACCGGCGCGCGTCGGCGCGACGTGCACCACGCGCTCGTCCTCGGAGTCGAGGCTTCGCTCGACCAGGGACTCCCGTTCAAGGTGACTGACGATTCGAGACACCATGGTGATGTTCATGCCCTCGTCGGCGGCGACGGCGGCGATGCGGATCGGCCCGCGGCGCACGACCACCCGCAACACGTCACGCTGGCTCGGCGACAGTGGACTCGCGCCCTGGGCCGCGCGCAGCGACCGCCCCAGGCGCCCGACGATCGACCGGAGTCGGTCCGCAACTTCGTCCAATTCAGGTGAGCGCTCATCGTCCACGTTCGGCATCGTACTTCATTTGCTTGCCAGCAGGCAAGTTAATGTCGCGCGAAAGTTCACGGTGGTAGTCAGATCGTCGTCGTCACGCTCGCGTTGCCCCAGCGCGTTACCGCGCAGTAACGCTCGGCGCGGTTCGGGGCTCCACCCCGCACACGACCGAGGGTCGTCGCGCGGCCGAGCGCGACGACCCTCACCGAGGCCTGCGAACCATACTCCGTGCATGGAAGTACGTGGTGACCCGTAAAATCTGCGTTCGTAGTCCATGGCAGACTGGTATGTCCATCCCCGACACTCGGCTCGAGTGTGACAACGAGAGAACAGCGCAGATGACCAATCAAGTGAACGCACCGCGCAAGGCGGCCGGTAGATCGGCCGCTGCGAAATCGGTGAAACCCGCCACCGCGGCGCCAGCCAAGCGCGCCCCGCGCGCCAAGGTGGCTAAGCGCACGCCCACCGAGGTGGCGGCGCTCATCGAGATCTACCGCCAGATGCTGCTCATTCGGCGCTTCGAGGAGCGGGCCGCTCGCAGCTACACCCAGGCGCTCATCGGGGGTTACTGCCATCTCAACTTGGGCGAGGAGGCCGCTGTTGTGGGCCTGCTGTCGGCGCTCGCTCCGACGGACTACCTCTTCACGAACTACCGGGAGCACGGCTATGCCATCAATCGAGGCATCGACCCCAACCGAGTGATGGCCGAGCTCTACGGCCGCATCGACGGCGTTTCCAAGGGCTGGGGCGGCTCGATGCACATGTTCGACATCTCCCACCGTCTCCTCGGTGGCTACGGCATCGTCGGTGGTCAGATTCCGCTCGCGACCGGTGCCGCGCTCGCCATCGACTATCGAGGGGGCTCAGAGATCGTCATGTGCACGATGGGCGACGGCACGACCAATATCGGCGCCTTCCACGAATCACTGAACATCGCCGCGCTCTGGAACCTGCCCATCGTCTACGTGATCGTCAACAACCGCCTCGGTATGGGCACGACCGTCGAGAAGTCATCCGCCGAGCCCGAGCTCTTCCGCCGTGGCGGGGCCTACCGGATCGAGTCGGCGCGAGTCGATGGACTCGACCCCCTCGCGGTCGCCGAAGCCAGCGCGAAGGCCGTCACTGTCGCCCGCGACGGTCGGCCCTATCTCCTCGAGGTGGTCTCGGAACGTCTCCGGGGCCACTCGGTCGTCGACCCAGCCAAGTACCGTACCGAGGCCGAAGTCGTTCAGCTGCGTGAACACGATCCCGTGGTCACCTTCGGCGCAATGCTCGTACGGGAGCGAGTCATCGACGCTGACACCATGGCCGCGATCGAGCACGAGGTGACGGCCCGCATCGACGAGGCCGCGGCTTTCGCCGAGGCCAGCCCCACTCCGGACGTCACCACCCTCTTCGACTACACCTACGCGACACCCGTCGCCAATGACTCGCGGCGTCTGCCCGGTCAGCCGTTGTTCGATCCAGCACCGCTGCCCGACCCGGGAGAAGACCAGTGACCACCATGACGTACCGCCAGGCGCTGCATGACACGCTGCGCGCCGAAATGCTGCGTGACGAGAACGTCTTGCTCCTCGGTGAGGAGATCGGTGTCTTCGAGGGCTCCTACAAGATCACCGCCGGACTCTTGGCCGAGTTCGGTGAGAAGCGAGTGCGCGACACGCCCATCGCGGAAGAGGGGTTCACCGGCGCCGCCATCGGGGCCGCGATGCTCGGGTTACGGCCCGTCGTCGAGATCATGACGATCAACTTCTCGCTGCTCGCCCTCGACCAGATCGTCAATCACGCCGCGAAGATCTACGGCATGTTCGGTGGCCAGGCGAAGGTACCGCTCGTCATCCGCACACCCGGTGGTGGTGGCCAACAGTTGGGCGCCACCCACTCGCAGAACATCGAGTTGTACTACGCGTTCGTCCCGGGTCTCAAGGTCGTCGCGCCGAGCACCCCCGCCGACGCGAAGTCCCTTCTCATCGCAGCCATCCGTGATGACGACCCCGTCCTCTTCCTCGAGAATTTGGCGCTGTACAACACCAAGGGGGACGTTCCCGAGGACGACACCCCGGCCGAGATCGGGCGAGCGGCCGTCACGAGGACCGGGCGAGACCTCACGCTCATCGGCTACTCGCGCATGGCCCACGTCGCGGCTCAGGTGGCCGACCAGCTGGCGGCCTCGGACGGTCTGGACATCGAGGTGATCGACCTGCGCAGTCTGCGCCCGCTCGACCGCCCCACGATCATTGAATCCGTGAAGAAGACCCACGCCGCGGTCATCGTCGAAGACGATTGGCTGACCTACGGTATCGGAGCCGAAGTCGCGGCGACCATCTCCGACGGTGCGTTCGACTACCTCGACGCCCCGGTGCGCCGCGTGGCGATGGCCGAAGTGCCACTCCCTTATTCCAAGCCCTTGGAGACCGCGGCGCTGCCGTCGGTGGACGACGTCATCAACGCCGTTCACCAGACGCTCGACGCCGTCGGTCGCCGTCATCAGAAGGTCGGCCATGATTGAGATCAAGATGCCCCGTCTCTCGGACACGATGGAGGAGGGGGCGGTCGCCACGTGGCACAAGCACCCCGGTGACCACGTCGACGTGGGAGACGTGCTCGTCGAGATCGAGACCGACAAGGCCACGATGGAGTACGAGGCTTACGAAGCCGGCACACTGACCGAGATCCTCGTCGCCGAGGGTGAGACCGTCGCCATCGGGACGCCGATCGCCCTTTTGGACAGCGGCGTCGCCACGGCGCGCGCCGTCGCGGCACCGTCAACGACGGCGACGACACCGCCACCGGCCCCGCAGGCCGTAGGTTCCGCGCCGGACGCGCCGCTCGACACCACGGTCGCCCAGCGCCCGCTCAGCGCGGCCCCCACCGGCGCTGACGGTCCCCGACGTTTCGCCTCACCACTCGTACGGCGCATCGCTCGTCAGTACGGCATTGACCTCAGTGGTGTTCGGGGCACTGGCCCGGGGGGTCGCATCATCCGGCGCGACATCATGTCTCTCGTCGACGGTGCCGCCAATGAGGCTGCCACGGAACCCTCCGAACAGGTTCCTGGAATCACGGACGAACGACGGGGCTCCGAATCGGTCGCACTGAGCAGCACGCGCCGGGTCATCGCGCGCCGGCTCGGCGAGAGTGCACGCACGATCCCGCACTTCTTCGTCACCGCTGTCGCCGACGCGCACGCACTGGTTGCGATGCGCACCGAACTCAATGCCCAACTCGTCGCGGTAGGTCGAGCAAAGGTGAGCGTGAACGACCTCCTGATCCGTGCCTGCGCACTGGCGTTGCGCGAGCATCCACAGGTCAACGCTTCCTACATCGACGACGCGAGTACCACGATGCTGGTCCATCATCGGATCAACATCGGCGTGGCGGTCGCCTCGGCCAATGGCCTTGTCGTGCCCGTCATCAACGACGCCGACCAAAAGACCATCAGCGAACTCGGCGTCGAAGCCAAGCGGCTGGCGACGCTCGCCAATGACAAGAAGCTCAGCCTCGAGCAGATGTCGGGCGGGACCTTCACGATCAGCAACCTCGGCATGTTCGGCGTCGAGCAGTTCACGGCGATCATCAATCCACCCGAAGGCGCGATTCTCGCGGTTGGCGCCACGACGCTCGAACCCCGCGTGATCGATGGCGAGGTCCAGGTTCGCCACACCATGCGATACACCTTGTCGTCGGACCACCGGATCATCGACGGAGCGCTCGCCGCCCAGTTCCTCCAGACGTTGACGACGTACCTCGAGAACCCCTGGTCCCTGGTCGCGTGACCCACGCACGTCGCGACGGCCGATCGACGGCGTAGCGATCGGCTTCGGCGACCACGTCGCCTCGGTCGCCAAGAACTCGATCGCCGCGGCGATCGAGTTCTTGGCATCAGACGCGGCGAGCAGCCTGAGTGGCGCGGTCTTGCCCGTTGAGAACGGCTGGTCGGCCGTCTGACGGTAAGCCAACGTCACCGTTAGCCAACCCGCGCGCTCGACGCGGCACCCGTCGAGAGACGAACCGCAACGGGGCCAAAGCCGTCCGACTACCGGAACGCCTGGATACCGGTCAACGCGCCGCCGACCACGAGCGAGTGGACGTCAGCTGTCCCTTCGTAGGTCACCACCGACTCCAGATTCACCATGTGACGGATCACCGGATACTCGAGCGAGATGCCGTTCGCGCCCAGCACCTGCCGAGCGCTCCTCGCCACCTCGAGCGCGTCGTTGACGTTGTTGAGTTTGCCCATGCTCACGTGTTCTGGCCGCAGCGTTCCACTGTCCTTCATGCGACCGAGGTGAAGTGCGAGGAGATACGAGCGGTTGACCGCGAGTGACATCTGAGCGAGCTTCTGCTGTTGGATCTGGTACGACGCCACTGGTTTGCCGAAGACCTGGCGTTCGCCGGCGTAGTGGAGGGCCGACTCGAAGCACGAGCGAGCGGCGCCGACGGCGCCCCACACGATCCCGTACCGGGCCTCGTTCAGGCACGACAACGGGCCGCGCAGTGACGTCGCCTTCGGCAACTGGGCCGACTCGGGCAGACGGACATCGGTCAGGAGGAGCTCTGACGTCACCGACGCCCGTAACGAGAGCTTCTTCTTAATCTCCTGACTGGTGAAGCCGGGCGTTCCCTTGGGGACGATGAATCCCCGAATGCCCTCGTCGGTCCTAGCCCAGACGATGGCGACGTCAGCGACCGATCCGTTGGTGATCCACATCTTCTGTCCGTTGAGCACCCAGTCAGAGCCGTCTCGGCGCGCACTGGTGCGCATCGAGCCCGGATCAGACCCGGCGTCGGGCTCGGTGAGTCCGAAGCAGCCGACCACTTCGCCGCCCGCCATCCTCGGTAGCCACTCTTGCTTCTGCTCCTCGGACCCCCAGTGGTGGATGGCGAACATGGCCAAGGAGCCCTGCACCGAGACCAGGCTGCGGATGCCGCTGTCGCCGGCCTCCAGCTCGAGGCACGCGAGACCGTAGGCGGTAGCGCTCGTACCAGCGCAGCCGTAGCCCTCCAGGTGCATCCCGAGCACGCCGAGAGCGCCCAATTCCTTCATCAACCCAACGGGACTGCGCCCCTCCTCGAACCATTCGGCCACGTTCGGCTCGACCTTGTCACGCACGAACTTGCGAACGGTGTCCCGGATCGCCAGCTCCTCCTCGGAAAGGTTCCCGTCGATGTTGAGGAAATCCTCGGGACGCAGTTCGATAGGTGGATTGCTCGGCGACATACGTACTCCCTCTCAAAGTTTCAACAGTTGACTCTAATACTCCACTTGTAACGCTCCCTTTGCCGCGGGCGTCATTGATGTGGCCCCTCGCGCGGCCACCGTGCAGTATCAATGCGCGTGCGCCCCACTTGGGCGAACGTGACGAGGGCGGTGTCCCAAAATGAGGCATCGCGAGTACGGAAGACGGGTCATTGTGGCCACGTCACAAGGTCACGAACCCCCCGCAGGGAGACCTCGGATATCGACTCGTTCGCATCGAGGCGACATGACCGATCCTCGTTTTGACGAAACGAAGTACGAAACGTACGTTGATGAGTACCCCGGTCTGACGGCGATCATCCATCTGGCGCGGTGCCGGAGGTGCGATGCGAATCCACCACATTGCGTTCAGTTCCTTTTTCGCTACGTGTGCAGCCATCGTCGGGCGAACCATGCTCATTATCGCCGTGGTACTCGCGCCCTAGCCCCGATCATTCACGCGACCGCGTGACCGACTGACCGCCATCCGCGAAAATGCCCTTCGTGTCAGGGAAACTGGAGTTGCTTAGACCACAGATTTCCAAACACGAAGGGCACTTCTGAGATGA
>JAJYPU010000056.1 GCA_021795095.1 Actinomycetes bacterium | reverse complement strand
CTGGCCCATTACACTGCTAACGCTCTCGACTATGACAACCTTCACCGAATCCGCCACCTCATTCATCAGTAGCCGACCGGATTCGGGCCCTCGTGGTCGGGCGTGGTCCGGTTTTGAGTCCCTCGGGCTGCCCACCACCGCCGACGAGGTGTGGCGCTACGCGCCCTTGTCCGAACTCGATCTCGACCGCTACCTCGTGCCCGCGACGCCGACGCTCGCTCCCTCGTCGGATTTCGCCGCGTCCCTGTCGTCCTTGGCTGCGAGCGTCGTGCGAGTGGTGGACGGCTTTCTCGTGGACATCGGCGACCCGGTCGCCGGTGTGACGGTCGATGTGGACACCACGCAGTCGACGCTCGGTGGCGATGACCCCCTCGAGCGGTACGCGAACGACGCCTTCGCCCTGGCTAACGCCGCGCTGTGCCCCGCGACGGTCGTGGTGACGGTCTCGGCGGGCACGGTTGTCGACGGTCCGATCGTGATCGTCCACTCGGCGAACGCATCGGCGTCGTTGCCGCGCACACACCTGGTCCTCGAACGCGGTGCGAACGCCACCGTGGTCGAGTACTACGAAGGGGGCGACGGAGCCATCGTCGTGCCGGTGAGTGAGTACCGTGTCGCCGAGCATGCGTCACTACGGCTCGTCACCTACCAGCGACTGGCACCGACTACGTGGCACGTGGCGCGAACGACCGGCCTGCTCGAGCGCGACGCGCGACTCAGCCAGGCGGTGCTCGGCATGGGTGCCCACTACGACCGCTCGCGCAACGACGCAGAACTACTGGCGACGGGTGCGGAGAACGAGCTTCGCACCACGTTCTTCGGTTCTGGTGCCCAGGTGCACGACTTCCGCACCCACCAGTTTCACCAGGCTCCTCGAACCCGCTCGACGCTGCTCTCAAAGGGGGCTGTCGCGGACACCTCGCGATCGGTGTACACCGGGTTGATCGAGATCGAGAAGGGTGCCAAGCGTACGGACGCGCGCCAGACCAATCACAACCTGCTGCTCTCGGCGAACGCGCACGCCGACAGCGTGCCGAATCTCGACATCCGAGAGAACGACGTCGTGTGCGCGCACGCGTCGAGCGTGGGTCCACTCGACGCGCTGCAGCGTTGGTACCTCGAATCGCGCGGCGTGACGCGCGCCGACGCCGAGCGACTGATGATTCAGGGCTTCTTCCTCGAGATGCTCGACGCCCTCCCGAAGTCGCTCGCCCGCTTGGTCGAGGGTGACGTATCCCTCGCACTGGCATCAGTGCCGGTGAGCGCGTGAGTGCCCAGGATGTCGGTGCCGTCGACGAGTACGTCAGTGGCGAGGCTCGCCAGGTCCGCATCGGACCAAGGACGCTGGTCATCGTTCGTATCGAGGATGACTTCTACGTGCTCGACGACCGATGCAGCCATGAGGATTACAGCCTCGCCCAGGGAGAGGTCGACGCGACTGACGCCACTATCGAGTGCGCACGACACGGCGCCATCTTCGACCTCAAGGACGGTACCCCCCAGTCGTTCCCCGCGACCCGACCGGTCGCTCGATATGACGTCGTGGTGCGCGATGGACGGGTGGAGGTGACTTTCCCATGACGACCTTGACGATTGCGGGCCTGCGTGTGGCGGTGGGCGGTACGGAAGTCCTGCGGGGCTTCGACCTGACCATGCACTCGGGCGAGGTTCACGTGATCATGGGCCCCAACGGCTCGGGTAAGTCCACCCTCGCCCACGCGCTTTCGGGCCACCCCGCCTACGAAGTCCTCGCCGGCTCGGTGATGATCGACGACGTGGAGCTGCTCTCGCTCTCGGCCACCGACCGCGTACGCGCCGGGCTCTTCCTCGCGATGCAGCAGCCCATGGAGGTACCGGGCGTGCGGCTCATCGACGTACTCGCGGCCGCGGGCGCCGAACCCGCTGGCTTGCTCGGTCGGATGGCTGACGAGGCCCGGCGAGTCGACCTGCGCCCGGACCTACTGGAACGCTTCGTGAACGTGGACCTGTCGGGTGGCGAACGCAAGCGTGCCGAGATGGTCCAGTTCGGGGTCCTACGTCCGCGCTTCGCGGTGCTCGACGAGATCGACTCGGGTCTCGACGTCGACGCGCTCGGCGCGGTCGCACGACGCCTGGCGGCGTCCACCACCGAGTGGGGTTGCGGCGTACTCGCGATTACCCACTTCCGACGACTCCTCCAGGAGCTAACGCCGACGATGATCCACGTCGTGAGCGGGGGACGAGTCGTGGCCACCGGTGGTCCTGAACTCTCCGAGGTCCTCGAGCGTGACGGCTATGAGCCGTTCCGCGAACTCAATCCGCTGTAACGAGGCCGCGGAGTACAGTTGACCGATGGCTGACGGACGTCATAGCGCCTCGCGGGGCCGCGGGAACCGACGATCCGAGGCGAAGGGCTCACTCGCGAACGAAGAGCGGCTCCGCGCCCTCGGACAAGCGGTCGAACAACGGGCGGACCCGTCTCGTCCGGTGCGCGCACCCAAGGTTCGTCGGCGCCACCGGGGACGCCGGATCGCGATCATCTCGGGTGTCGTGGTCCTCGGCCTGCTCATCGCGTTGGTCGGTGGTGGCTACCTCTACGCCCAGTGGCGTTTCGGCCAGATCCCGAAGGTCAACGTGGTCGGTGAACTGCCCCAGCTCTCGGGGAGGCCCTTTAACATCCTCGAGATCGGTTCGGACTCTCGAGCGGGGTTGACCGGCGCTGTCGCTCGTCAGACGGGTGCATCGACCAATTCCGTCGCCGGCCAGCGCAGCGACGTCGTCAAGATCATGCACGTCGACCCGGCGGCCGACACGATCACAATCCTCTCGATACCGCGCGACACGATGGTCACCCTGCTCGCCAACCAGGCCCTCTTCGGCAAGTTCAACCGCATCAACGTCAACTACGGCAACGGCCCGTCCCTGCTCGCCCAGACGATCACGGCGAACTTCGGCATACCGATCAACCACGTCATCCAGGTGAGCTTCGCCGGTCTCATCAACGCCGCCGACGCGATCGGCGGGGTCTATCTCGACTTCCCCTATCCCGCGAAGGACGCGTACTCGGGGCTGAACATTCCCCACGCGGGCTGTCAGCTCGTCACCGGCTTCCAGGCGCTCGCGGTCGCGCGAAGCCGTCACTACCAGTGGTTCCAGAACGGGGTGTGGAATTACGACGGCACGAGTGACTTCGGCCGGATCGATCGTCAGAACGTCTTCTTACGCGCGATGATCAGTCGAGCGAAGAGCCTCTACAACCCGTTGACGATCAACACGTTCCTCTCCAAGATCCCCCAAGGCATCACCCTCGACAGCGGCTTCACGCTCAATGAGCTAATTGCCTTCGCCGTCAAGTTCCACAACTTCAATCCGTCGAGCATGCTGACCTACACCCTGCCGACCGTCCCCGCGACCGTGGCGCCCGTCGGTGACGTGCTCTTCACCGAAGAGCCCCAGGCCCAGCAGCTGCTCGTCAACATCTTCGGTTCATCGTTGCTCACGCCGACTAATCCGCCGCCCAACGCCCAGCTGCAGACGCCAATGCCCCCGGTGGTCGCAACGACCACCACTACGACCACGATCGCTTCGGCGTCAACCACCCGAGCGACTAGTTCGACCACTAAGACCACAACTTCGACCGGGACAAAGAGTCCGGTCAACCCGACGGCGGTGGTTCCCTACTTCGACCCGGTGCCCTGTACGCCGTAGTCGTCGAGCCCCTGGCTGAGCGTGTTCCAAGCCAGCGTGGCGCACTTGATGCGAACCGGGAATTTCACGACCCCCTGGAGTGCGGCGAGTTCGCCCATCGTGCGTAAGTCGGCGACGGGCGCCTCGCCATTGCCGTCGAGGGTCGTCTCGTGCACGGTCATCAACTGCTTGAACCGTTCGATGGCGGCGCGCACCTCGTCGATGGTCTTGCCCTTGACCGCGGCACTCATCATCGACGACGACGCCTGGGAGATCGAGCAGCCGTGCCCCGAGAGCTTGATGTCCACGAGCACGTCGTCTTGGATGTCGAGGTAGATGACGAGCTCGTCGCCACAGAGCGGGTTGAAGCCCTCGGTTCGGATCGCGGGTGGGGAACTGAGCTCGCCGCGATTGCGCGGGGTGCGGTAGTGGTCGAGGATGATCTCGCGGTACAGGTCGTCGAGGTTGGCCATGGTCTAGGCAAACATCGTGACGGCACTGCCCAGCGCTTCGAGCAGGACGTCGGTGTCCGAAGTCAGTGAATATGGCCCGAAGGACGCCCGCGCTGTCGCCGCGAGGTTGAACCGGCGCATGAGGGGCTTGGCGCAATGGTGTCCGGGTCGCACGCACACGCCGAACTGGTCCAGCACCTGAGCGACGTCGTGGGGGTGGACCCCATCGACGTCCAGGCTCAGGACACCGCCGCGATCGACGGTGTCCGCCGGTCCGATGACCCGGACGCGGCCGTCGAACTCGTTGGCGAGTCGCTTGAGTGCGTCGCCGGTGAGCTCGTCCTCGTGGCGGGCGATGTTGGCGAGTCCGAGGCCCTCGAGATACCGGATGGCGGCCGTGAGGCCGGCCGTCTCGGCAATCGGTGGGGTGCCGGCCTCGAAGCGGGTCGGGCCGTCTGCTGGTACGTACCCATCGCGTCGCACGTCGGCGATCATGCCGCCGCCGCCGAGGAAGGGGGGCATGGACTCGAGGATCGCGGCGCGCGTCCAGAACACGCCCAGTCCCGTCGGCCCCAGCATCTTGTGGGCGGAGAAGCAGAAGAAGTCGACGTCGAGGTCCACGACATCGGTCGGTTGATGGCCGACGGACTGGGCGGCGTCGAGAGCGACGAGGGCGCCGTGGTCGTGGGCGATCCGGGTCAACTCTTTGACCGGATTACGCGTGCCCAGGACGTTGGAAGCGGCGGTGAAGGAGAACAGCTTGACACCGTCGAGCAGACGGTCGAGGTCGCTCACGTCAAGGCGGAAGTCGTCGCTCACCGGTACGAAACGAACCTCGATGCCGGTCTGGTCGCGTAGCTGGAACCACGGAACGATGTTGGCGTGGTGCTCCATCTCGGTTACGAGGACCACGTCGCCCGCCTTGAGATTCGCCGCGCCCCACGACTTGGCGAGAAGATTGAACGACTCGGTCGTGTTCTTGGTGAAGACGACCTCGTCCATGCCCTGCGGTGCGTTGATGAACCGTGCGGTGGCCGCTCGCGCGCCCTCGTAGACGTCAGTCGCCTCGACGGCGGTCTGGTAGACGCCGCGGTGCACGTTGGCGTGTCTCAACTCGTAGTAGCGCGCCATCGCCTCGATAACGGGTCGCGGGGGCAAGGTGGAGGAGGCAGAGTCGAGGTAGGTAATCGGACGACCGTTGATCACGCGCTCGAGGAGTGGGGTGTCCACGCGCACCCGGCGCGGATTGTAGGAGCTCATCGCAGAACCGTTCGCCACGCGTCGTAGCCGTCGTGTTCGATGGCGGCGGCGAGCTCGACACCGCCACTGTGCACGATCTGTCCATCGACGAGGATGTGGACCTGGTCGGGCTCGATCTCTTCGAGCAGTTTGACGTAGTGGGTCACCACCACGACACCCATCGCCGGGTGTTCGCTCCGTACGGTGCGCACACCGCGCGCCACGATACGTAATGCGTCAATGTCGAGCCCCGAGTCGGTCTCATCGAGCAGCGCGACGACAGGTTCGAGCAGGGCCATCTGCAGCACTTCGTTGCGCTTGCGCTCGCCCCCCGAGAAGCCGTCGTTCAGGTGTCGCTCTGCGAACGCCGGGTCCATGCCCAGTCGGTCCATCCATTCAGCAAGCTCGAGTCGTACCTCGAGCACCGACAGCTCACTGAGACCCTTGCGGGCCACCATGGCCTGGCGCAGGAACTGGATCACCGAGACGCCACTGATGGCCTCGGGGTACTGGAAGGCGAGAAAGATGCCGGCCCGGGCCCGCTGATCGGGGGACCACGTCGCGATGTCGACGCCGTTGAGCAGGATCTGCCCGTCGGTGACGCGATAGCCGGGGTGACCCATGACGACGCTCGCCAGGGTCGATTTACCTGCTCCGTTGGGCCCCATCAGCGCGTGGACCTCGCCGGGGTTGATGGTGAGATCGACGCCGCGCAAGATGACGGTATCCTCGGCGACGGCGTGGACGTTTCGAAGTTCTAACAAGGGCACAGACACATGGCGAGCCTATCGTTCGCGCCCGGATTTTCAGCCGGTCACCAGCCCCGTGCGATCCAGTCGTCGAGGTGCGAACGTTCGGCGCCGATGGTCGTGGGGGCACCGTGACCGGGCAGGACGAGCACGTCGTCGCTGAAGCGATGGAACAGTTGTTGGTCGATCGAGACGATGATCGTGGGGAAGTCGCCGCCCTCGTAGGCGGTGGCACCAGGTCCACCGGGAAACAGAGTGTCGCCGCTGAAGAGCACGGGGCTCCCCTCGACGAAGAAACAGGTGGAGCCCGGTGTGTGCCCCGGGGTGTGGATGACCCGCACGCGCAACTCGCCCACCTCGATCACCTGGTCGTGCGCGAGGTGCCGGTCAAGGGCGGGGAATAGCGCGACGTCCTCGGGGTGACCCCAGACGAGGCGACCTGACGCGCGCAACGCGGGGATCGCGCCCACGTGGTCGTGGTGTCCGTGGGTCTCGAGCACGGTGACCACGCCGAGCGCGTCCGCCAGGCGCACGAGCCGCTCGGACTCGTCGGCGGCGTCTATTAACACCGCTAGCGCCGAGCGGCGACACCGCAGGACGTAGACGTTGTTGGCGAGTGGTCCGACCACGACCCGGTGGACCTCCAGGTCGGCGCCACTCCAGATGACCGTCGATTCGTCCATACCTTCAGGATGCCACGCGACGTGGGCGGATGGATTTCGCTATCCTCGCAAGTGCGACGGCTCACGAGCCGACGGGAATCGAGGGTGACGATGAACTTCGGCTTTTCAGAGGAGCAGGAGGAGCTTCGCAAGATGGTGCGACGGTTCTTGGACGAGAAGTCGCCCGAGACCGAGGTTCGTCGGCTCATGGCTACCGACGAGGGATTCGACCCGGCCGTGTGGCGCCAGATGGCCGACGAGCTCGCCCTGCAGGGGCTGGGCATCCCCGAAGAGTTCGGTGGCCAAGGCTTCGGCCCCGTGGAGCTGTACGTGGTGTTCGAGGAGATGGGGGCGGCACTCCTGTGTTCGCCGTACTTCTCAACGGTGGCGTTGGCGGCCAACGCCGTGTTACTCGTCGGCACTGACGAGGACCGGGCCACCTACCTACCCGGTATCGCGTCGGGGGACACGATCGCCACCGTGGCACTCACGGACGACGACGGACAGTGGGATCTCGCCACGACGTCGGTTACCGCGCGCGAGGCGAGTGGGGCCTGGGTCGTCAACGGGGTAAGCAACTACGTGACCGACGGCCAGACTGCTTCGGTGATCTTCGTGCCGGCGATGACCGACGCCGGACTTTCGTTGTTCGCCGTGGAGGCGAACGCTTCGGGGGTCGAGCGCACGTCACTACCGACCATGGACCAGACCCGCAAGCAGAGTCGCATCGTCTACGTCGACACCCCGGCGCGACTGGTGGGCTCGAACGGCGGCGCGCTGGCCGGGCTCGAGACGACGGTCCAGATCGCCGTGGCCGCCCTGGCCGCCGAGCAGGTTGGCGGCGCGCAACGCGTGCTCAACAACGCGGTCGAATACGCGAAGAACCGCGTCCAGTTCGGTCGGCCCATCGGGTCGTTCCAAGCGATCAAGCACAAGTGCGCCGACATGCTGCTCGATGTGGAGTCGGCAAAGTCGGCCGCCTACTACGCCGCGTGGGCCGCTCAAGAGCGCAATGACGAACTACCAATTGCGGCGAGCCTCGCCAAGTCGTTCTGCTCCGAGGCGTACTTCCACTGCGCCGCCGAGAACATCCAGATCCACGGTGGTATCGGGTTCACCTGGGAACACCACGCGCACCTGTACTTCAAGCGGGCCAAGAGTTCCGAGTTGTTCCTTGGCGATCCGGCGTACCACCGCGAGTTACTCGCCAACCGACTGGGCATCTAAGGCCGCGTGCTCGTTCACGAACAGCTCGCTAGTGGTACGTCGGTCCTCGATCTGCGTATCGCGTCCTCGGGCGCCCGTCCCGCAACCGGTCACGTGCTCGTGCTCGTACACGGGCTTCCGCGCGCGACGGGCATGGGGCGCCAGGCGGCCGGTCTGCTCCCTGAGCTCGCCGAACATCTGGCGAGCGAGTCGGGTTGGACGGTGGCGACCGGGACGTTGTCGGGTGTCGGTGGGAGTACGGGCACGTTCTCGGCCAGCCAGTGGCGCCGTGACCTCGGCGCCATCATTGCGCGGATCGACCAAGAGGGCGGTCGGATCTCCCTCGCGGGATTCGGGTTCGGGGGTGCGCTCGCGCTCGCGGTGACGGCCGACGACGAACGGGTTCGCGGGGTCGCCACCTTCGCCGCACCGGCGCACCTGGATACCTGGTGCGGTCCGGCGGTCCCCTTTCGCCAGTGGATTATCGGGGCGGGCGTGGTGGGTGACGAGAAGGACCTACTCGCACCCGACGAGTTACGCGCCGACGTGCTGGCGGTCGACCCACTCGGGGCGGTGGCCACGATTCCGCCGCGGCGTCTCTTGATCGGTCACGGCACGGACGACCTCGAGGTGCCCTCGAGCGACGCGCGAGACCTACTCAGCGCGGCCGAGGGCCGAGCCGAACTGCGCCTGATCCAAGGGGCCGGTCACCAACTTCGCGCGGACCCTCGAATGGTGGCCACGCTTCTCGGCTGGCTCGACCGGCACCGCTAGGCGACGCTGGCGAGCGCCTCGTCCAGGGCGCGGCGGATCGAGACCGCGGCGGCGTAGGGGTCCGGGGCCGTGGTCAGCGCGCGCACCACCACGAAGTGGCGTAGTCCGGCTTCCACGAGGGACCCGACGTTGTCGGCGGTCACTGCGCCGGTCACGAACACCGGTTGGTCACTTCGTTTTGTGCAGTCGACGGCGTAGTCGACGCCCGTGCCCGATCGGCCGGGCTTGGTCGGCGTCGCCACGATCGGCCCAGCGCTGCGGTAGGTCGTGGGCTGTTCGAGTGCACGTGCGAACTCCTCGGGATCGTGCGTGGAGAGACCGACGATGGCGTCGGGACCCATCACGTCGCGACAGACGGCCACACTGACGTCGTCTTGACCCACGTGGACGCCGTCGGCCGCTACCTCGGCGGCGAGGTACGGCGAGTCGTTCATGATGAACGGGACGCCGAAGTCTCGACAAATGGCGGCCATCAACACACCCGAGACTCGCCGCTGCTCATCGCCGAGGTCCTTCTCACGCAGTTGCACGACGTCCACACCCCCGCGCAGGACCGCCGGCAGGAAGTCCGTGAGATCGTCGCGGTGGCCGACGCACAGGTACAGGCGGCGCTGGTCGAGTTGGTACATCGGCACACTTTAAGTCAGTCGTCGAAGCGTCCATCGCGTGACGAAGTGGCGCCGGACATCCATCACGCGGTCGGGACCGCCGACTCGGGCAGAATGGACCTATGCAGATCCCCGCGAAGGCCGAGTACGCCATTCGGGCGCTACTCACCCTGGCGGCCAGCAACACGTCGGTGAGTGCCGAACACTTGGCCGCCGAACAGCAACTACCGGCGAAGTTCCTCGGTGCGATCCTCTCTGATCTGCGCCGCGGCGGTCTCGTCACGAGCCAGCGTGGCCCCGAAGGCGGGTTCAAGCTCGCCCACGACCCCGACACGATCATGATCGCTGACATCCTGCGTGTCGTCAGCGGGCCGATGGCGGGCGTGCGTGGGATGCGTCCCGAAACCCTCAACTACGGTGGCGACGCGACGCATCTGCGCGACGTCTGGGTCGCGGTGCGAGCGGCGCTGCGCGAGGTGCTCGAGCACGTCACGTTGGGCCAGGTGCTGCGTGGCGACCTGCCGGTCTCGGTGACGCGCTTCACCTCGGACCCGGACGCGTGGATCACGCGCCAACTGTGACGCGGATCCATACTGACGGCGCCTGTCGCGGGAACCCCGGACCGGGGGGCTGGGCCTGGGCGCGTGGTGTTGACGGGTACGCGAGCGGCGCCGAGGCGCGTACGACGAACCAGCGGATGGAGTTGCGCGCCGTCCTCGAGGCGCTACGGGCCAACCCCGACGGCGACGTCGAGATCGTGAGCGACTCCACCTACGTGGTCAAGTGCTTCAACGACCACTGGTACGTCGGGTGGTTGCGGCGGGGGTGGAAGAACTCCCAGGGCCAACCCGTCGCCAATCGGGACATCTGGGAGCCCTTGTTCGACCTCGTATTGCGCGGTGGGCGCACGGTCACTTTCACCTGGGTGAAGGGCCACGCCGGTGATCCGATGAACGAGTTCGTGGACGAACTCGCCACGGCGGCGGCCGACCGTCAGCAGGGTCAACAGCGCTAACGCCCGGGGGTGTCGGCCACGGCGCCAAAAACATTAGGATTTCGTAGGTCTCAGTGACGAAATTGACGAAGGGAATCCGCCGTGGCAAACGAGGTCCAGCAGTTTGACGTTGTGATC
>JAJYPU010000055.1 GCA_021795095.1 Actinomycetes bacterium | reverse complement strand
CTCGCCAGCTACGACTATGCACTGGGCGTCGATCCCGAAGCGATCAGCGTGGTCACGCAACCACAAAAGTCCCGACAGACAGTCGTTGAGCCCCGCCGGGTAGGGAGCGATCTCGGGTACCCGGCCGGGGCTGATGGAGTTGCGAAATTCCACCATCACGACGGCCACGCCGTAGCCGGCGACGATACGTGCCCACGATCGATAGTTGCCGTGATAACTCGAGCTGCTCGCCATGCCACCACCGTGGATGTAGTACACGGCAGCGAGCGTCGCATCGGTATCGGGCCGCACTACCTGGAGTCTGATTCGATTCCCATCGGGTCGGGATTCGACCTCGACGTCGTCGAAATGTAGGCCCGTTGAAGGAGCGGCCTCCTCGGTATCACAGATCGCTACGAACTCCTCGTAGAGCCTCTCACGCTCCAGTCCTTGCTCAGACGCGGCCTCGCGCACCAACTCGTCACGATGGACGACCTCAATCGCCGTCGGCGGTGGCATAACGAGGAGCAGGTCTCGGACGCGCGGGTCGAGCCGCACATCAGCGCTCACGTCGTAGGTCATCGCCCCTCCCCGAGGCGATGGTAGTTCGACACCCGCCACCACGGTCGCCAATGACGTCCTCGGTCGAGTCCCCCGCTGTGCGCCACCGTCCATGTCGAACAACAGTCGACGGGTGCCCAGGTCGGCGGATTTTTAGAGCTCCCAGAGCAGGACTCGAACCTGCAACCTAGCGATTAACAGTCGCTTGCTCTGCCAATTGAGCTATCTGGGATCGCACCCGAAGGCACCGCAACACTAGCACCGGAACACTCCGTCACTGCAGGTCGAACCACGCCTGTAGGCGTTCCGCATCCTCGCTCTCGCGCACCGCCCGACGGCTGCGCTCGATCCGCTTCGCCATGCCCTGGCGCGTAATCGCGTGGGCCGCGGCCAGCTCCTCCAGCGTCGTCGTTCGAAACGTGTACTGCCAAAAGTCGTCAAAATCCGGCCCACAGATGCGCTTCAACGCGTCAATCACCCACGACGGCGCTTCGGGCGGTCCCTCGGTGCTACGAGAATCCACGAGGTCCGGCATTGGCGATTCGTGGAAGCGACGCCGTACCAGCTCACGGCTCATCTGCATGATCTCATTGGCCCTGGCCGGCGACACCCCGAGGTGCGCGGCGACCTCCCGTCGCGATGGCGGGCGCGTTCTTGAGCGCTCGAATCGCTGCAGCGAGACGACGAGTCGCATCTCGCCATCGGTCAGACCCGCCTGCTGTTGCACCGCCTGATTGACGAGCTTGGTAATCCAGTAGTTGGCGTACGTCGCGAATCGAACACCTCGCGCCGGATCGAATCGACGCAACGCGTTGACGAGCCCTTCCACGCCGGCGGCTTCCAGTTCCTCGTTTCCGAATCGGTAGCCACGTTCATTCGCCCGAGCGCGCACGAGCCCACAGGTCGCTCGCAGCAGGGTCGACTCCGCCTCCTGACCGGCCTGGCGCTGTCGCAGCAGCCGTCGTCGCACTGACGGGTCGACGGTGGAGGCGAGCGCGGTCTCGGCCTCGCGGCCCCGAACGATGATCGGGTAGAGACGCCGCTCCTCGTCGATGCTGAGGGGCTCGGTCATCGAGAGTCCCCCGACGATGCGTCGTGACGGGGTCACGTCGGTTGCGTGGCCATGCGACCGATGAGCCATTCGCGAAGCGACGCCTCCGCCGACTCGCCCTGATCCGTTCCCAGCAACGCGAGTCGAACCTTCACATCACGAATCACGGCGACCGCGACGTCTGGTGCCACCGAACCGTCGCGCAGGTCACGCTCGAGTTCGTGCAACGCGACGTCGGCGGCGTGACGCAGGAGTTGCGCGACGACCGCCGCTACCGCGCCGTCCGACGGGTGAGAACCCGGGTCGTCCACGACGACCTCGCTGAGCACGCGGGCGGCTTCCTCAAGCCCCTGGCGGTCGAGTCGCTCGATGATGGTCGACATCGACTCGCCCGTTGTGAGTGCGATGAACGCTTCACGCTGGACGTCGTGGACGAAGTACGAAGGGTCAAAACGCCGACGCACGTCAGGGAAGTGCACGCAGAGCCGTAACGCCTCCAATCCCGGTCGCGGGAGCCCGTCGGTGACCGGTCGATTCACCGCGACGATGGGCGTGACGCGCACCTCGCCTCGGGCCACATCGCCAACGCGCGCGCGCAGCGTCGCCACGTCCAGTCGAAGACGGTCAGCCACCTGCATAACGTACTGGTCGCGCACCAGGTCACTCGGGTGCTCGGCGAGCACGGTAATCGCTCGCTCGCCCGCCCGAGCCCGACCCTCGGGCGTACCGAAGTCGGCGGACTCGAGTACGCGTTCGAGGCGGAACTGCAGAAACGGGACCGCGTCGGCTACGCACTGACGCAGTGCGGCGGGATCACGCTGGGCGAGTTCGGCGGGATCGGTGCCCTCGGGCATTCGCGCGACCGCGACATCGACCTCGTGCTGGCGCTCCCACTGATACACCGAAGCGGCCGCGCTCTGACCGGCCTGGTCCGCGTCATAGGCGAGGACGATGCGCTTGGCGAAGTTGCGCATCGTCCGGAAGTGCTCCTCGCCGAGGGCCGTGCCGCAGGTAGCGACCGCTCGTGGCATCCCCGCGCCGAAGAACGCGATGACGTCGGTGTAACCCTCGCACACGATGATCTCCCCGGACCGGATGATGTCATCCTTCGCCCAATTCAAGGCGTAGAGGGTCCGCCGCTTCGAGTAGATCGGGGTCTCGGGGCTGTTCTTGTACTTGGCCGGTGGGGTGCCGTCGGCTCGCGTAGCCCCGGGCATGATTCGCCCGCCCATCGCGATGGCCTTGCCGCTCGGGTCGAAGATGGGAAAGATGAGGCGCGCGCGCATCGCGTCCTGCTTTCGTCCACGTTGATTCACGAACCCGAGACCGGTACCGGACAGGACCGCCTCGTCGAGGTGCAGGGCATTCGCAAGCGCGTCCCACTGGTCGGGCGCCCAGCCGAGGCGGAACTGGCGCGCGATGTCCCCGCTGATGCCTCGACTCCGCAGGTAGTCACGCGCCACCCGAGCGTCCGGGGACTCGAGGAGGCGATGGTGGTACCAGTCAACCGCTCGTTCCATCGCGTCGAGGAGTCGCTGGCGCTCCTTGCGCTCCTTGGAGGCGTTGGCGTCCTCATGGAGTTCGATGCCGCAACGCTCGGCGAGCAGTCGGACGGCGTCAACGAAGTCCAGGTGCATCGTCTCACGAACCCAGGTGATCTGGTCGCCGGCGACGCGGCAGCCGAAGCAGTAGTACCGCCCCTCTTCGGCGTTGACTGAGAACGACGGGGTCTTCTCCCCGTGAAACGGGCACAGACCAGTCCAGCGGCGTCCAGTCTTCTTCAGCGCGACCTGTTCGGTGATCAAGGCGACGATGTCGGTCGCGGCACGCACCGCCGCGATGTCGCTCTCCGAGATGGCCATGGCTAGACGGTACCGCCTCGAGGGTGTTCGACCGTCGCTGCCGGTGGCGTCCCTAGACTGCCTCCGTGTCCGACTTCGCCGTAGAAGCCCGATCGATCGTCCGAACGTTCAAGGACGGCACCGTGCGCGCGCTTGATGACGTGTCGCTCCACGTGGCTCGGGGCGAGGTCTTTGGACTGCTCGGGCCCAATGGCTCGGGAAAGACCACGATGGTGCGTATCCTTTCGACGATTCTCGCACCAGACTCCGGCTCGGCCACCGTGAACGGCTTTGACGTCGTGCGCGAGGCCGACGCCGTTCGGCGCAGCATCGGGCTCGCCGGACAGTACGCCACGGTGGACGAGAATCTGACCGGATTCGAGAACCTTCGTATGATCGGTCGGCTCAACCACCTGGACCGGGTCACGGTCCGCCGACGCGCGAACGAGCTACTCGAGCAGTTCGGACTGGCCGACGCGGCGACGAGAAACGTCAAAACCTACTCGGGCGGCATGCGTCGCCGCCTCGACCTCGCCGCTGCCCTCGTCGCCACGCCCCCGTTGCTGTTCCTCGATGAGCCGACGACCGGCCTCGACCCCCAGAGCCGTCAGGACCTCTGGGCCATCATCGAACAGCTGGTCGAAGACGGCACGACCGTGCTCTTGACGACCCAGTACCTCGAAGAGGCTGACCGGCTGGCGAAACAACTCGTCGTGCTCGACCACGGCCACATCATCGCCCAGGGGACCTCCCGGGAGCTCAAGACCCGCCTCGGTGCGACAGTGCTCGAGCTCACGTTCGAATCGACTGACGACGCTGCCCGCGGGGCCGAGATCCTGCGCGTCGTGGCGGGTAACGCCATGAACGTCGAGGGGACAGTGGTGGAATACACGGTCGATGGCGGTCCCGCCGCGGCGGCCGACGCGCTGCGCCGTCTCGACAGTGCACACATCGCCCTCGCGGGACTCGTCCTGCGCGAGCCGAGTCTGGATGACGTGTTCTTGAGTCTTACCGGGCACCGGGCCGAGGACGAGGTCGTGAAGCCCGCTCCAGCCGCTCGATCGGGCCGGCGATGAACGCCCCGGCTCAGACTCCCAAGGGTGGCCTGCGCTGGGTGGCGATCGACATCTGGACGATCGCGCGGCGCAATCTGCTCACCCTGATACGGATCCCGATCTCACTCGTCTTCGCCATCGTCCAACCGGTGATGTTCGTGCTGTTGTTCCGCTACGTATTCGGCGGCGCGATCCACATCGCCCATGGTCAGTACGTCAACTTTCTGATCCCGGGCATCTTGGTACAAACAACGATCTTTGGAGCCGTCGGCACGGCTATCGGCCTCGCCGAAGACCTCCAACGGGGGCTCATCGAGCGCTTCCGCGCACTGCCGATGGCCCGCACCGCCGTGCTCGGGGGACGCACCGTGGCCGACCTCGCCCGGAACATCCTCGTGCTGATTGTCATCACGGTCGTCGGCTTCGCGGTCGGGTTCCGTCCCCACGGCGGCGTCGGGCCGTACCTTGAAGCGAGCCTGCTCATGCTCTACTTCGCTTACGCGCTCTCGTGGGGCTTCGCCTTCGTCGGTCTGGCCGCACCCAACTCAGAGACCGCCCAGGCGATGACCTTTCCGATCATCTTCCCCATCACCTTCGCCTCCTCGATCTTCGTCCAGGTCCAATCGATGCCCTGGTGGTTGCAGGATTTCGCCCGCAATCAACCGGTCTCACAAGCGGCCAACGCGGTCCGCGGCCTGATGCTCGGCACCCCGACGGGCAACTCGGTGTGGCTGACACTCATCTGGGGAACTGGTGCGCTGCTCGTGCTCGCACCGCTCGCGACGATGCGCTACCGAAGGGCTGCGTGAACATGCCCGTACTGGACACCACCGAACTACAGACCATCATGGTCGAGGCGTTCCCCGGTAACGCCGTACCCATCGTCGAGACGGTCACCGACGAGTACGTCATCGTGTGTCAGCCGGTCGACCTCCAGCACGGGCGCCCCGGCGGGACCCTGTCGGGCCCGACGATGATGATGCTCGCCGACACCGCCGCCTGGATGGCGATCCTCGCCCAGATAGGCCCCGTCCTGCTCGCGGTGACGACGAGCCTGCACATCGACTTCCTGCGCAAACCGGCGCTACGCGACGTGCTGGCCCGAGCGAAGGTCCTCAAACTGGGTCGCAAATTGGCCGTGGTCGACGTCGAGATCTACTCGCGCGGCGAGATCGAGCTCGTCGCCAAGGCGCAGGTCACCTACTCACTCCCCTCGTCGAAGGGCGCGGCGCAAGACTGACGGTGCATCGCTACGCGACGGTCATGCGACGGCGCAAGTCCTCGACCAACCCCTCGATCGGCACGCGCGTCTGCGCGGTCGTATCGCGATCGCGAACGGTCACGGCGCGGTCTTCGAGGGAGTCGAAGTCGACCGTCACGCAGTACGGGGTGCCGATCTCGTCTTGACGGCGGTAGCGACGGCCGATCGATTGGGTCACGTCGTAGTCGCACATGTACCACGGCTGCAGCGCACTGAGGACCTCACGCGAAACACCTTCGAGCTCGGGCTTTTTCGATAGTGGCAGGACCGCGACCTGATACGGCGACAGACGCCAGTCGAGTCGTAGCACCGTGCGGGTTTCTCCCTCCACGGTGTCTTCCTCGTAGGCAGCGAGCAAGAAGGCCATCATCGCCCGCGTCGCCCCGGCGGCCGGTTCGATCACGTAGGGCGTGTACCGCTCGCCGGCCTGCTGGTCGAAGTACTCGAGTCGAACGCCCGACGCCTTCGAGTGCTGGGTGAGGTCGTAGTCGCCGCGATTGGCGATGCCCTCGAGCTCGTCCCAGCCCCAGGGGTAGAGGAACTCCACGTCGGTCGTACCGCGCGAGTAGTGCGAGAGATCTTCCTTGGCGTGTTCGTGCAGGCGGAGCCGGTTCGCCGGGATTCCGAGGTTCGTGTACCACTCGTAGCGCGTCGAGATCCAGTAGCGGTACCAGCCGTCGGCGTCCGCGGGCGGGACGAAGTACTCCATCTCCATCTGCTCGAACTCACGGGTCCGAAAGACGAAGTTCTGTGGGGTGATCTCGTTGCGGAAGGATTTACCGACCTGGGCGATGCCGAACGGGGGCTTACGTCGCGTCGTCGTGAGCACGTTCATGAAGTTGGTGAACATGCCCTGAGCCGTCTCGGGGCGAAGGTACGCCGTCGCCCCTTCGCCCTCGACGGGCCCGGCCTGGGTCTTGAACATGAGGTTGAAGGCGCGCGCCTCGGTGAACTCGGTGCCACCGCAGTTCGGGCACACGCCGTCGATCTTGTCCTCGCGCCACCGCTCCTTGCACCGGCGGCAGTCGACCAGGGGATCGGTGAACGTCTCAAGGTGGCCCGACGCCGCCCAGACCGCGGGCGGACCGAGGATCGCCGCGTCAATGCCAACGATGTCGTCTCGCAGCTGGACCATCGAGCGCCACCAAGCCTGCTTCACGTTGCGCAACATGTTGACCCCGAGCGGGCCGTAGTCGTAGGTCGAACGGAAGCCACCGTAGATCTCCGCGGACGGGAAGATGAACCCCCGCCGCTTGGCGAGGTTGATCACCTTGTCCAACAGGTCGGGGTCCAGCGCCGGCGTGGTCATCCGACCAGGCTACCGGACTAACGAGCGCCGTTCAGACGAACGATCACCTGGTTGGCGAGCAACCGACCGGCCGGGGCCAGGGTCACCGTACCATCGCGCACGGTCACCAGGTGAGCGATCTCGTCGAGGGAATCGAAGGCCTCGAGTGGCACACCGCTCGTCGTGCGCAGGGCCAACGACTCACGTTCGAAACGCCGAGTTGCCTCGTCGAGGTGCTCCTCGCCGCCGAGGGGGCGCCGACCGTCACGGAGCATGGCGATATACCGGTCGGGGGTGCGCACGTTCCACCACCGGTGGCCGTCTCGGTGCGAGTGCGCAGCCGACCCAACGCCGAGGTAGTCGCCCTGGTCCCAGTAGAGATGGTTGTGACGGCACTCGTGACCCGGACGGGCCCAGTTCGAGATCTCCTCCCACCGGTAGCCCGCCGCCTCGAGTGTCGCTCCGACCAGGTCGTACGCGTCAGCCGTCGCGTCCTCATCGGGGTGGCGCGCGGGATCGCGCCCGAGGGGGGTCGACGGCTCAGCGGTGAGCGCGTAGCAGCTGATGTGCGGCGGTGGCGTCTCGAGGCCCAACAGGTCCTCGAGGGTCGCGGCCACGTCGTCGAGGGTCTCGGCTCGTGAGCCGATGATGAGGTCCATGTTCCACGTGACAAAGCCCGCGTCGGTCACTGCCCGCGCAACCGCCTCGTGGGCCATCACGCCGTGGCGACGACCGAGGTCGGCGAGTACCGCGGGACGCGTCGACTGGATCCCGAAGGACATCCGGTTGACGCCACCGGCCCGGTAGGCGCGAAGGCGCTCGAGCGTGGCGTCCTCGGGGTTGCACTCCACTGTCACCTCGGCGTCAGACACCCGCGGAATCGCGTCCAGGATCGAGAGGAGCTGCTCGGCCGACAGCCGCGACGGCGTTCCGCCCCCGAAGAACACCGAGGTCGCCGCTGGGGTGGTGTCGGCGTAACTGGCGAGTTCGGCCCGCACGGCGTCGACGTAGTCGTCCATGAGGTGATCGCGGTCCGCGTAGGTGGCAAAGGCGCAGTAGTCACAGCGGTGCGCGCAGAACGGCACGTGGACGTAGACCCCGAACTCGCTCACGACGCCACCGTCGCGCGGATCTCGGCGAATCGTGCCAACGCCTCGCGACGTTCGACAGCGGCGTCGACCATGGGGGCCCGGTACCCGCTCGCGATGAGCCTCTCGACGTCGGCGCGCGCCAGGTCCAATTCGGCGACGGTGGCCAGCTCGGGCACGTAGCGACGCACGTAGTGGCCCAGTGGGTCGAACCGCTCGGCCTGTCGGGTGGGGCTGAATATACGGTGGAAGGGCGCGGCGTCGGTCCCCGAACCCGCCGTCCACTGCCACCCGTGCTGGTTCGACGCCACGTCCCCGTCGACCAGTCGCCACAGGAACCACGACGCGCCCCACCGCCAGTCGACGTGTAGGTGCTTAACCAGAAACGACGCGGTGACCATCCGCACTCGATTGTGCATCCACCCCTCGGCCAGCAGCTGACGCATCCCCGCGTCGACGAGTGGGAAGCCGGTCTCGCCGCGCGCCCACGCGCCAAAGCGTGTGACGGCCGCCTGGTCGCGGTCGACGCGCAAGGCGTCGAACCGTGGTTGCAGCGACCCCCACGCGGAGTCGGGCCGGTGGCTGAGCACGTCGGCGTAGAACTCCCGCCAGCCGATCTCGGCGCGAAACGTGCCACGGCCGCGCGACGGTCCATCGAGCGCGGCGAGGATCGTTCGTGGGTGCAGGGCACCCACGTGGAGAAAGGGGCTCAACCGGCTCGTCGCGTCAAGGTCTGGTCGGTCACGCTGGTCCTCGTAGGCGTCCACGTTCGCCGCGAATCGCTCGAGCACCGCGTGGCCCGCCCGCTCGCCGGCTGGCGGACGGTCGGGTGCGGGCGTGTCGGGCAGGTCGACGAAGTAGTGCGGACGCCGACGTGCCGCGAGTTCGACGACCGTGGTTGGCGTGACGCCCGTGACCGACTCCCACTCGACCTCGGGCGCCGCGACCGGGACCGCCCCGAGATGGGTCTCCCAGACGCGTCGAAATGCGCTATAGACGCGGTAGGGCGCACCCGAAGCCTGGCGGATCGTGCCCGGTTCGACGACGTAGGGCGAGTCGATCGTGATCAACGCCGTTTCCTCCCCGGCCAGGGCCGCCGCGACCGCGCGGTCGCGGCGACGGGCTCGCGGCGTCGAATCCCCACTCGCAAAGACGTGCCTCGCACCGAGCTCGCGAGCGACCTCCGGAACGACCGTTGTCGGGTCACCGACCCTGATGACCAGGGCGCCGCCCATCGACTCGTCCAACGCGGTCAGGCTGGCCGCGACGTAGGCCGCACGGGTCGCGCCGACCGGCGCGACGAGTTCAGGGTCCACGACGAAGAGCGCGACGACGGTGCCCGCGCGGGCGGCCGCGACCAGTGCGAGGTTGTCCGCCAGACGCAGATCGCGGCGGAACCAGAAGATGACGGGGTTAGACACGAGCTCCTCGATGGACGAGGGCACCTTACAGCGTGAATGGCGTCGCTCACGCACGTCGCAATCCGCGCCAACGGCGCTGGTCAGCGTCGGGACGATCGAGGGTCAACGTCCGAGGTCACGTGGTGGCGCGACGTGGGTCGCGCGCAACCGCCGGCCAAAGTGCAGCTCGACGGCCTCGTGGGTGAGCGATGCGACCTCGCCCGCCCCCGTGGGTTCCTCGGCTCGAAGCACGGCCGCGAGATCGCCACCGGTGATCCGGCGCAGCAGTTCGAGCGCGTCGGGTGAGAGTGGGCGGCCCGAACGGCACTGCGGACAGAGGGCTCCGCCGATCGCGGCGTCAAAGGCCACCAACGGTTCGCTTCGCCCGCAGTTCACGCAGGCGTCGAGAACCGGCGCGGAGCCGTCGTAGGCGAGCAGTCGCAGGAAGAACGACGCCGGTACGAGGCCGGGGCGAAAGTTCGGGTCATCGAGGGTCACGAGGACCCGGCGCAGCAGTTCGAAGATGCCCTCGTCAGCCACGTCTTCGGCAGGGATCGCGTTGGCGACTTCGACAACGGCGTAGCCCGCCGCGATGCGGTCGTAGTCAGCGCGCAACGTCGCGTAGCGTTCGCGGTGCACCACGTGACGCACGATGTAGCGCTCGCCGCGACCCTGTATGAGGTCGACGCCCACGTGCGCGAGGGTCTCGAGTGATCCGCCGAGTCGGCTCGACGTCTTACGCGCGCCTTTGGCGAGGACGCGCAACTTGCCGTGCTCACGCGTCCACAGCACCGCCACCCGATCGGCCTCGCCCGACGTGTAGGTGCGCAGCACGATCGCGTCGTCGGCGAACTCGATCATCCCTGGTCCTGGTCCTGGTCCTCGTCGCTCGGGAACTTCGGTCGATGGGGCGCGATACCGACGAACCGGTTGAGCGCGAGCCCCGCCCAGATCAACACGACGAGCACCAGCGGCACCACCAACGGCGCGAC
>JAJYPU010000054.1 GCA_021795095.1 Actinomycetes bacterium | reverse complement strand
GAGGCCCAGGGTCGCATCGCCCCCTTCGAGGAGCCAGCGATCGCCGAGGTCCTCACCGAGGTCCTCACCGAGGAGGGGATCAGCGTGCGTACCGCTACCACCGCCCAGCGCGTAGCGCGCAGCGGCGACGGGGTGCTCGTCACCCTCGCGACGCCCGGTGGCGTCGAGCGGCTCGAGGTGGCGGCCGTGCTGGTGGCGACGGGGCGCCATCCGGCGAGCGCGGACCTCGGACTCGCAACGGTCGGGGTCGACGTCGGCGCCCGTGGCGAGGTGGTCGTGGACGACGAGCTGCGCACGGCCAACCCGCGGATCTTCGCCGCCGGTGACGTGACGGGGCTCGCCCAGTTCGTCTACGTCGCGGGCAAGCACGGCACCGTCGCCGCGGCCAACGCGGTGGGCTCCGAGCACCGGACGGTTGACTACACCACGATGCCGCGGGTCACCTTCACGTCCCCGGCCATCGCCTCGGTCGGGCTCACCGAGCAGGCGGCGAAGGAGCAGGGCCTGGACTACGAGGTCAGTTCGCTGCCCCTCGCCTACGTGCCGCGCGCCATCGTCAATCGCGACGTGCGCGGGCTGGTGACGATCGTGGCCGAACGCGGCTCCGGTCGGGTGCTCGGAGTCCACGTGCTCGCCGACCAGGCGGGCGAAGTGATCGCGGGGGCGGTCTACGCGATGCAGGGCGGTCTGACGGTCACCGAGCTCGCCGAGGCGTGGACGCCGTACCTGACGATGGCCGAGGCGCTCAAGCTCGCGGCCCAGTCCTTCTCGCGCGACGTGGCGACGCTCTCGTGCTGTGCCACCTGAACGGGGGCGGCGCGCCCGAGGGGTCATTAATTGTTCTGCTCACTACTAGATAATCACGGTAGGATGGCGCGAGAGTCTGCGAGCAGCCATGGACACACCCGACATTCAACGTGAGGCGCGAGCCCTGGGCGACCCGACCCGGTACCGCCTGTTCCGCTACATCGTCGAGGCGGACTACCCGGTCGGCGTGGCCGAACTGACCGACTTCATTTCCCTCAACCACAACGCCGTTCGCCAGCACCTCGCGATCTTGAAGGAGGCGTCACTCGTCGTTGAGCAGGTCGAGACCCGCTCGCGTCCGGGGCGTCCGGCGCTTCTCTACGAGCTGCACCCCGAGGCGGCCGGCACGTGGGGGACCAACGGCGCCTACGCCTGGCTCGCCGGTCTGCTCGCCGAGGCGATGAAGGATGGCCTCAGCGTCCACGACGTCGGCTACCGCGACGGACAGCGTCGCGCGAAGGCATACGACGGGCTCGACGGCGACGCGGCGATGGAGCGAGAACTGCTGCGCAGTGGCTTTCGCCCGGTGCGTCACCAGGCCGGCGCGACGACCGAGTACGTCCTCGAACGCTGTCCCTTCGCCGACGTCGCCGTCACGAATCCCACCGAGATCTGCCAGTTGCACCTCGGACTCGCTGAAGGCCTCGCCGACTCGATCGGCGAACTGTCAGTCGACCGTCTGGTGCGCAAGAACCCGCGCCACGCCGGGTGTCGGCTCGTCGTCTCGCACCGGCTCGACGAGTCGCCCCGCTGATCAGGCCGACGGCGTCGCGCGCGAAGCGCGGTCGCGCAGTGCCGCGGGCACGGTGATCGGCGAGGGGGACTGGTCGCTCGGTCCCGGCCCGGCGAGCAGGAGCCGGGTCGGTCGCCAGGCGAGGTTGCACGCGCTCGTGACCGCGGTGGCGACGAGCAAGACGCCCCCGAGCGCGATGGCGAGCCGGTCTCCGAGGATGAAGCCGAGCCCGATGGCCGCGACGCTCGCGTTCACGAAGACGTAGTCGACCGTCGCCCAGCGGTGGTTGAAGAGGTCGGCGAACATGAGCTGGGTGCCGTTAGCCTTCTTTGCGATCCCGCGTCCCCGCAGCGCCGACCACGCGATGAACGGGACGATCTTGTGGGCGTGGCCGACCAGTGCCACGAGCAGCCACCCCGCGAGCGCGACGACCGTCGCCGCGGTCCAGGCGACGCCGCGGTGCTCGCCGAGGTGGACGAGGACCGCGCTGGTGACCCCGAGGCCCGTCGCGACGACGAGCCAGATCGCGGAGCTGACGACGAAGACGACGTGCAGGTCGACGGGGCGTCGCCGGTGGTGGATGTAGGCCGCCAGTGACCAGAGGTGCGCCCCGAGACCCGTCGCGACCACCGCGGCACCGGCGATGGCGAGGCCGTAGACGCCAAAGAGGAGTCCCGGCGAGAGCAGGGCGACCCCGGCGAAGACCGACCAGATCGCTATCCACCCGCTGACGCGGCGGCCCGGGACGTGGGACAGCATGAACATGGGCCAGAGCTTCTCTGAGACGCTGAGGTAGGTGAGTCCGAGCCAGGCGAGCAGGCCCACGCACGCGTGGGCGAGCACGACGTGGCCGTTGAGCACGAACCACGCGCCACGACGGTCGATCACGTAGAGAACGCCGTAGGAGGCGGTTACTACGAAGCCGATCACCGCGAGACGCAGCCCAACCGTCGGTGCGCCCTTGCCCCGGGCGCGAAGCGGCGCAGTCACATTCACCACGAGCAAGATCACCGCCACGGCGGCGAAGGCGCCGCCGAGCTCGACGACGACCTCGTGGCGCGACATGAAGCCGATCGGCAACAGCCACGAGCCGGCGAGCCAGGCGAGGAACGTGGCCCGCGAGAGCCGCACCGAGCGCAGGGGCCGCTGGGTGATGACGGGGGCGAACTGGTGGATGGCACCGAGCACGCCCATCGAGAGCGTGGCGAGCATGGCGAAGTGGGCGGCCCCGACGACGACGTCGTCGGTGGGGTCGACCGTCGCGGCCGAGCGGGCGAGGACGACGGCGACACCGCAGGCCACAAGTCCCGCGGCCGCGGCGGCAAGGAAGCTGAGCGGCACCGACGGCGGTGGGACCCCGGCGGGGATGCCGGCCGGCCGTCCCGTCCATCCGCCCTTCGGCCCCGCTGGCGTCTGCGGTGTGCTCACGATCTCCTCCGACTGGTTCTGCGGCGCGATGCTGCTATTGTTCTAGTCAAGCATAGAACAATACGTGGCTCCACGGAGTCCGGGAGGTGAGTCGTGGCAACACTTGACGTTCGTCCAATCATCGCGGCGGGCGATGAGCCCTTCGACCAGATCATGTCGACTGTGGGGGCCCTCGGTCTCGACGAGGAGCTAGTCATCATCGCCCCCTTCGAGCCCGTACCTCTGGAGGGGGTCCTCGGCTCCCAGGGCTTCAGCTTCGACGTGGTCGAGATCGGGTCCGGCGACTGGCAGGTCACCTTCTCGAGGAACCTGTGACCTCCGGCGACCTCGACGGCGCACCGGCCGCGGGTGACACGGTCGATGACGCACTGGGCTGGGTCTGGGAGGCACTCGGCGGCGTCTATGACCCCGAGCTCGGCCTCGATGTGGTGTCCCTCGGCCTCGTCTATGACGTCGCGGTCGAGGCCGACGTGGTCGTGGTGACCATGACGTTGACCACGCCCGGCTGTCCTGCGTCGGAGAGCATCTCCTTTATGGCCCGAGAGGCCGTCCTCGCCGGCGATCCGCGCGCGAGTGGTGACGTGGACGTGCGCCTCGTGTGGGACCCGCCGTGGAACCCCGGCATGATGGATGACGAGGTCGCCGCCGCGCTGGGCTTCCACGTCCGGCGCGACGCGTAGGCGCGGCGGTACGCTGCGCCTAACCGTGCGGGTGGTGCGATGACCAAGGTGCAGTCGGTATCGATTGAGCGCGTGTACGGCGACCCCGGGCGGGTCGGCGAGGAGTATCGCGTGCTCGTGGACCGCCTGTGGCCACGTGGTAAGACCAAGGCCGCCGTTGACGCCGACGAGTGGGCGAAAGATGTCGCCCCGACGCCGGCGCTGCGCCAGTGGTACGCCCACGAGGTGGCGCGCTTCGAGGAGTTCGCCGAGCGATACCGCGACGAGCTCGCGGGCGACCCACAGCGCGACGTCGTCGAACGGCTGGTCGCGACGAGCCTTGAGCGACCCCTCGTGCTGCTCACCGCGAGCCGCGACCTCGAGCACTCCAGCGCCGAGGTCCTGCGCTCGGTGCTCGTCGCACCGGCGATCCGTCGCCGGGTCGCGCGCTCGCGGTGACCGGCCGGTCGTCGTTGCCGGCACCGGATCGGGTAGACCGTGGAAGCGCGAGGGCGACTCTGTTATTCTAGGAATGACTAGAACTAAGGAGCGAGCGACGCTCCACGAGAGGAAGACGCCATGACGATGTCCGACCACGAAGCGTTCGAGGCGATCCAGTCGCACCACCGCCAGCTGGGAGCGGGGGTGGCCCAGCGGGTCGACGCCCTGGTCGACGGCATCGCCGCCGCTCGGGGTTACGAGTTCGCGCGCGCCGAGCTCGTCAACTACCTCGTCGATGAGATCCTGCCCCACGCCGCCGCCGAGGAGTTGACGATCTACCCCGAGGCGGCCAAGCGCGCCGACCTCGCGGCGACCGTCGTCACGATGGTGGCCGAGCACCGCGAGCTCGCCGGGCTCGTCGAGTCGATCGCGAGTGCGTCGAACGCTGAGGATGCCGCGCGCTTCGCGCGTGCGCTCGCCGAGCTCTTCGCCGCGCACGTCGCCACCGAGAACGAGGTCCTCCTGCCGCCGCTGGTGGGCGACGAGTCGGTCGGGGTTGCGGGCCTGCTCACCCAGATGCAGCGACTCACCGAGCCGCGGCCCGAGACGGCACCCGACGCACCGGCCTCGAGCGCGGACCACGAGTCGGTCGTCGTGACCCAACTGCTCAAGGCGGCGCTGGCGCTCGCGCGCGCGGGCCAGGGCGACGAGGCCTGCGCGATCGTCGCGGGGACCTGGGCCACCCTGCACGCCGCACGCCCCGATCTCGCCGAGGTGGTCAACCGGTCGCTGCACCGACTGGTGCGCCTCGTGAGCCAGGAGCCCGTGGCCATCGGCACCAAGCGCGAGTCGTCGACCGAAAGCGCCGACGCGGTGCTCGACGTGCGCACGATGGCCCCCGCCCAGCGCCACCACACGATCTTTGAGACCTACGGCGCACTCGGCGCCGCCGAGGCCTTCGTGCTCGTGAACGACCATGACCCCAAGCCCCTGCAGTACCAGTTCGAGGCCGAGCACGCCGGGGCGTTCACCTGGGACTACCTCGAGCGCGGTCCGAAGGTGTGGCGCGTGCGCATCGGGCGCGTCGCGGCCTAGGACCGCTCGGAGGGCGTCGAGCGTCAGTCGTCCTCGGGTGACCCGAGTTCGCGGGGCGGTTCTCGCAGGGCGCGACGGCTCGTCGCGCCGCGGGCGCGCGCCGGTGGATCGGCCTCGGCCTGGATGCGCCACCAGCTCGCGAGACGTTCCGGGTCGATTTCGCCGGCTTCGACCGCCGCGCGGACCGCGCAGCCCACGTCGTCGTGGTGGGAGCAGTCGCGAAAGCGACAACGCGTGGCCGCGTCGTCGATCTCGGTGAAGGTCTCGTCGACGTCGTCGGACTCGACGGCGAGAGTGGCGAGGCGGATGCCCGGGATATCGAGCAGCACGCCGCCGCCGGTCAGCCGGTAGAGCTTGCGCGTGGACGTGGCGTGGCGGCCGTCGCCGCCGCGGCCGAGCGTTCGCGTCAACTCGTGACTGCCCTCGAGTGCGTTAAGGAGCGAGGTCTTGCCGGCGCCCGACGCGCCGAGCATGACGGCGGTGACCCCGAGGGCGAGGAGGCGGCGCAGGTGGTCGATCCCCTCGCCGCTGTGCGAGCTCGTCGTGAGCACCTCGACGTCGGGCACGACGGCGCGCACCGCCTCGACGGCGCCCTCGACGTCGTCGGCCTCGTCGGCCTTGGTGAGGACGATGAAGGGTTGGGCGCCGCTGTCGCGAGCCATCACCGCGTAGCGCTCGAGCATGCGAACGTTGGCTTCGCGGTCGATCGGGATGACGAGCAGCACCAGGTCGACGTTCGCAGCGAGCACCTGGACGGCGCGCGTGCGGCGATTTAGACGTCGCAGCGCGCTGCGACGCTCGAGGACCGCCTCGACGTGGTCGTCGCGCACCGCCACCCAATCGCCGGCGACCGGACGCGGGTCGGCGTTGGGCGAGAGGTGACAGAGCGACACGACCTCGTTCGCGCTCGCGTCGAACCAGATGACGTCGGCGTTGGCGCCGTGGACGATGCTCACACGACCGAGGTCGCAGCCGTCGGGCACGTGGAGGTCGTCTTCGGGTCTGCGTCCGAGCGAGCGGTAGCCGGCGGCGCGTCGTTCGGCGCCGTCGCGCGCAACCTCACCTCGTTGACCGGCCATGAACCTCTACTTTCCCACGCCGGAACCGTGGCGTTCGACCACGGCGTCGACCCGTGGATCCGAGAAGGCCGCGCCGCCTGCCGCGCCGTCACCGGGGTCACCGCGACCGATCACCAGCGTGGTCGTGACCGACCGCGCGTGAGTGCCCCACCGAGTCCACTCCCCGGCGGTGGACAGGCGGAGCCGCGGTCGATAAGGTGCGAGCAAGGTCGAACTGAAGCGAGGTTCGCGCGTGGTCGGTGGTCAGTCGTTGCGGCGCGTCGTCGGTGGTCGCGCGCCACTTCGCGCCCTCGTGGCATCACCGCGCGCGCGGTCGCGCCCAGCGCGATGAAGTCCGTGGCCGGCCAACGCGATTTGACGGGACCGGAGGACCCCACGACGCCACGAGCGATGTGGCGGGTGCGCACACTCGCGCTCATCACCGCAGTGGCGACCTACCTGCTTGTCGTGCTCGGCAGTACGGTCCGCGTGAGCGACTCGGGCATGGGTTGTTCGAGTTGGCCGCTCTGCAACGGGCGCGTCGGGCCCATTGACCACCTCCACCCGCTGCTCGAGCAGTCCCACCGCTATCTCGCGACGATCGTCACGGTCGCGATCATCGCGCTCGTCGTGCTCACCTGGCGAGGCGGCGCTCGAGTGGCCCAGGTGCGCACGTTCAGCCTTCTCTCCCTCGGGGTCGTCGTCGTGCAGATCGTGCTCGGCGCGATCACGGTGCTCACCGACAACGCCCCCGCGACGGTGGCGGCCCACCTGATCGTCGGTCTGCTCTTCCTCGCCGTAGTGACGGTCACCGCGGTCGCGTCGTTCGTCGAGCCCGCGCGGCCCTGGGGACGCTTCAGTGGCGACGGGGTTGCCTGGGCGGGTGTCAGCGGGCTCTTCGTTGTCCTGGTATCGGGCTCGGTCGTGGTCGACGGTGGGGCTGAGGCGGCCTGCCGGTCCTGGCCCGCGTGCTTCGCGAGTTCGTCGCCGACGCGGTTGGTGGCGCTTCAGTACGTGCATCGGTCCCTCGTGCTGGTCGCGGCGGTCCTCGTCGTCGCCTACGTCGTCGCCCTGTGGCGCGATCATCGGGTGACCGCCATCGCCGCGGTGACGTTGCTCGTGACCCAGGTCATCATCGGAGCCTTCGACGCGGTGCTCGGTGCACCGGCGGTCCTCGCCGACGTGCACCTCGCACTCGCCTCGGCGCTGTGGGCGGTGGTGACCGGCGCGTTGGCACGCTCGGCGTTGGCGCCGAGACCGACTGATGTCTCCTGGACTCGACCCGCCGCGGGCACACCCGAGACGAGACGACGCACGACACCGGTCGGTGGGCGTCCTCGAGGCGACAGCTGACCTAGCGCCTCGTCGCGATCCAGTCCTCGATGACGTGGCGCTCGACGCGCGGGTCTTCGCGCAGCACGCTCGTGATTGCGAGTCCGCGTAGGGTCACGAGGAACTCGTCGAGTTCGAAACGGGTCAGGTTTCCCGTAGCGTCCTCGCCGGTGAGTGCGGCGTTAATCTCGTGGCCGAGCTCGCGTTCCACTGGGACGAGCGCCGCGCGCAACGTCGGGTTGGTGCGTGCCGCGAGCCAGAGTTCGAGCCCGGCGAGGAAGACGGGACCGGACATCACCGAGTGCAGCAGCCACACGCGTTGCTCGCGGCCCTGCGTTCCGCAGTCGAGCAGAGGGGTGTCGCGAATCAGGGTGTCCAGCTGGCGTTTCGCGACGTGGTGGACAGCACCGACGAGCAATTCATCCATGGAAGTGAAGTGGTGCACGAGTGCGCCGCGCGAGACGCCCGCCTCGTTCTGGACCCGCTGCATCGTCGTGGAAGCGAAGCCGTGCTCGACGAGACAGGTCACGGTCGCCTCGATGATACGCTCACGGGTGCGCGCACCCCGCTGCTGACCCACGCGCTCCGCCACGCTCGCCAGGCTATCCTTAAACAGACCGAATGGTCTGATTCAGGGGGGATAATGCTCGCTGCGCAGATGGTGCGACGCGGCGCCGAGCGATACGCCGCGCGCACCGCGGTGGTCTTCGGCGCCGAGCGATTGAGTTTCCGCGAGGTAGACGACGCCGCGAATCGATTCGCGAACGCGTTGCTGGCGCGAGGTCTCAAGAAGGGTGACCTGGTGGCGCTCTTGACCGGTAACGGCCTGTGGTCGGTCTCGCTCGACTTCGCGTGCCTGAAGGCCGGCCTCGTGCGGGTGCCATTGAACGCACGGCTCTCGGCGCTTGAACACGAGCGGATGTTGCACGAGACCGACGCGCACTGGCTGATCCACGGTCCGGGATTGGGTGAGGTCGCGGCGTCACTGGCCGAGCGGGTGACCGGTCTGGTCGACATCGGGCTCGGCGACCCGGGTCTCGCCGGTGACGACCTCCTCGCCGACGCCGCGAGCGCCAACGCCACGGATCCCGGTGTCGACCTCTCGCATGACGATCCGATGCTGGTGCTCTACACCTCAGGTACGACCGGGACGCTGAAGGCGGTCGTCCACACGCAGGGCTCCTACGCCGCCATCGCCACGAACATCCTGACGAACCTGGTCTCACCCGCGCGTGACTCGGTGATGCTGCACGCCGCCTCGCTCATCCACGCGAGTGGGACCTTCGTGCTGCCTTACTGGCTGCGCGGCGCGACGACGGCGATCCTCGAACGGTTCGAGCCGACGGAGTTCTTCGCCGCCATCGCGCGTCACCGCGTCACCGAAGTCAACCTGGTGCCGACGATGCTCGCGATGCTCTTCACCTCGGGAGCCGCTGAGCACGCCGATGTCTCGAGCTTGCGAACGGTGATCTACGGCGCGAGTCCGATGCCGCGACCGGTCCTCGAACGCGCGATGGACGTCTGGGGGCCGATCTTCGTGCAGTACTACGGGCAGACCGAGGCACCGCTGTGTATCACTGTCCTCGACCAGCGCGACCATCTCGACGCGTCGCTGTTGGGGTCGTGCGGGTACCCGAGCGTCGAGGCCGACATCCGACTCGTCACCGAGGACGACCGCGTCGCCGAAGTCGGCGAGATCGGCGAGATCCAGGTGCGTGCTCCCTTTGTCATGGCGGGTTACTACCGTGCCGACGAGCTCAACGCTGAGATGATGAGCGACGGTTGGCTGCGCACGAGGGATATGGCCCGACGCGACGAGCGCGGCTATCTCTACCTGGTTGACCGGCGAAGCGACATGATCGTCACAGGCGGGTACAACGTCTACCCGCGCGAGGTCGAAGACGCCCTCATGGAGCACCCGGCTGTCGCCGAGTGCGCGGTCGTCGCCGCCCCGGATCCGAAGTGGGTCGAGGCGGTGGTCGCCTTCGTCGTCTTCAAGCCCAGCCTCGTCGCGAGCGAAGACGAGCTACGGACCTTCGTGCGTCAGCGCCTCGCGGGTTACAAAGTCCCCCAGCGCGTGTCGGTGGTCGCCGAGATCCCTAAGTCTGCCGTTGGCAAGGTGCTGCGCCGGGCTTTGCGTGATCCACTCTGGCGAGACGATCATGCGTGATCCGGCGGCGGTCCGCATCGAACGAACAGGGCCGATCACCACGGTGATTCTGCACCGCCCTTCTTCGCGCAACAGCGTCGACGGACCCACGGCTGCGCTTCTCGCCGATGCCTTTCGGACCTTTGACGCCGATGAGACGGCCTCGGTCGCCGTGTTGTACGGCGACGGGGGTCATTTCTGCTCGGGCGCCGACCTCACGGCCATCGGCACCGATCGGGGTAACCGGATGGCGAGCGACGGGGACGGACCCATGGGCGTCTCGCGCCTGATGCTCACCAAGCCGGTCGTGGCGGCCGTCGAGGGCTATGCCGTCGCCGGTGGGCTCGAGCTCGCGATCTGGTGCGACCTGCGAGTCGCGGCCGCCGACGCGGTCTTCGGCGTGTTCTGTCGGCGCTGGGGTGTTCCCCTCGTCGACGGCGGCACGGTGCGACTGCCGCGGCTGATTGGCGAAGGTCGGGCGCTTGACCTCGTGCTCACGGGCCGCGATGTGTCAGCCGACGAGGCCCACGCGATGGGTTTGGTCAACCGGGTCGTGGGAAGCGGCCACGCGCGCGAGGCCGCCGAGGCGATTGCGGCCCAGATCGCAGCCTTCCCCCAGACCTGTCTGCGTAACGACCGCCGTTCGCTCTACGAACAGGCGGGTCGCAGCGAGCGTGACGCGATGGTCAACGAGTTCAGACTCGGGCAGCGCTCACTCGAGGCCGATGGTCTCGAGGGCGCGCGCCGGTTCCAAGGTGGCGCGGGGCGCCACGGCGAACTCGACTGAACAGCCCCGCGGGCCCGAGTGACGAGCGCGGGTCAGC
>JAJYPU010000053.1 GCA_021795095.1 Actinomycetes bacterium | reverse complement strand
CCGAGCGCCGAGATCAGCACCCGCACGAGCGCCGCGAACGCGCCCACCTTCACGACGGCCGCCATATAGCCCGTCACCGGGGTGGGCGCGCCCTCGTAGACGTCGGGCGACCAGAGGTGGAAGGGAACGGCCGCGACCTTGAAGGCGAAGCCCACGAGCAACAGGGCGCAACCGGCGTAGAGCAGACCCGGTCGCAGCAGCAGGTTCGAGCCGAGGAAGTACGAGATCGAGGTCAGGTTCGTCGAGCCAGTCGCCCCGTAGACGAGGGCCGCGCCGTAGATGAAGATCGCCGAGGCGAAACTGCCGAGCAGGAAGTACTTCAAAGCGGCCTCGGCCGAGCGCAGGCGGTGCCGGTCGAAGGCGACCAGCACGTAGAGCCCGATCGAGAGGATCTCGAGGCCGAGGAAGATGACGACGAGGTCATTGGCCTGGGTCATCAGGACCGCGCCGGCCGCGGTCGCGAGCGCGAGGATGTGGAACTCCCCGCCCGTGACCCCCTGGCGCCTCGCCCAGTCGTGGGCGACGAGGGCCGCCATGGCGAGGCTGAGCGCGATGACCGCGGTCGCGACGACTGAGAACCCGTCGAGCACGATCGCGTTGGCGACCGTCGTCGAGGGCCCGTGGCCGTCGAGGTACGACCACTGGATGAAGGTCACGACGAAGGCCGCGACCGCGGCGAGCACCGTCACGGCCGAGGCCACGCGCGCACCCAGTCGGCCGCGCACGAGCGCCGTCGCGATCAAGAGCGCGAGTGACGCGCCGAAGAGGATCAGCACCGGCAACAGGGCCAGGTAGTGGATCGAGGGAATGGTCAGAGTCACTTGGATACCCCCGCCGGTGCGACGTGCTCGATGAGTTGCTGGACCGACGGCGTGATGCGGTCAAGGACGGGCTTGGGGAAGACACCGAGCACGACCACGAGCACCACGACCGGCGCGATCACCCAGCGCTCGGGGTGCGTCGCGTCGCTGACCTCGGCGTTGGGTCCGCTCGCCACGCCGTGGAAGACCCGTTGGTAACCCCACAGCAGGTAGAGGGCCGCGAGCACCACCCCGAGGGTCGCCACGACGGCCCACCAGGCGTGGGTCGCGAAGGCGCCGATGAGGATCAGGTACTCGCTCACGAAGCCCGACAGGCCCGGCAGGCCAATCGAGGCGAGCATGACGACCGTGAAGAGGGCGGCGAGGATCGGGGCCGGTCCCTGCAGACCGCGCAGGTCCGCGATCGTGGCGCTGCCGCGGCGACGCTCGATGAAGCCGATGAGCAAGAAGAAGCCGGCCGTTATCACGCCGTGGTTGAACATCAAGAGCACCGCGCCGACCATGGCGATCTTGGACCCGGTCATCACCCCGAGGGTCACGAAGCCCATCTGGGCGAGCGACGAGTACGCGACGAGTCGCTTCAGGTCCGGGGTGACCGCCGCGAGCGCCGACCCGTAGATGATGCCGATCACCGCGAGGGTGAGCAGCACCGGGCGCATCGAAGAGAGCGCGAGGGGCAACAGGCCCACCGCGAAGCGCAGCAGACCGTACGAGCCGAGCTTGGCGAGCAGGCCCGAGAGCTCCATCGAACCCGCCGTGGGCGCCTCGGCGTACGCGAGCGGCGACCAGGTGTGCAGCGGCCAGATCGGGGACTTGACGGCGAAGGCCACCGCGAAGGCGATGAAGAGCCAGACCGCGGTGCCGTGGCTCATCGAGGTCGCCGCCAGCGCGCTGTAGGCGAAGGTCAGGGCGCCGCCTGTCTCGTGCTGGTGCAAGAAGCCGAGGTAGAGCAGTCCGGTGAAGAGGAAGGCCGAGCCCGCGAAGGTGTACACGAAGAACTTGAGCGCCGCCCGGGCCCGCTCGCGCCCACCCCACTGGGCGACGATGAAGTAGCTCGGCACCAGGGTCAGCTCGAAGAACACGAAGAACTCGAGCAGGTCGCGCGCGACGAAACTGCCGATCGTGAAGGACGTGAGCAGCAGCAGCCAGCTCACGAAGGCCGGCTCGTGGCGACGCTCGCGCGCGCCGAAGACCGCGAGCACGAGCACGAGTGCCGCGAGCACCACCAGGAACAGCGAGATGCCATCCAGTCCGACGTCGTAGGCGAGTCCGAAGGGCGCGGCCACCACCCAGCGGCCGACGAAGTCGAAGGTCGCGGCGCCGACGACGTGGTTGTTGTAGAGCACACTCACCACGAGCGCGAGCACGAGCTCGATCACCGAGGTGACGGCGGCGACCACGAAGGCCGCGCCCTCGCGGCGACGCACGAGCATGGCGAGCCCCGCGCCCACGATCGGGAGCAGGATGAGCACGGTTAACCAAAGTGATGAATGCATGCTTACCCGACCCTCGCGACGAGATAGACGACGATGACGCTCAGTCCGAGGACCATCGCGAGCGCGTAGTGACGAACGAATCCGGACTGGACCTTGCGCACACCCTCGGCGCTGCGGCGAACGCCCACCGCTATGCCCGAGACCGCCCCGTCGATCACGCGCGGCTCGACGACGACGTCGCCGAACTGCGCGGCCTGGGTAAGCGGACGCCCGATGGTCGCGTCATAGAAGTCGTCCCAGTGCCAGACCCGCTCGAGGAACTCGCGCTCGTAGCGCGGTGAGGACGAGCGGTCACGCCAGATCGAGTAGGCCGCGATGAGACCGAGGATCGCGGCCACGATGTCGACCCCGGCGAGGGTGTATTGCGCGGCGGTCGACGTGTGCCCGAGCGCCGGGATGAAGCCGAAGGTCGGGTCGAGGAAGCCCGCGAGTGAGTCGTGGTGGATCCAGGGCAGGTCGATGATCCCGCCAATGGTCGAGAGCACCGCCAGCACCACGAGCGGCAGAGTCATCACCCACGCCGACTCGTGCGGGTCGTGGCCGTGGGTCACCTCGCGGAAGCGCTCGGTGCCCCGGAAGGTCAAGACGAACAGGCGGGTCATGTAGTAGGCGGTCAGGATCGCCGTGAGCACCCCGAGGATCCAGAGCACCCGCGAGTAGGAGTACACGTTCGTGAGGATGTCGCCCTTGGACCAGAATCCGGCGAAGGGCGGGATACCCGAAATCGTCAGCCAGCCCACGAGGAACGTGGGGAACGTGAGTGGCAGGAACTTGGCGAGTGCGCCCATCTTGCGCAGGTCCTGCTCGCCGTTAAGCGAGTGGATGACCGAGCCCGAGCCGAGGAAGAGCAGGGCTTTGAAGAAGGCGTGGCTGATCATGAGGAAGATCGCCGCCGAGTAGGCCCCCGCCCCGACGGCGAGCACCATGTAGCCGATCTGGGAGACCGTGGAGAAGGCGAGCACCTTCTTGATGTCCTTCTGGGACGTGGCGATCGTGGCCGCGACGAAGGCGGTGAGTCCCCCGATGATCGCGATCGTCGCGCGCCCCGAGCCCGAGAGTGCAAGCACCGGCGCCATGCGCACGAGCAGGTAGACGCCCGCGGTGACCATGGTCGCCGCGTGGATGAGGGCCGACACGGGCGTCGGGCCCTCCATGGCGTCCGGGAGCCAGTTGAACAGCGGGATCTGGGCGCTCTTGCCGGTGGCCGCGAGCAGCAGCGCGAGCACCGTGAGCGTCGCGACGGTCGGCGACAGGGTGCCGGCCGCCGAGAAGACCCGCAGGTAGGTCAGCGTGTGCAGGTGGCTGAAGAGCAGGAACATCGCGATCAGCATCCCCATGTCACCGATGCGGTTGTAGATGAAGGCCTTCTTGCCCGCCGAGGCGGCGCTATCGCGGTCGAAGTAGTAGCTGATCAGCCAGTAGGAGCACACGCCCACGCCCTCCCAGCCGACGAAGGTCAGCACGAGGTTGTTGGCGAGCACGAGGGTCAGCATCGAGAAGACGAAGAGGTTCAGGTACAAGAAGAACTTGCGGAAGTCCCGCTCGCCGTGCATGTAACCGATCGAGTACAGGTGGATCAGCGCCGAGATCCCGGTCACGAACAGCGCCATGGTCACCGACAGCGGGTCGATGAGCAGAGCCGCGGGCACGTGCAGCGTGCCCGCGTCGATCCAGGTGAACAGGTTGACGGTGACCTCGCGCTTGGAGTCGTGCAGCAGGCTGAAGAAGGCCCAGACGCTGAAGACGAAGCTCAGTCCGACCGCCGAGGTGCCGATCGTGCCGACGGCCTTCTCCGAGAGGGCCCGCCCGAAGAGCAGCACCACGAGGAAACCCGCGAGGGGCAGCAGCAGAATCAGTGTGGCGACGTGTGCCATCTCAACCCTTCATCTCGGAGAGTTCATCGACCGACGTCGAGGACCGTCGACGGAAGACCGACACCACGATGCCCAGGCCCACGGTGACCTCGGCCGCGGCGACCACCATGACGAAGAAGACCGCCGCCTGGCCCCCGATGTCACTGAGCGTGCGCGAGAAGGTGACGAAGGTCAGGTTGACCGCGTTCAGCATCAGCTCGAGGCACATGAACATGATCAGGGCGCTGCGCCGGGTCAGCACGCCGAAGGCGCCGATCCCGAAGAGCAACGCCGCGAGCACGAGGTACCACGCCGCGGGGACGTTCATGACTGGCTCCCTTCTGCGTCGACGGCTCGTTCACGACGGGCGAGCAGCACTGCGCCGACAACGGCCACGATGAGCAGCGCCGCGGTCGCCTCGAAGGCGAACAGGTAGGTGGTGAACACCGCGGTACCGAGCTGGGTGACATTCTTCGAACCCGTCGCGAGCGGTTGGCCCGAGGACGAGACCGCGATGGCGCCGGTGACCCAGTGCGAACGCGCGAAGAGGGTGATGAGCCCGGCCACCGTGATCAGCACGCCGACGCCGGCGAAGACGCGCTGGCCGACCAATGGCTCGACACGCACCGTCTCGCGACGGTCGACCCCGAGGAACATGATCACGAAGAGGAAGAGCACGACGATCGCGCCGGCGTAGACGATGATCTGCACCGCCGCGAGGAAGTCGGCCGACTGGGCGATGAAGGCCACGGCCACGCCGAAGAGCGCGAGGATGAGGCTGAGCGCCGAGTGCACGGGGTTGCGCATGGCGAGCACCCCCACCGCCCCGACGAGGATAAGCAGCGCCGACGTGAGAAAGACCAGTACGTCGGGGATGGCGTAGGCGGTGGCGATCACTTCGATCCCTCCTTGCGACGAGTCGTCTTGGCGCGCGTCGCGTTGAGCCGCGCCTTGAGCCCACGCAGGTTGGTCGGCACGTCCTCGGGCTGCAGGTGGCGAAAGAACGCGCTGCGCAGTTGCTTGGAGCCCGTAGCCTCGTCATCGCGGTTCTCGGACTGACCCGCCTCGGGGGCGCGCACGCCCGCACCGAGGTCACCCGTCCACTGGACGACGCCCTCGAAGTCCGCGGCGCCCGCGGGTGAGGTCGCACGCATCCAGCCGCCGGTCATCGCGGCCTCGCCCTCGCGCCAGTCCTCCCACGGCAGACGCTGGGGGAAGCCCTGGTCATCTACGAGCAGCTCGGCTTTGGTGTAGATGGCGTCAGCGCGGTTGGTGAAGGAGAACTCGAAGAGCTTGGACTCGGTGATCGCCTGGGTCGGGCACGCCTCGACGCACAGGTCGCAGTGGATGCAGCGCAGGTAATTGATCTCGTAGACGTAGCCGTAGCGCTCGCCAGGACTCACCGGGTGGTCGGGCGGGTTGTCCAGTCCGCGCACGTAGATGCAGTCGACCGGGCACACGCCGGCGCACAACTCGCAGCCGATGCACTTCTCCATCCCGTCCTCGTACCGGTTGAGGACGTGGCGACCATGCTGGCGGGGCTGCTTGGGGCGCTTGGCCTGCGGGTAACTCGTGGTGACCCGAGTACGACCCAGGTGACGAAAGGTGAGCTTGAATCCACCGAAGAAATCGAGGGGGCTGGCCATCAGTCCTTCTCCCTATCTGTCCAGGCACGGAGCACGCGTCCGGGCAGCGGTCGCTCGCCGACGGGGGGCAGGATCGAGTCAGCGCTCTCCTCACGGCCCTGGCCGAGCGTGAAAGCGCGCGTCAGCACCGTCCAGGCGAGAATCACAAGCGCAGCCATTAAGAAGCCCCACGACGGGCGGATGAGGAAGCCCGCGACGATGAGCATCCAGCCGAGGCTGAGCGGGATTAGACGCTTCCAGCCGAGGTTCATCAACTGGTCGTAGCGAAGTCGAGGCAGCGCAGCGCGGAACCAGACGTAGCCAAAGGCGAACCCGACGGTCTTTATGAGGAACCACAGGATTGGGAAGACCCAGCGAACGTGCGGGATGTTCGGCACCCAGCCGGCCGGACCACCGAGGAAGAGGGTCACGATGATCGCCGACATGGTGATCGTATTCATGAACTCCGCAAGAAAGAACAGCGCGAAGCGCAGCGAAGAGTACTCAGTGTGAAAGCCCCCGACCAGTTCGCTCTCGGCCTCGACCACATCAAAGGGCGGTCGGTTGAGCTCGGCGGTGATGGCGATGAGAAAGACGACGAAGGGGACTATTCCGAGGCGGATCAGGTTCCAGTGCCACACCCCGTGGGACTGGGCCGCGACGATGTCGTGGGTCGACAACGAACCAGTCGCGAGCACTACGGTCACGATGGTCATACCGAGGGCCGCCTCGTAGCTGATCATCTGGGCACTCGCGCGAACCGCGGACATGAGCGGGTACTTCGAACCCGATGACCAGCCGGCGAGGATGACGCCGTAGACCGAGATGCCCGACATCGCGAGCATCAGCAAGATCCCGATCGGCGGGTTCGCCACCTGGAGCATCACCGGGTGCCCGGCGATATCGACCGTCCCACCGATCGGCACGATCGAGAAGGTGATCAGCGCCGGCACGAGCACGAGGTAAGGCGCCAACTTAAAGGCGAACCGGTCCGCCTCGGCGGGCAGGAGATCCTCCTTGAAGAAGAGCTTCACGCCGTCGGCGAGGGTCTGGAGCAGCCCGAATGGTCCCCAGCGTTGGGGCCCGATGCGGCTCTGCATGTCCGAGATCGCCTTGCGTTCGAACCAAATCATCAGTGTGACCGACCCCATCAGCGCGGCGAAGCCGACGAAGACCTTCACGATCACGATGAGCAGGACCGCCCACGTCACCCCGTGGGCGAAGAGCGGATCCACCGTTGCCAGCCAGGAGGTCATCGCGTCTCCAATCGAATCTGCGTGATCACCGCGCGCACGTCGAACAGCGACGCCAGGGCGTCGGAGCCGTCGGTCGCGCGTGTGCCAACGGGCACGCTCGCGACGCCCCGGGTAACTTGGTCGTCCAGGACGACTGGCAGAGCGACCACGCCGCGTTCAGTACGAACGGTCACAACATCGCCGGACACGACGCCCAGTCGGTCGAGGTCGAAGTGATTGAGGGCGATCGTGGTCGCCGGGACCAGGTTGTCCAGCGCCGACGAGCCGCGCACCGCGATGCCCCGGTCGTAGAGGCGCCGGCCGGCGAAGACCCGCAGCGCGTAGGCGTCGGTCGGAGGCACGACGATCGGTTCGGCCACGACGTCGGCGAGTGTCGCCGCCGTCGCTGTGCCCACGCCCGTGACGTCCAGGGAGATCGTGTCGCCGCCGTGTGACGCGAGTCCCCCGGTGTCGGTCGAACGGAGCCCGGGTATCGCCATCGGGTCGAGCGGACGGCGAAGCCACCGCTGCGTGCGCCCAACGACCACGCCGTCGCTCGTCGCGTCGTTCAGCACCGAGAGCGCCGGATACCCGGTCGTCTCCTCGATGGCCTTGGCCGCGAGTTCGATCGAGGCGAGGCCGAGGTCAATGCCGAACTCCTCGGCGAGCTCGGCGACGATCGTCACGTCAGACCAGGCCGAGCCGGGGGCGCCGACCTTGGCGGTCACGGCGCTCACGCGCCCCTCGAGGTTCGTCACCGTGCCGCTTCGTTCGTGCTGGACCGTGGCGGGCAGCACCACGTCGGCGTAAGCGAGTGTCGCGCCGCCGTGGCCGGTGACCGCGACGACCGAAGCCCGCTCGAGGGCGGCGGAGGCGTGCGCGACGTCGGCGACGTTGCCAAGCAGGCAGCCGCCGAGCAGGAGCACCGCACGCTGCTCGCCCGCGATCATCGCGTCGAGCTGGGCGAGCGCGTCGCGCCCGCTCGCGCTCGCGTCAAAGCCCCGGCCGGGCCGCAGGCGCGGGGCGAGTCCCATGTCCAACGCGCCCATGACGTTGCCGCGTCGCAGTGCGGGCAGGAACGTCGCATCGGGGTATCGCGCCGCGAGACGGCGGATCGCCGACTCGACGAGGCCAGCGTGCTCGGCGAGGTTGGCGCGCCCGACGACGAAGACGACGCCGCGGCCGGTCTCACCGAGCAGGTCGTGGGCCGTGGCGAGTTCGAACTCGTCGAGGCCGAGGCCGTGGGGCGCCGTGCCGTTGGCGAGCGCGTCAGCGACTTGGGCCACGTCCCCGGGACGCACGGGCAGCGCGACGCGGGCGTGGCGGCGAAGCGCGCTGGGTCCGGCGGCGAACTCCACGAGGTTGGTCTTGCCTGACACGATCCGCGGGCGCAGGCGCAGGAAGAGCACCGGCAGCTCCTCGCGCAGGTCGCCCGTGATGGTCACCACCGTCGCCGCGTTGGCGGCCTCGTCGATGGTCGCCTTGGGCAGTGCCTGGATGAGCGTCGCGTCGAGTCCGTCACCGTACTGGGTGTCGACGTGCTCAGTTGCGAGCACGCCGCGCACGAAGCGCTCCCAGGCGAAGGCGCCTTCGTTGGTCAGCGCGGCTCCGCCGATCGCGCCGACACCGTTCGGGCTCGTGGCCGCGTCGCGCAGGATCGTGGCCGCGGCGTGCAGCGCCTCGCTCCACGAGGTCGCAACGAGCGCACCGTCACGGCGCACCATCGGCTCGGTCACGCGGCTACGCGGGTCGAGGGGGTCGACGAGTTCGGGGTTGCCGTCCACGCTGTCGAGGGTGAAACGGCCTTTGTCGCACAGCCAGCCCCGGTTGACCGGGTCGCTGTCCACGCCGAGCACGCGCGTCAGGCGGTTGCCCGAGGACTGCACGGCGATCCGACAACCCACGGCGCACATCGTGCAGGTGCTCTCGACCTGCTCGAGGTCCCAGGGTCGGGCGGTGAAGCGATAGGGCTTCGCGGTGAGCGCCCCGACGGGGCAGATCTGGACCGTGTTACCCGAGAAGACCGAGTCGAAGGGCACCGTCGGTGACGGCGCGACCTCGATGAGGTCGCCCCGCCCGGCGAAGTCGATCTGGGCGTCGCCAGCGACCTCGGCGGCAAAGCGGGTACAGCGCGAGCACTGGATGCAGCGTTCGCGGTCAAGCAGTACGAGCTCGCCGATCTCGATCGGCTTGACGAAGTGGCGCTTCTCCTCGACGAAGCGGGTCTCGCCGGACCCGTGGGCGAGGGACTGGTCTTGGAGGGGGCACTCGCCGCCCTTGTCGCAGACCGGGCAGTCGAGCGGGTGGTTCGCGAGCAGGAACTCGAGCACGCCGTCCTGGGCCTTCTTGACCTTGTCGGACTCGGTGTTCACCGACATCCCGTCGTTCACGCGGATGTAGCAGGCCGGCTGGAGCGTGGCGCCGCGGGGGCCATCGACCTCCACGAGGCACATGCGACAGACCCCCACCGGCTCCATGCGCGGGTGGTAGCAGAAGCGCGGGATGTAGACGCCGGCGTGCTCGGCGGCCTCGATGAGTAGCTCGCCGGGCGCCGCCTCGACGGTGCGTCCATTGAGGGTGATGGACACGGTGGTTCGTGTCTGGTCAGTCATGCGGGCAGCCCCCGTGTTGTACGTGCGCGTAGAAGTCGTCGCGGAACATCGAGATGGCCGCGTTGATCGAAGATGGCATCGACGGTCCCAGCACGCAGATCGTCGTCTGCTGGGGTGGCCAGGTCAGGCCGGGTGCGATGTTGTCACAGAGGTCGAGCAAGAGGTCGACGTCCTCAATGCGCCCGCCGCCGTTCTCGAGTCGGTAGAGGATCCGCTCGAGCCAGCCCGAGCCTTCCCGACAAGGGGTGCACTGGCCGCAGGACTCACGCGAGAAGAACTTGATGATGCGCCAGGTCGCGCGCACCACGCAGGTGGTCTCGTCCATCACGACGATGGACCCCGAGCCGAGCATTGAGCCCTTCTCAGCGACCTCATCCTGTCCGAGTGGCACGTCGAGCAGTTCGGGACCGAACCACGGTGCGGAGACCCCGCCGGGGATGATGGCCTTTATCGCGCGGTCGTCGATGACCCCGCCGCCCAGCTGAGGGTCGTATATGAGGTCACGGAAGGTGTTCTTCACCATCTCGATCTCGAAGACCCCCGGGTTGCGCACCCGGCCCGAGAGCGCGAAGAGCCGCGTGCCCGCCGAGCGACCGGCGCCGAGGGCCGCGAAGGCCGCGCCACCGTTCAGAACGATCCAGGGCATGTTGGACATGGTCTCGACGTTGTTGACCACGGTCGGTTCGCCGTAGAGGCCAGTCACCGCGGGGAAGAAGGGGGGCTTGATGCGAGGGAAGCCGCGCTTGCCCTCGAGGGCTTCGATGAGCGCCGTCTCCTCGCCGCAGATGTAGGCGCCGGCGCCGGGGTGCACGACCAGATCGAGGGAGAAGGACGAACCGAAGATCTTGCGGCCGAGCGCGCCGTGCTCGTAGGCCTCGTTGATGGCCTGCTGAACGCGTTCGAGGCCGAGGGCGAACTCGCCACGCAGGTAGATGAAGGCCTGGGTGACCTGCAGCGCATAGGCGGCGATGATGACGCCCTCGACGAGTTGGTGCGGGTCGCGCTCGACCAGGTAGTGGTCCTTGAAGGTCGCGGGCTCGGACTCGTCACCGTTGACGACGAGGTAGGAGACCGGCGACTTGCGCA
>JAJYPU010000052.1 GCA_021795095.1 Actinomycetes bacterium | reverse complement strand
ACGGTCACCGTCACCGACGACACCTACTCCTATGACGAGACCTCGGTCATCGAGCACAAGAAGTGGCCGACCATCATCATGCACACCGACCGCAACACCTTGAAGTTGGTCAGTCGGGACTTCTGATGTACGAGTGGTCCGATGAGCATCGGGCCATCATCGACGCGGTCCGGCGCTTCGTCGACACCGAGGTCCGTCCTCGCCTCGACGCGCTCGAGCACGAGGGCGACGCGCCCTACGAAGTGCTGCGCGCGTTCTACCGCGCCTTCGGGTTACGCGAGGCGGCCGCCGAGTCCTTCGAGCGCGCCCTCGCGCGCAAGCGCGGCGGCGAACGCCCAGCGCGATCGGGCGACCCGGCGCCGAGCGTGCTCGCGACCGTCGAGCTCTGCCGGGTCAGCCCCGGACTGGTGACCTCGCTCGGGGTCTCCACGGGCCTCGCGGCCGGCACGATCAACCGACTCGGGACGCCAGACCAGATGGAACGGTGGGGGCGCGACCTGCTCACCCTCGACAAGGTCGGGGCCTGGGCGATCACCGAGCCCGACTCGGGTTCGGACGCCCTAGGCGGCATGCGCACTTCGGCGCGCCGCGACGGTGACGAGTACGTGCTCAACGGTCAGAAGACCTGGATCACCAACGGACCCTTCGCCGACACGCTCGTTGTCTACGCGAAGCTCGACGACGGATCAGGGACCGACCCGCGCGAGCGCCCGGTGCTCACCTTCGTGCTCGATCGGGGCATGGCGGGCCTCGAGCAGTCCGCGCCCATGCGCAAGATGGGCCAGCACGCCTCGCCCACGGGTGACGTCTTCTTGAGCGACGTGCGCGTCGGGCGCGATCGCTTGCTCGGCGAGACCGAGACACCCAAGGGCGGGGGTCGCACGAGTGCGCGGGACAACTTCGTCACCGAGCGCGCTGGCGTCGCGGCGATGGCCCTCGGGGTGATCGAGGAGTGCCTGCGCCTCAGCGTCGAGTACGCCCGCACCCGCACGCTCTGGGGTCAACCGATCGGCGAGTTCCAGCTGATCCAGCTCAAGCTCGCCCAGATGGCGGTCGCTCGCCAGAACGTGCGCCAGATGATCTTCGCCCACCTCGAGCGATCCCGCGACGGCGTCATGGCGAGCCTGGCCGAGGCGTCGGCGATGAAGCTCTACGCCGCCCAAGCGGCCTGTCAGGTCGCAGACGACGCGATCCAGGTCTTCGGGGGCAACGGGTACGTCACCGAGTACCGCGTCGAGCAACTGAGCCGCGACGCGCGGGTGCTGCGCATCTACGCCGGCACCGACGAGATGCAGGTCGTGGCGATCGCCAAGGACCTGCTCGCCAACTACCCGACGTAGCGGCGGTACCCGGCGATCCAGTTGGTCTCGAAGACCCGCTGGGCGACGCGCAGCGCCACGGCGCCGCGACAGACCAAGTCGTGGAGCACGTCCTCGAGCCGGTCCTTGCGCGACGCGCCCCAGACAAGGTGGCGCGGCTCGGGCCATAGGTTCGTGATCGCGCTCGGACTCCCGCCGACTTCGAGAGGCACCAGGTGGTCCTCCTCGTAGTCGCGCGCGTTGGTATCGCCGTGAAGGTTGTAGCCGCCGTCGAGCTGGCGGAACTTGAGCGCTTCGGTGTAGGACTCGACGGGCCGGATACGGCTCGTGTAGCCCACGACGCAGATCGTCGAGTGGATCGTGGACGGTGTCACCGCGGGGTTGGTCGCCCCGGAGGTCAGCCGGGCGTTGGGCAACGCGGGGTTCGTCGACGCGCCGAGTGTCGAGCCGACGCTCACCACGAGCATCGTGGCGAGCAGACCCGATGACCACCGCCACCAGCGAGCGCGCCGCGACCTCATGGTCGACGTCGCAGCCAGAGGTAGATCGCGAGCAGCGCGAGGGGCACCAACACCACGACGACTCGCGCCGCCGGTAGCGCCGCGCCCCGGTGCAGATTGACGAGGGTTGTCGTGGTCAGCAGTGTCACGACGAGGTGTCAGCGGGGTCGTCGGAAACCCCGAAGTGCGTGTAGAGCCGCTCGAGGCGCGCGACGATCTCCGAGATCGCCTGGTCCTGGGCGAGCAGGTGCTTCTGGATCTCCTCGGACTCCTTCAGCACCGCTTCGGCGTCCTTGTAGGTCTCCTCGGATCGCTTGTCGGCGGCGGCGGCCTGGATGTTCTGGCCGACGATGATGATCGGTAACAGGACCAACTGCAAGAAACTGCTCGAGAGCCACACCACGACGAAGTACGTGCCCTGCTTGATCGCCGAGGGCAGGGCGAAGAGCGCGAGGATCGTGAAGATGTACGCCGCCCACATCGTGCCGATCACCAGCGTGATGCGAAGCCCGAAGCGGGCGTTGAAGCGAACCACGGGGTTCGTGTGCTGGACGCGGCGCAGGTCCGCGGTCTTGACCGGCTTGCTGGCGCGCAGCTCGTCGGCCCGGGGGTGACGCACGTACTCGTAGAGTTTGCTCATAGACGGAGTCTCACACGTCCGCCGGCGACCCGCCGCCTAGTGCTCGACCAGGTCCGGTGAGGTCTCCATGCCCTTTCGCCACGTCGAACGCGCGATGATCTTGGTCGTGTCGGCCCGGTCCCGGTACTTCTCGGCGATATTGCGGATCTCCTCGAGGAGCCCTTCCGAGAGCATCGTCGGGTTGAGCCCGAGCGCGAGGAACTGGTCGCGACTGACGTTGAGCTCGTTCTCCACGGCCTCGCGTCGCGGGTTGGGCAGGTTGGCGATCGAGACACCGGTCATCGAGGAGATCAGCGCCGCAAGGTCGCGCACGCGATAGGTCTCAGTCACCTGGTTGAAGACCTTCGGCTTCTCGCCGCGCGTCGGCGGGTTCTCCAGGGCAATCTGGATGCAGCGCACCGTGTCGCGGATGTGGATGAAGGCGCGGGTCTGGCCGCCAGTGCCGTGGACCGTCAGCGGGTGGCCGATCGCCGCCTGCATCAAGAACCGGTTGAGCACGGTGCCGTAGTCCCCGTCGTAGTCAAAGCGGTTGATTAGGCGCTCGTCGCGCACAGTCTGGGGTGTCTGGGTGCCCCAGACAATCCCCTGGTGCAGGTCGGTGATGCGTATCTGGTCATTGGAGGTGTAGAAGGCGAAGAGTAGCTGGTCAAGTGTCTTGGTGAGGTGGTACACCGAGCCGGGGTTCGCAGGGTGCAGGATCTCGCGGTCGATCTCGCCGTCGGGCGTGGGGACCTTCACGGTCAGGTAGCCCTCGGGGATCGGAGCCGAGCCCGACCAGCCGTAGCCGTAGACGCCCATCGTCCCGAGATGGACCAGGGCGATGTCCTGTCCCGTCTCGGCGATGGCCGCGAGCACGTTGTGCGTGCCGCGCACGTTGTTGTCGACCGTGTAGCGCTTCGCCGCGATGTTGCGCATCGAGTACGGCGCGGCGCGCTGCTCGCCGAAGTGCACGATGGCGTTGGGCTGCAGGTCGCGCAAGAGCGCCTCGAAGCGGTCATACTCCTCGGCGAGGTCAAGACGCACGAAGCCGATCTCCTTGCCCGTGAGCTCGTGCCAGACCGCGATGCGCTCACCGATGGGGCGGATCGGGGTGAGCGACTCCACCTCCAGCTCGATGTCGATCGCCCGACGGCTCAGGTTGTCGACGATCGTCACGTCGTGGCCGATGTCTGACAAGTGCAGCGAGGTCGGCCAACCACAGAAGCCGTCACCACCCAGTACGAGGACCTTCACGCCCTGCTCCTTTTGTTCCGGTCACGACGTGCGTAGTCCCGCGAACCGAAGTCGGGGTCACGAACATGACCCCGCAACACTACCAAAGCGCTCGTCAGCGCTCTCCGACCTCGCCCAGACCGGGGCACCGCGGCGCGGGACCAGCCCCAATCGTGCCGTAGCGGTGGTTCGTGATCGCCACGCTCTGCTCGAGCAGCCAGCGCGGCCCCTCGACGGCGCCAGCCTGGGCGAGCGGTCGCCGGTCGAGCGTGACCCCGCGCGCCACGAACTGTTCGCTCGGTGCCGCTTCGGCGCTCAGCCAGCGCACCCGAGCGATGCCGTGCGCGCGCGCTATGAGTTCCTCGACGCTCTCCACGGTCGCGCCGGGTACCGCGGCGACGGGCGCGGGCGCGCTGAAGCGCAGGGTGACCCCGAGGGTCTCCACGACGCGCCAGAGGAACGCCACGACCGCGGGATCGACGTCGACGTCCACCCGCACGACGAAGGGACGCGTGGCGCGACGGTATCGGTGCAGGTTGCGCTCGGCCGCGAGTCCACTCTCGTCGATCGCCCGGGACCCCGACGACTCGAACCACGCGAGTAGCGAGGCGTTCGCCGCGTCGACGTCGCTCAACGGGGGCCAGCGCCGCAGACACGACACATAGTTGGGCCCGCCCGCCTTCGCCGTGGGTCCGACGCTGCTGCGCCGCCACCCGCCGAAGGGCTGGCGTCCGACCACCGCGCCGGTGATGCCTCGGTTCACGTAGGCGTTGCCGACCTCGACGCCGTTGAGCCACTGCTCGCACTCGGCGCGGTCAAGCGAGTGCAGACCACCGGTCAGCCCGTAGGGGATGTCGTTCTGCCACTGGATCGCGGTAGCGAGGTCCGGGGCGGTCATCACCCCGAGGACCGGTCCGAACCACTCGTTCTGGTGCGTCCAGGATCCGGGGGTCACACCGACCTTGACCCCCGGGCGCCACAGGCGACCGGCGTCGTCGACGCGCCGCGGCTCGACGAGCCACCGCTCCGAGGCCTCGAGACCGAGGGCGCGTTCGAGCGCCCCGACCGGCGGGTGAATGACCGGACCGACGGACGTGGCGAGGTCGTCGGCCGCGCCGACGACCAACGTGGTGACGGCGTCGGTCAATTGCGACCAGAACCGCGGGTTGTCGGCGGTGGCGCGGTCGATGATGGCGAGGCTCGCGGCGCTGCACTTCTGGCCGGCGTGGCCGAACGCCGATTGCACGAGGTCTTTCACCGCGACGTCCACGTCGGCGGCGCTCGTGATCACCATCGCGTTCTTGCCGCTCGTCTCGGCGAGCAGATTGATCGAGGGCTTCCACGTCGTAAAGAGCACGGCCGTGTCAAAGGAGCCCGTCAGGATCACCGCGTCGACGCCGTCGTGGGTCACGAGGTGACGGCCGACCTCGTCGTCACGGGTCGGGACGAACTGGAGGACGTTGCGGGGTACGCCCGCGTCCCACAACGCGTTGACGATCGCCCAGCCGGTAGCGACCGCCTCGGGCGCGGGCTTGAGGATCACGGCATTGCCCGCGGCGAGGGCGGCCGCCACCCCGCCGAGGGGAATGGCGAAGGGGAAGTTCCACGGTGGCACGACGAGCACGACACCGAGTGCGCTCGAGGACTCGTCGGCCGGGTGGCCCGCGTAGTAGCGCAGGTAGTCGACTCCCTCACTCACCTCGGGGTCGGCCTCGGCGACGGTCTTTCCGCCGTCACGGCCCATCACCGCGATGAGTTCCGCTCGACGGTCGACCAGCAAGGCCGCCGCGGCCTCGAACAGCCGTCGTCGGTCAAGGACGTCACGGGCACTCCAGTCGGGCTGGGCGTCACGGGCGCGCGCGACCGCCGCATCGACCCCCGCGACACTCGCCACGCGGTAGCGGTACCACGACTCACCGGTGTTGGGATCCTCGCCGAGCTCGAAGTCCTCGGGCTCACCGACCACGACGACGGTGTCGTCGCCGATAATTCCGTCGCGCGCCTCGGCGAGCTCACTGGCCGCGTGACGCACCGCTGCGACGAAGATGCGGTCCGTAGGGTCGCCGTCGGCGACGTTGGTGAACCGATCGGAATCATCGACCAGGACTCCCCGGCGACGGCTCGTGTCGAGGTGGTGGCGGTCCGCGATCGACGCGAGGAAGCGTCGCCGCTGGTCCGCGTAGACCGCGGGGTCATGGGCGATCGTGAACGCCGCGCGTAGGTAGTTCTCGGGGGCGGTGTTCTCGTCGAGACGACGCACGAGGTAGGCCACCGCGGCGGCGAAGTCGTCCTCGTTGGTGACCGGCGCGTAGAGCAGCACCCGATGACCGGCACCTGCCAGCACGGCGGCCTCCGCGGGGGCCATGCCCTCGAGCATCTCGACGTCCAGCTGGTCCTCAACCCCCCGCGCGCGCGCAACCGCGATCGCCCACGCGACGTGGAAGAGGTTGTGGCTGGCCACGCCAATGCGCACTGCGGCCGCGTTCGCCGGTCGCAGCGCGACGTCGATGAGCCGCGCGTAGCTCGCGTCGACGTCGGCCTTGGTGTCATAGGGCGCAGCCCGCCATCCGTGGAGCTCGGCCTCAACGTGTTCGACGGCGAGGTTGGCCCCCTTCACCAGGCGGACCTTGATGGCGGTGCCGGTACGCGCGTAGCGCTCGACCGCCCAGTCGACGAGTTCGTTGAAGGCAGCGTGCGAATCGGGGAGGTACGCCTGGAGCACGACGCCCGCACTCAGGTGGTCGAACTCGGGTTCGCCGAGCACGGCTCGGAACGCGTCGATGGTCAGACGCAGATCTCGGTACTCCTCCATATCCAGATTCACGAAGACGCCGTGATCGCGCGCGGCGCGCAGCAACACGGTCAACCGCTCGACGACACGCTCGAGCGACCCGTCGTGGTCGATCGTCGTCAGCTGACTGACGATGGACGAGACCTTCACCGAGACGTAGGTGACGTCGGGTCGGGCAATCACGTCGAGCACCCGCGCGAGGCGCTCAGACGCCTCGGCCTCGCCGAGCACCGCCTCGCCGACGACGTTGACGTTGACCCCGAGGCCCTCGCGGCGACGCACCGTCACGTGTCGGCCCAGGGCTGCGGGTGCCGCGTCGAGGATGAGGTCAGCGCTTAGCCGACGCACCCGCCAGCGCACGAGGTGGATCACCGTCGCCGGAGCGAGCGGTCCCAGCGCGGCGAGCGCTCGCAACCCAATGACATTCCACAGACCGAGCCCGCGCGCGCTCGCCCGTCGCGCCGCGGTACGCAGCACCCGCAACGCGGGCTCGCGCGAGGTGAATCGCATGACTTCGTCGGTCAGTGCGATCGTCACGTCAAGGGCGGAGGGGTCACGGAAGAGTCCGACGAATCGGCGCCGGGCCGCGCGGTCGCGTCGCCGACGACGACGCTCCGCTTCGGCGAGCATCGTCGTGACGACGTCACATGCGCCCTCAGCCAGTTCATCGAGTGAAACGTCGGTACCCGCAGTCATCGCTACCTCCAGGCGGCGTCTTTGCCGCCCCCCTGTTCTACTGCACCGAGTAACGATCACGGCCCACGACCACCGCCGGGCCGCGTATTTAACGCGTCACGCAACCTCGTCGACGCGACGTCGCGACGGCCACCAGAATCGCTCGCCGAGCACGGCCGCGAGGGCGGGGACGAGCACCGTGCGTACGAGCAACGTGTCCAGCAACACGCCGAGACCGACAATCACGCCCACCTGAGTGAGCTCGATGAGCGGCAGCACGCTCAACACCGCGAAGACCGCGGCCAGTAGCACGCCGGCCGAGGTGATGACCCCGCCGGTCGACGTGAGGGCCGTCATCATGCCCTCGACTGCGCCGCGCGGCCCGCGCTCCTGCTTGGCCCGCGACACCAGAAAGATGTTGTAGTCGACACCGAGCGCGACGAGGAAGAGGAACGCGTAGAAGGGCACGCCGGTGGCGAGCGCCGGGTAGTGGTCCACGTGGACGAACACGAGCCACGCCAGACCGAGCGCCGCGCAAAATGACGCGATCACCGTGGCGAGCAGGAGTAGTGGCGCGACGAGGGAGCCCAGCAGGACCAACAACACCGCGAGCACGACGAGCAGGACGAGGGGCACGAGGAGCCAGGTGTCGCGGTTGGTGGCGCGTTCGGCGTCGAGCGTCGTCGCGGACTCGCCGCCGACGACGGCGCGCGCGTGGCCCACCGTGGCGAGAGCCGAGCGCAGCGACGTGACGACACCGAACGCCGCGGCCGACCCTGGAGCCGCAGTACTCGTGGCGTCGAGCTCGGTCCAGGTCGCGTTCGCCGCCGCCGTCTTCACCGTGGCCACCCCCGGCACTGCGCGCGCCACCGCCACAGCGGCCGGTGCGCTTCGCGTCGCGACGACGATCACGACCGGCACCGAACTACCGGCGGGGAACGCCGAGGCGAGGATTCGCTGACCGACGACCGATTCGGGGGTCGCCGTGAACTGCTGGGTGGTCGAGAGACCCTGGCGCAGGCCGACGTTCGCCACCGACGCGAGGGCGAGCAGCGTCAGTGACCCCGCGACCACGACACCCGGCCGCTTCGCGACGGCGGCACCGATTCGTGCGAACACCCGGCCATCGCGCCTCGTCATGTCCCCGGCGCGGGGAACCAGCGGCCAGAACACGCGTCGCCCGCAGAGCGCGAGCGCCGCCGGCAGCACGAAGTACACCATCGCCATCGCCGAGACGATCCCGACCACCCCGGCGAGCCCGAGGGCGCGTGTGCCCGCCATCGAGGCGAGAAAGAGCGTGGCCAGGCTGATCGTCACCGTCGTCCCCGAAGCGACGATGGAACCGCTCGTCTTGGCGAGGGCGGTGCGCATCGCCGCGAAGCGGTCCTCCACGCCGTGCAACTGCTCGCGATACCGTGCGATGAGCAGCAACGCGTAATCAGTACCGGCGCCGAAGACCAGCACGTCCGCGATGCCCGTGGCGGCGCCGTCGAGGCGAACGCCCACGTGGGACGCGAGCAGCGCTGCGACGTGCGACGACACCTGGTCGGCGGCACCCACCACGGCGAGGGGCACGAGCCAGAGCAACGGTGATCGGTACGTGACGATCAACAAGAGCGCGACTACCAGCACGGTCGTCACCAAAAGTTTGTGGTCGGCACCGTGGAAGACCTGTCCGAGGTCGGCGGTGAACGCCGGCGCGCCCGTCACCGCGCTCTGGATCCCTCGTGGCAGGCTTGAGGCCAGGGCCGCGCGAATGGCCAGGATACGGTCGGTGACCACGTTGAGGTTCGGCACGGTCGATACCGCGATCGAGGCGAGTGCGACCGACCCGTCGGGGCTGAGAACGAGTGGACCGAGGCCAGCCGATCGGCTCGTCGGTGCCACCGACTCGTCGGCCGCTACTAGGCGCGCGCTCAACGCGCGTAAGGTCGTCAATTCACCGGCGCTGAACCGGCGACCGTCGTCGCGCCGGTAGACGATGACGGCGGCCTCGGTACGGGCGCCGGGCAGGCTCGCGATCCGCTGAGCGGCGAGCCAGGACTGGCTCGAGTGCGGAAGCCCATCGACGACCGAGGGCTGGGTCACCGTGGGGGCTCGCAGCCCGAGCACCACCGCGACCACCACCACCGCGACGATGACCGTGGCCACCGCGCTCGCTAGCCGTCGTGGTGCTGGCGCGAAGCCGGGCATCGACCGGTCCTTTCGGATTCGAAGGTGCGCTGAATCATACGAAATGTCGAGGACGAATATGCGCTTGGTCGTTCTCGTTGCCCGACGCGCAACGTGGCGCCGCGAAAATCCGCCGTCCGTGGCCGCACCGGCGGGCCCGTCGGTGCTAGTCATGCATCGGGATGCCGGTGCACGCACCGACTGGAGGGGCCAGATACCGTGAGCGACCAGTTGTACGACCGAGGCATAGAGCTCGACGACCGCACGTGGTGGGTCGGAGCGGCGATGGCCGACGGGACGTTCCAGAGCAACACCTACCTGATCGAACAGGGTGACCGCTCGGTCGTCATCGACCCCGGCTCCTCACTCTGCGCTGAAGCGACCGCGGACAAGATCAACGCGGTGGTCGGCCTGCGAAACGTCCGCTGGGTCGTCTGCTCCCAACCCGACGTCGACAAGGTCGCGGCGCTACCCCACCTCCTCGCGCGTGGCCTACACCCCGAGGCCTCGATCGTCACCCACTGGCGCGCCCACGGGGCGCTGCGCCGCGCGGGCTTCGACCTGCCCTACCGCAGCATCGACGACGACCGTCACCGGCTCGAACTGGATGATCGGACCCTCCAGTTCCTGCTCACGCCCTACCTGCGTTCGGCCGGCGCGTTCGCCACCTTCGACGAGCGATCCAAGGTGCTCTTCAGCTCGGACCTCTTCGGGAGCTTCGAGTCTGGTCAGTCGCTCTTCGTCGACGACACCGCGAACATTGACGCGATCCAGCGCTTCCACGAGTACTCCGTGGCGAGTCGCGACGTCCTCGCCCACGCGCTGCTCGCAGTGCGCGCCGTGGCCCCGCGGATGATCGCGCCCCAGCACGGACGTGTCATCGCCCAGGGCTTCGTCGACGACGCGATCGACGCCCTAGAGGACCTCGACTGCGGCGCGCTGTTACTCACCCCGGACGACCCGGGCCTCTCGTTCCTTTTCGCCGCGAACCGGACCATCCACGGCGTGATCAACACCATGGTCAAGGAACACGACTTCTCGACGGTCGCCGCGTACCTCGCGAGCCTCGCCGTCAAGACCCTCGGCGCCGAGTACTACGAACTCTGGGCGGGCACCGGCGGTGTCTTATTCCGCTTCGAGCGCGGCGACGACTTCGCGGGACATCGCGACGAGCCGCCGGCGGACGTGGCCAGTGTGCTCGCCGGCGAAGTCGTCGAGCCCGGCCACCGACTCATCCTCCCCTTGCGATCGCCAACGACCGGCACCGTCGACGGGGCGATGGTCTGGGGCTTTCGCGAGCGGCGGGTGCCGAGCGACGCCACCATCGTGGTGCTCAACCAGATCATCTCCCTGGTCGAGGTCGGCCTCGAGCGCGAAATTCTGCGGCGTACGACCGACCTCGAACTGTCGGACTGGCACACCCGCGCGATCTACGACCAGCTGAC
>JAJYPU010000326.1 GCA_021795095.1 Actinomycetes bacterium | reverse complement strand
GCCATCGCCTCACATCGTTCTCGGTGTCGCGGGCGGAATCGCGGCGTATAAGGCGGTCGAGGTGCTGCGGCGCCTGCGAGATGCTGGCTACCACGTCGCACCGATCCTGACGCCTGACGCGACGCGTTTCGTGGGGCCACTCACCTTCAGCGCGCTCGCGAGTGAGCCCGCGAGGGTTGGCTTGTACGACGATCCGGAACTGCCGATTCCCCACACGACCCTTGGCCAGTCGGCCGATCTGATCGTGGTCGTGCCCGCTACGGCCCACCTGATTGCCCGCTTCGCCGCGGGCCTCGCCGATGACCTGCTCACCGCCACCCTGATGGCGAGCGCCTCGCCGGTGCTGCTCTGTCCGGCGATGCACACCGAGATGTGGGAACAGCCCGTCGTTCAGGAGAACCTGGCCACGTTGCGGCGCCGGGGCGTCCTGGTACTCGAACCCGAACGCGGCCACCTCGCCGGGGGCGACGAGGGCCCGGGACGACTCGCCGAACCGGCGACGATCGTGTCGCTGGTCGAACGCATCATTGAGGGGTACCGTGGCCCGTTGACGGGACGGCGCGTCCTCGTCACCGCGGGGGGGACCCGCGAGCCGATCGATCCCGTACGCGTCATCACGAACCGGTCGTCGGGTCGCCAGGGCTACGCCATCGCCGAGGTTGCCGCCCGGCTCGGGGCGGCGGTGACTCTCGTGACGACGACGGATCGGGACCTCGCCCTTGACGTAGTGAGCCGCATCGACGTCGTGGCGGTCGTCACCGCGGCCGAATTGCGCGAGCAGGCCCTGACGCTGGCCAAGGACATGGACGTCATCGTGATGGCGGCGGCCGTCGCGGATTTCACGGTCGATCCGGCGCCGAACAAACTGAAGAAAGCGGCGGGCCCGCCCCAATTGGCGCTCGTGGCGACACCCGACATCCTGGTGGAGTTGGTCGCGAACCGACCAGATGGGCAGGTCATCGTTGGCTTTGCCGCGGAGTCCACTGACGTGCTCGCCAACGCCCAGGCGAAGTTTGATCGAAAGGGTGTGGACGTCTTGGTCGTCAACGACGTCATGACCCCGGGCGCGGGCTTCGAGTCACCGACCAATGAGGTGCGACTGCTAATGCGTGACCATGAGCCGGTCGCGGTCTCGATGCGTACAAAAGAAGACGTTGCGCTAGAGGTGTTGACTAGGGTGGTTGCATTGTTACCGCAAGGAGACCAATGAGCGATCGCACCCTCTTCACGTCGGAGTCGGTAACGGAAGGTCATCCCGATAAGATCGCGGATCAGGTCTCTGACAGCGTTCTGGACGCCATCCTCGCTCAGGACGCTCACGCGCGCGTGGCGTGCGAGACCCTGCTCACGACGGGACTCTGCGTGGTCGCGGGCGAGATTACGACCTCGGCGGTGGTGGATATCAACGCCATCGCGCGCAAGACGATTCTCGACATTGGCTACGACAATGGGAGCAAGGGGTTCGACGGGCGCACCTGTGCGGTGCTCGTCTCGTTGGATAAGCAGAGCCCCGATATTGCCGGGGGCGTGGACGCCGCCCTTGAGCTGCGCAGTGGTTCGGGTGGCGAGGACCAGCTGAACGCGCTCGGGGCGGGTGACCAGGGCATGATGTTCGGCTACGCCTGCAACGACAATGACGACTTCATGCCAGTGCCGATCTGGTTGGCGCACCGACTCTCCATGCGCCTGGCCCAGGTCCGTCGCTCGGGACTAATTCCGTACCTCGGCCCAGACGGCAAGACCCAGGTCACGATCGCGTTCGAGGATGGACGGCCGGTGGCGGTGGACACAGTCCTCGTCTCGACCCAGCACGAAGATGGTTACGACTCACAGACCACTATTCGCCAGGATGTGCTCGAGCACGTGATTCGGCCAGTGTTGCCGTCGAATCTCGACACGAGTTCCATGCGCGTCATCGTCAACCCGTCGGGCAAGTTCGTCCTCGGCGGTCCCCACGCCGACGCCGGGCTCACCGGGCGCAAGATCATCGTGGACACCTACGGCGGCATGGCCCGTCACGGCGGCGGCGCCTTCTCCGGCAAGGACCCATCCAAAGTCGACCGCTCGGCGGCGTACGCCGCGCGCTGGGTGGCCAAGCACGTCGTCGCAGCGGGCGCGGCGCAACGCTGCGAGGTGCAGGTGGCCTACGCCATCGGGGTGGCGCGTCCCGTCTCGGTGCTCGTCGAGACCTTCGGCACCGAGACCGTCGACCGGGCCAAGATCGCCAAGGCCGTCGACGCTATCTTCGACCTGCGACCGGCGGCGATCATCCGAGACCTCGACCTGCGTCGTCCGATCTACCAGCGCACCGCGGCGTACGGACACTTCGGTCGCAGTGATCAGGGGTTCACGTGGGAGCAGACGCCGCGGGTCGACGACCTGCGCCGGGAGTTGTCGCTGAACTAGTGACGGGGCCGCGTGCGGTTCGTGTGGTGACCGAGGTCGCCGCCGTCGACCGACCCTTTGACTACCTGGTGCCCGAACACCTAGCGTCGCTGCAA
>JAJYPU010000325.1 GCA_021795095.1 Actinomycetes bacterium | reverse complement strand
CGGCGCCGCGGCCCGAGCAGCACGCGCGCCTCGTCGATCAGGGCCGCGTCGGCCTTGGTCCAGGCGACGTCGTCGAGCGAGGCCGACCGTGGCCGCACGAGCAGGTCGCACTCGGCCTCGGTGAGCACGCCCGCCCCGGCCGCGCGCACGAGCGCCGGTGCACCGAAGAGGTCGTGCAGGAGCTCCTGGCCGCTCAGGCGCGGCCACATCCGCTGCAGGGCCGCCTGGAACTCGGGCGTCGCGCGGATCTGGTCAGCGAGCTCGCCCACGCCGCTCGCCCCCTCGCCCTCGTCGCGGATGAAGCGCTGGTAGTACTGCGAGGCGAGCCGGCTCGCGAGCTCGCGGCCGATCGCTGATCGTCGCTGGTTGTGGTTGCCGGGGCGGCGACGAGCCCGCTCGATCACCTCACGGGTCTCTCGCGCGCGAAGCACCATGATCGCGCGCCCGACGGGGATCTCCACGTCGGTGCGCAGGGGGCGCTCGCGCGTCGAGACCGCCTGGGCGAGCACGGTCACCATGCGCAGGTCGCCCTTTAGACGGTCGACCTCGTCGGACTCGCGCGCGCGAACTGTGACGTTGGTCACCAGCCCCGAGATCGTCGAGAGCGTGACTCCGGACTCGCCGAGTGACGGCAGGACGTTCTCGATGTAGTTGAGGAAGAGCGGGTTCGGGCCGACCACGAGCACGCCCTGGCGCTCGAGGGTCGCGCGGTGGGTGAAGAGCAGGTAGGCGGCGCGGTGCAGCGCCACCGCCGTCTTGCCGGTACCCGGGCCGCCCTGGACGAGCAGCACGCCGGGCAGCGGCGTGCGGATGATGCGGTCTTGTTCGCCCTGGATGGTCGCGACGATGTCGCCCATGCGACCCGTGCGCGCCTGGCCGAGGGCGGCGAGCAGCGCCCCGGGTCCGCCGAGGGCGAGTCCCCCGTCGACCAGGCCGTCGGCGGTCGCCTCGCGCACGTCCGCGTCGGGCAGGGCGAGGTCGCCGTTCGCGTCGGCGAAGTACTCGTCCTCGACGCCAGTGACCTCGCGGCTGCGGATCGCCACATGGCGTCGGCGCACGAGGTTGAGCGGCTCGACGCCTGTCGCGCGGTAGAAGGCCTCGGCGACCGGGGCGCGCCAGTCCACGACGAGCGCGTTGAGCTGCTCGTCGGAGACCGCGAGACGCCCGACGTGGTACACGTCCGAGGCGCCGGCGTCGTCGGGGGCGTAGTCGATGCGACCGAAGAAGAGGGGCTGGTCGCCGATCGCCAGCTGGTCGAGGCGCTGAAGCGCGGTGCCCATGACGACGTCGCGCTCGACGAGGTCGCCAGCGCCGCGCATGTTGGCCACCGCCGCACTGTCACGCAGCGACCGCGCCTCAGCGCGCATGTGGTCGAGCGCGTCAAGGGCTCGGTCGAGGAATGCCTGTTCCTCGGCGATCTCGCGCTGGTGTGCCATAGCCACGTCTCCTGATACCCGAAATGGGTTTGACAATCTTACTTGCTCGTGGTGGGCCCACCGGCGGGACCCCGGCGCCGGTAGTTAGCGCCCGCACGTAGATTGAGAAGCGGCAAAGGAGCGCTTTGGAACCGGTACTACTGAGGGCATGTCGGGGTGAATCGGTGGACCACGTCCCGGTCTGGTTCATGCGCCAGGCCGGCCGCTCGCTACCCGAGTACCGCGCGCTTCGCGGCTCGGGCTCGATCTTGGAGAGAATCGCGGACCCCGAGCTCGCCCGCGAGATCACGATGCAGCCGGTGCGGCGCTACGGCGTGGACGCCGCGATCCTCTTCTCGGACATCGTCGTGCCCTACCACGCGATCGGCTTCGGCGTGGACGTCGTGCCCGGTCGCGGCCCGGTCATCGCCGAGCCCTTCCGCAGTGACGCCGACCTCGAGCGACTGCGCGACCTCTCGGCGCGCGACGTCGCGCACGTCACGCGCACCGTCGAGCTGGTCGTGGCGGACCTCGCGGCGACCAACACCCCGCTCATCGGCTTCGCCGGGGCCCCCTTCACCGTCGCGAGCTACCTCATCGAGGGGGCGCCAACCCGGGACTTCGGGGTCATCAAGACCTTGATGCACACCGACCCTGCGCTCTTCGGCCGGCTCATCGACCGGCTGGTCGCGATCACGATCGCGTTCCTGCGCCTCCAGGTCGCCCACGGGGCACGCGCGGTCCAGCTCTTCGACTCCTGGGCCGGTTCACTCACGCGCGACGAGTACCGGCGCTTCGCCCTCGAGCCGACGGCCCGGGTGCTCGAGGGACTGGCGGACCTCGACGTGCCGACCATCCTCTTCGGGGTGGGCACCGGCGAGCTGCTCGACCTGATGGCGACGGCGGGCAGCACCGTGATGGGCATCGACTGGCACGTCGATCTCGACGAGGGGCGACGGCGCGTCGGGGACCGGCCGGTCCAGGGCAACCTCGACCCCGCGCGGTGCCTCGGCGACGCCGCGATGGGCGTGCGCGCGGCGCGCGAGGTGCTCGAGCGCGCCGGGAGCGCCTCGGGCTACATCTTCAACCTCGGC
>JAJYPU010000324.1 GCA_021795095.1 Actinomycetes bacterium | reverse complement strand
TCGGGAACCGACTCGATGATGAGGTCCAGTCCGGCGGTGAGTGCGGCTATGTCAGCGACTCGGTGGACGTCGGTCGCTAGCCTCGTCCCAATCGCCTCTTTGAGGACACCTCGACGCATACCGACCGCAGCGGCGTCGGCAAGCTCACGCGACGTCTCGACGGCGCGAGTTTCGTCTGGTTCGACGATCGTGACGTCCCAATCTGCCGCGGCAAACACGTAGGCGATGCCGACGCCCATCGTGCCCGCTCCGATGACGGCCATTGATCTCGCCACGACATCCTCCTCGAGGCCCTTGCCAAAGCACCGAAATTGCATCCTGTTAGCATGGCCATCAATAACTTAGCGAAATTCAAGCGGGGGTTGCGCGTGAAAAACACGGTGTTGGTGACGCGACGGGACAACGTGCTGGTGATCACGCTCAATCGTCCCGAGGTGCATAACGCGATCAACGTAGCCATGGGCGAGTCGATCGCCGACGCGATGGATGAGCTTGACTCCGACGACGACCTGGTCGTCGGAGTGATCACCGGGGCCGGGGGCACGTTCTGCTCGGGCATGGATTTGAAGGCATTTCTGCGTGGCGAGCGTTCTGACGTCCCTGACCGCGGTTTCGCCGGCTTTACGGATCGGCCACCCCAGAAACCCATCGTGGCCGCTGTCGAGGGTATGGCGTTGGCCGGTGGGTTTGAGATCGTGTTGGCGTGCGACTTGATCGTAGCGGCGAGCAACGCCTCGTTCGGCCTGCCTGAAGTCAAGCGAGGGCTAATCGCAGGCTCCGGAGGACTTCTACGCTTCCCGAGGAGTATCCCGCGACATGTGGCCACGGAGTACGCGCTGACCGGCGGGATGTTATCAGCAGTTGCCGCCCATCGTTGGGGTATGGTCAGCCGTCTGACCGAACCAGGACGGGCATTGGACGAGGCACTCGTCTTGGCCGGGCAGATCGCAGCGAACGCGCCGCTTGCCGTGCGAGTCACCAAACGGCTCATCAACGAAGCGTCAACTCTGTCACGTGTGGAACAGTTGGCGCGACAGCACGCCGCCTTGCAAGAAATCCTTAAGTCGGACGACGTCCGCGAAGGGGCCCAGGCGTTCGCGGAGCGGCGCGCACCACGGTGGGGCGCGGCGCTCCCAGTTCCTAGCGTGAGTTTCCGAGATACCCAGTTGTTCCCCTCCATTATCGCTGATCCGCAGTGATATCTGTAGAGAGCACGCATATTACCTAACCCGAAGTTACCCTGACCTGGACGTGGGTATCAGTTCCAATCAGGGGAAATGAGACTTTCTCGCGGACGTTACTGTCTACGTCAGCCGCCGAGGCACCGCGGCGCCGAGTAGTTCGAAGACGCGGCGCTGAGTGGGGGTGGGGGTGGAGAGCATCTCGAAGGAACGAGCCCGGTCCGTAGTCAGGGTCATCGTGTTGCGAGTGAGGGTCGCGAGGTGATCGAGAAGCTCGCGGAACCCGCGGACCTCGTCGTTGGCCCCGTTGCGCTTCGCGGCGGCCTTGCGTGACGCCGCCGGCGAACGACGTGCCGGGGCGACCGGATTCTCACGGGTCGGTGGGTGCTCGTCGGTGAAGGTGAGCGGGGCGAGCGTCTCGCGCAGGTGCCACACCAGGTAGGCCGCCAGCAGGCAGATGAACACGTGGCTGCGCACCCGGGCTTCGAGGCGGTGGTGAATCGGACGAAGCGAGAGATCGTCGACCTTGATGTGGCGAAAGTCGCGTTCCACGTTCGCCAAGTCCTTGTAGGCGCCAACCACACCGGCGGCGTCCATCTCGCCCTCCTTCAGGGTGGTGCGCAGCACGTAGATCCCGTCCAGCGCGGCTTCGGCGTCGATGGCTGCCTGGCGCCTCGTGACGCGAAGCGTCGAGTCAGTGATGGCGACCTCGAAGTGCTTGGCCATCTTCCACTTGTTGAGCACCTTGCCGACCCGCAGCCCGATCTTGTCGGCACCGGCGAGTTGTCCGCTCTCAACGGCCGTGACGATCGGGGCGAGGGCCGCTTCGGTGGCGGCGAGCAGCTCGTTGCGCTTACGCGTGCGCTCACCCGCCAACAACGGATTGCGACAGGCCACCAGTCGCTCGTTGGGGTAGTTCGGGTGGGTGAACTCCGCCAGGTCCCTCTCGTCGAAGAGCGACAGCTGCAGGGGACCGTCCTCACTCGCCAGTTGGGCGATCTGGGGGGCCCGCAGGCAGGTCAGCCACCCGAGGGTGGTCTCCTCTTGAAGAGCACGGATGCGCGCACTGGTGATCATCCCGCGGTCGCCCACCATGGTGAGGTGGCGGAGACCAAAACGGGTGCGCACCGACTCGGCGATCGCCACGAAGGCCGTGGGATCACCGGTGTTGCCGGCAAAGACCTCAATGGCGACTGGTCGACCGTCACGGTCGGTGAGGAGCCCGTACTCGATCTGGGCGACGCCACGTTTCTTGTCGCGCGAGTAGCCCCGGGCCGCCAGCTCGTTCTTGGTGCCCTCCACCCACGAACTCGAGAGATCGAAGTAGGCG
>JAJYPU010000323.1 GCA_021795095.1 Actinomycetes bacterium | reverse complement strand
AGCTGAATCGCTCGGTCAGGTCGACGTGGGTCATCTGCTGGCGCGGTGAGGGGTTGTAGTCGTTGTGGTAGCGCCACTCGTTCATGCCCATCTTCGCGCTCACCAGGTTGAGTCCCTTCGCGGGCCGTTCCTCGAGCGCGACACCTGAGCAGTAGTTGTCGATCGAGATGGCGGCCTCGTGACCGTGGGCGACGGCCCAGATGATGTTCTTGGGCCCCCACGCGGCGTCACCACCGAAGAAGACGCCCGGACGGCTGCACTGGAAGGTCGTCTCGTCGACGACCGGCATGTCCCACTCGCCGAACTCGATACCGAGGTCACGCTCGATCCAGGGGAACGCGTTTTCCTGGCCGATGGCCAAGATGACGTCGTCACACGGCACGACCACGGTGTCGATTGTGGTGGAGTGGCGAGCACCCTCGTCCCACTCGAGCACGTCGAACTCCATGCCCACGAGTCGGCCGTCTTCGACGACGAATCGTTTGGGTGCGTGGTTGACGACGATCTCGACGCCCTCCTCCTCGGCGTCCTCGAGCTCCCAGGGCGAGGCCTTGAAGAACTCGCGGGGCCGACGGGCCATGACCTTGATGTCCTCGCCGCCGACTCGCCGTGAGGTGCGACAGCAGTCCATCGCGGTGTTGCCGACACCGATGATCAGGACTCGCTTTCCGATCGAGTCGAGGTGGCCGAAGGCTACTGATTCGAGCCAGTCGATGCCGATGTGGATGTGCGACTCCACCTCGTCGTGGCGTCCCGGCAGGTCGAGCTCCTTGCCCCGCGGGGCGCCGACGCCGACGTAGACAGCGTCGTAGCCCTCGTCGAGCAGTCCGCGCAGGCTCGTGACCGGTGAGTTGTAGCGGATCTCGACGCCGCCGCGGTCCAAGATGACGCCGGTCTCCTCGTCGAGGACCTCTGCCGGGAGTCGAAAGTTCGGGATGTTCGAACGCATCAGACCACCGGGCTGGTCGAACTTCTCGAAGATGGTGATCTCATAGCCGAGCGGGGCGAGGTCGTTGGCGACGGTGAGTGAGGACGGGCCGGCGCCAATCAGCGCGACGCGCTTGCCGTTCTTCTGCTCGGGGATCGGGGCGAGGCGATCGGTGATGTCACCCTTCAGGTCGGCGGTCACGCGCTTCAGCCGGCAGATTGCGACCGGGGTGCCGTCCACGCGCCCGCGCCGACAGGCCGGCTCGCAGGGCCGGTCGCACGTGCGCCCGAGCACGCCCGGAAAGACGTTGGAGGAGCGGTTGAGGAGGTAGGCCTCGTCGAACTCGCCCTGGGAGATGAGACGGATGTAGCCCGGCACATCGGTGTGGGCCGGACAGGCCCATTGACAGTCCACCACGCGGTGGTAGTAGTTGGGGTCCCGTACGTCCGTCGGTTCCACTCGGCCCTCCTTCGAAGTCGCCCGAGACGGACCCGCGACTCGATATACGACGACGCAATGGCCAATCTCAGGAGTACTGTACTCGTCCGGATTCCATGCTCGTGGCGCGCGGGTCGCCCGCGGGCCGCTTGAGTAGGGCCTTTAGTCACTCTCGTCATGTCGTGTGCGAGTCGAGGCCGATGGTGGTTCTCGTAGACTTGCGAAAAGCGTTGAAGGGAAGCACGTGCGACGCACGCGAATCGTGGCCACATTAGGACCGGCGTCTGATTCGGACGCGGTCATCCTTGACCTCGCCGCGGCGGGTGTCGACGTCTTTCGGCTCTCCATGGCCCACGGCGACATCCCCTCGGGCATCGAGCGACTTCGGCGGGTACGCGCGCTCGCGCCGGACCTCGCGATCATGGTCGACATTCCGGGGCCGAAGATCCGGGCCGGGTCGTTCGGCACGGCGCCGGTCAACCTCGAGACCGGGGACTCGGTCGAGCTGGTCGAGGCCTTCGGTGAGACCTCGAGCGCCCAGCGAATCGTCGTCGAGCGCAAGGACGTGCTCAGCCTGCTGCACGCCGGTGACAAGATTCACATCGGCGACGGTGGCGTGTCACTGGAAGTCCTCCAACCAGGTCCGACGGCCCGCGCGGTGGTTAGCGCCGGCGGCAACGTGACCGGAAAGCCGGGGCTCTCGCTCCCGACCTCGATCCTGCACGACCGGCTGCCCACCGTTGAGGACCGCGCCCGTCTCGAGGCGCTGCGCGGCGAGGCCTTTGAGATCCTCGCGGTCTCCTTTGTCCGCTCGGCCTTTGACATCGTCTCGACGCGCACCGTCCTCTCACGCGACGACGTCATGATCATGGCCAAGATCGAGACCGCCGAGGGGGTCACCAACCTCGACGAGATCATCGCGGTCTCAGACGCCATCATGGTGGCGCGCGGCGATCTCGGCGTGCGCATGCCCATTGAGGAGGTCCCGCACCTGCAGAAGGACATCGTGCGTCACGGCATCCGCTACGCGCGTCCCGTCGTGGTGGCCACCCAGATGCTCGAGTCGATGACCCACGCCCAGGTGCCCACGCGCGCCGAGGTGACCGACGTCGCCAACGCGGTGCTCGACGGTGCGAGCGCGGTGATG
>JAJYPU010000322.1 GCA_021795095.1 Actinomycetes bacterium | reverse complement strand
CGACCGCACCGAGTCGCGTTCTGGTCACGGGGGCCACCGGCTACGTCGGAGGGCGCCTCGTGCCGCGTCTGCTCGAGGGCGGCCACCCGGTGCGCTGTCTCGTGCGAACGCCGGCCAAGCTCACCACCGCGCCCTGGCGCGATGACGTTGAAATCGTCGAGGGATCCGTCGGCGGTGATCTCGACGGCGTCCTCGCGGGCATCGACGTCGCGGTCTACCTCGTACACGGCATCGGCGACGGCCTCGACTGGGTGCGACGCGAGGTGTCCGACGCCGCCAACTTCCGAGACGCCGCGATCGCCGCTGGCGTCTCGCGAATCGTGTACTTGGGCGGCATGGGCCGCGACGACGCCGAGCTCAGTGTCCACCTCGCCAGTCGACAGCAAGTGGGGCGTACACTCGCCGACGGTCCGATTCCAGTCACCGAGCTGCGGGCCGCGGTGGTCATCGGCTCGGGTTCGGCGAGCTTCGAGATGCTGCGGTACCTCGTCGAGGTCTTACCCGTCATGGTCACGCCAAAGTGGGTGACCACGCGGTCCCAGCCGATCGCCATCTCCGACGTCCTCGACTACCTCGTCAAGGTGATCGACGTCCCCCAGCCCCTCGCCGGGGTCTTCGAGATCGGCGGCCCCGACGTCGTCTCCTACGCAGAACTGATGGCGCTCTACGCCGACGTCGCGGGCCTGCGGCGCCGCCGCCTGATCCCGGTGCCGGTCTTGACGCCGCGGCTGTCGAGCCACTGGGTCGGTCTCGTGACGCCCGTGCCCGCATCGCTCGCCCGCCCATTGGTCGACAGCCTGGTGAACGAAGTCGTCGCCGACGACCCGGTAACGCTCGCGTTGCTCGGCGCGCCGAGGCGGTCCCTTCGCGACGCGATCACCCTCGCGCTCGGCGTGACCGATCGCGGCGAGGCGCCCACGACGTTCACCGACGCGGACTTCCAACCGTTCCGCAGCTACGCCACGGACCCCGCGTGGGCTGGCGGCACGGAGCTCAGCGACGTGCGGGTGCTCGATACCACGGCCTCGGCCGAGGCCTGCTTCCGCAACGTCATCGCCATCGGTGGCGACCGCGGCTGGTATCGCGTCGAGTGGCTGTGGCGCGTGCGCGGCTTCCTCGACCGACTGCTGGGCGGACCAGGACTTCAGCGCGGACGACGCCACCCGACCGAGCTACGCGTTGGCGACCACGTCGACTTCTGGCGCGTCGAGGAACTCGAGGCGCCCACGGTGTTGCGCCTGCGCGCCGAGATGATCCTGCCCGGTGAGGCGTGGCTTGAGTGGCGATTTGAGCCGACGCCGACGGGCACGCACGTGACCCAGCGCGCCCGCTTCAAGCCGCGCGGGCTCTGGGGTCGCCTCTACTGGTACGGCGCCGCCCCATTCCACGCACTGGTCTTCCCGGGGATAATCCGCAGCATCGTCGCTGACGCGCCATCCCCCTAGCGGTCAGTCGACCGCGCCGCCCGAGGCCTCGGAGACCTTCTGCTTGCCCGCCGAGACGAAGGGCATCATGGCGCGCAGCTTCTTGCCGATGTCCTCGATCGGGTGCTTCTTGCCGACCTCGCGCAACTCACGGTAGCGCGGCCGGCCGATCTCATTCTCCTTGATCCATTCGGCGGCGAAGGTCCCGTCTTGGATCTCGGTGAGCACCTTCTTCATCTCGGCCTTCACCTGGCTCGTGATGATCCGTGGACCGCGGGTCAGGTCGCCGTACTCGGCGGTGTCTGACACCGAGAAACGCATCCCCGTGATCCCCTCTTCGTACATCAGGTCCACGATGAGCTTGAGTTCGTGCAGGCACTCGAAGTAGGCACTCTCGGGCTGGTACCCCGCCTCGACGAGGGTCTCGTAGCCCGCGGTCACGAGGGCGCTCACGCCGCCACAGAGCACGGCCTGCTCACCGAAGAGGTCCGTCTCTGTCTCCTCGGTGAAGGTCGTCTCGAGCACCCCAGCCCGGGTAGCCCCGATGCCGTGGGCGTAGGCGAGCGCAATCGCGTGCGCCTGGCCGGTTGCATCCTGGTGGACCGCGATGAGCGAGGGGACGCCGCCGCCCTCAACGTAGGTGCGGCGCACCAGGTGGCCGGGACCCTTGGGCGCCACCATGGCGACGTCCACGTCGGCGGGCGGGTTGATGAGGTTGAAACGGATGTTGAAACCGTGGGCGAAAAGCAGGCACTTGCCCGCCGTCAGGTGCGGGGCGACCTCGAGGTCATAGATACGCTTCTGCTCGGTGTCGGGCAGCAGCATCATGATGATGTCGGCCTCGGCGGCGGCGTCGGCGATGCCGAGCACGCGCAGGCCCGCTTCTTCAGCCTTAAAGACCGAGGACGACTCAGGGCGTAGCCCCACGCGCACATCCAGTCCCGAATCGTGCAGGTTGAGCGCGTGCGCGTGACCCTGTGAGCCGTAGCCCAGGATCGCGATTTTCTTGCCCTCGAGGATTTCGGGGTGGGCATCGCCCTCGTAGTACATGGTGGTCATGGTCCTATCCTTCTAGTGCTCGACGGTGGCCTGCGTGTTC
>JAJYPU010000321.1 GCA_021795095.1 Actinomycetes bacterium | reverse complement strand
CCGATCTGTGACTGATCGTCTTTACTTTCGCCAGCTCCTCGCGGGCGTGGACTTTGCGGTCGGTGATCCGGTGGCGACCCAGATGGTTAACTTCGTCTACGCCATCGGCGATCGCGAGACCGGTGACGCGGTGTTGATAGACCCGGCATATCGTCCCACTGAGCTGCTCGACGTGCTCGAGCAGGACGCCATGACGGCACGCGCCGTCGTGCTCACCCACTACCACGCCGACCACGCGGGTGGGTCGCTCGTAGGTCACCATGTCGCGGGTACGAGGGAGCTCCTCGAAGTCCACGATGTCCCGGTCCACGTCCAGTCAGCCGAGTCGCAGTGGGTACGTGAGGGGTCTGGCGTAGGGACGGGCAACCTCGTGGAGCACGACAGCGGTGATGTGATCGAGATTGGGTCGGTGCGTGTGACCTTGATTCATACTCCCGGTCACACGCCCGGCAGTCAGTGCGCGCTCGTCGACGGGCGCCTGATCAGTGGCGATACGCTCTTCATCGATGGCTGTGGGCGAACGGACCTACCAGGCTCTGATCCCACCGAGATGTACCGAACGCTGACGAGTCGCCTGGCTCACCTCGATGGCTCGACTTGGCTATACCCGGGACATCGCTATTCTCCCGAGGCGACGGCGCAACTGGACGAAATCCGCCGGGACAACGCGGTACTTGCACCGATGAGCGCAGAGCAATGGTTAGCAACGTTCAGCCGATAGAACGACTCGACGAGTCGAGCCACGTCGTGGTCGTGGGCGCCGGCCTGTCGGGCTGGCGACTCGTGGAGGCCCTTCGACGAGATGGCTACCGGGGCGCCGTGACCGTCATCGGCGACGAACAGCATCGACCCTACGATCGTCCACCGCTGTCGAAACAGGTCCTCACTGGTGTGGTGGACCTTCACGACACCGGGCTCGTGCGGTCGGGCTCGCCCGATGACGTGACGTGGCGACTCGGTGTGGCCGCGGTTGGGCTGGACATCGACCGCCGTGAGGTCCGACTGGCCGACGGCGGAAGTGTGGCGGCTACACACGTGGTAATCGCGACGGGCACCCGCGCGCGGCGGTTGACGACGTCAGCGGGGAAACGGGTGCACGTGCTTCGAACGATTGACGACGTGCAGGGTCTAAATGACGACTTGGCACGTGTGACGCCGGGTTCGACCATCGCGATTATCGGCGGTGGATTCATCGGAGCCGAGGTCGCGTCGTCGCTGACGAAGCGGGGGTTTCGTGCGGTCGTCCTTGAGATGGCGCCTCGGCCGCTGCTGGGTGTGCTCGGCGAGCACGTGTCGTCGTGGCTACTCGACCTCCCCGCGGTGGCGGGCGTCGAACTGCGAACTGACCAGCGAGTCAGTGACGTGGAAGAAGGACCCCACGCGCTGCTCGTGCGCATAGACGGTTCGCCCGACGTCGTCGCGCAGGTCGTGGTGACGGGGGTCGGCGCCATCCCGAACGTCGAATGGTTGAACGGATCGGGTCTCGCACTTGAGAACGGTGTTGTCGTGGACTCGGCGATGCAGGCCGCGCCGGGGGTTGCCGCCATCGGCGACGTCGCCCGATTCGAGTGGTCGGGCCCCGTCGGTTCGGCGCTCGTGCGAATGGAGCACTGGCAGGTGGCGAACGATCACGCCACGACGCTGGCGCGTGCGTGGCTCACGGGTGAACGCGACGAGGCGCCGTTCATTCCGTACTTCTGGTCGGACCAGTACGGCAAGAAGATTCAGCTCCTCGGCCACCCCGATCCGAACGATGACGTCACGCGAGTCCTCGGTGATGATGCATCGGGTCGGTGGCTCGCCCTCTACCACCGCGACGATGTGGTCACCGGTATCGTGGCGCTCAGCAGTCCGAGGGCGTTGATGCTGGCGAAGGTGCTCTTGGACACACCGACCACGGTGCGTGAGGCGATCGCACGCGCACCGTGGTCGGTGTAGCGAGTATTCGACCCGGTCCCACACTTGCCGAACGGGCGGGTCACGGAGTTCGCGTGCACCACGGTCGACTATCGAGTCGAACGATCAGAACGACACCGCACTGAGCTCGGGGATCGTCTGGGCAGCGCGCGCCACCATCGTGCGCCAGATGTCCCGCGACGTGGTTCGAGCTTCATCGTCGAACTGGGGAACAATGGTGGTCGTGGGATGCCAGAGTGTCTCGACGTCCGCCACCGAGAGGAAACCGGCACCGACGAGGGCCATGAGGCCCGCACCGCGAGTGGTGGCCTCACGCTCGGACGAGACGGCGACCGGTCGACCGGTGACGTCGGCGAGGTGCTGGACGAGAAAGTCGTTCGCTGACATTCCGCCGTCGACGCGGATCTCAGCGACGGATGATTGAGTCTCACGTTCGGCCGCGTCCACCAGGTCGGCACCGCGGTGCGCGATCCCTTCGAGGATCGCGCGCACCAGGTGAGCCCGAGACGACCCGCGGGTGAGCCCGAAGAAACCGCCGCGAGCACCGAAGTCCCAATACGGGGTGCCGAGGCCCGACAGCGCTGGGACGAACCAGACGCCATCAGCG
>JAJYPU010000051.1 GCA_021795095.1 Actinomycetes bacterium | reverse complement strand
ATTCGAACCCCTGACCTCTTGACTGCCAGTCAAGCGCTCTACCAACTGAGCTATACCCCCAACGGTCAGACAATCGTAGCAGTTGGCCGAACCGTCACCAGGTGGCGACGGCGTCAGCGCAGATTTCCGGATGCGAGAGGAACGGCGAGTGGTCGCTCGCAATCTCGATGGTGGTATCGCACGACGACGCCATCAGCAACTGAAGCGTCGGGTCAATCGCTCGATCGTTGGTGCACCGGATGTAGTGGCGCCGGGCGGCTGCGTCGGGGTATTCACGCTTTGAGCGGAAACTCGCGATCGTCTGCGAGCCGAGGCGCGACACCGCGTCCGTCGCCACCGATTCCTGGCAGTCACCGTAGAGTGCGGACCGTGCGAGCGACGGATCCAGCCGCAGCCGTGGCCCGTCGACCGTCATGGCCGTATCTAGCTCCGTGCGCACGCCGCCGAGGCGCGAGACGTCAGTCGCACTCTGGCCGACGGTCGGGATTAGGGCGGCGATGAAGACCAGGCCAACCAGCTCGTCGAGTTGACCGCTCGCCTCCGCGATGACCGCCCCGGCGTAACTGTGTCCTACCAATACCGTCGGCCCGTCGAAGTCGACGGCCGAGACAACGGCCTGGACGTCGGACCCGAGATCACTCGTTCCATCGCCGTCGTCGTGCGAGCTCGGCAGTTCGAGTGTGCGCCAGGCCACGGAACGTCGATCGAACTCCTCTGTGAGCAGTCGCCACGACCAGGCACCGTGCCACGCGCCATGGACGAGGACGTAGGTGGGTTCGGTCATTGGGGCCTCGGCTTTCACTTCGAGGATACGCCGTTGGCTCCCTAGAATGTCGAGATGGCCCGCCCCTTTGACGTCAGATCTGTAGAAGCCAAATGGCAAGAACGATGGCGTCTGGTCGGCACGTACGAGGTCGACAACGATGATCCTCGCGAACGGTATTACGCCTTGTGCATGTACCCCTATCCCTCGGGGGCGGCCCACCAGGGCCACGTACGCAACTACACCTTCGGCGACCTGGTGGTTCGATACCAGACCATGCTCGGCAAGGCCGTCCTCTCGCCCTTCGGGTTCGATTCGTTCGGGCTGCCCGCCGAGAACGCCGCCATCAAGGCCGGCAGCCATCCTCGGATCTTCACCGAGGCGCGCATGGCCGAACTCAAGCGCTCGGTTCAGCGCCTCGGCGCCGTCTACGACTGGCGTCGAGAGGTGATGAGCCACGATCCGCAGTACATGAAGTACTCGCAGATGATCTTCCTCGCGTTTCTGCGAGCCGGCCTCGCGTATCGCGCGCTGGCTCCGGTCAACTGGTGTCCGGGTTGCGCGACCGTGCTCGCCAACGAGCAGGTACTGGCCGATGGGACCTGCGAGCGCTCGGGCGACGTGGTCGAGCGGCGCAACCTCGAGCAGTGGTTCTTCAAGATCACCGACTACGCCGACGAGCTCCTCGCCGACCTCGACACCCTCGAGTGGCCCGAACGGGTCAAGACGATGCAGCGAAACTGGATCGGGCGCAGCGAGGGCGTCGAGTTCGACCTCGTGGTCGCCGATAATCCAACGAAGGTGTTGCGGGTCTTCACCACCCGCCCGGACACGGGGTTCGGCATCACCTACGCCGTCGTCGCGCCGGAACACCCGATGCTGGACGAGTTGACCACCGATGAGCAACGACCAGTCGTCGCCGACCTGGTGGCTCGCGCGACGTCCTTGAGCGAGGTTGAACGCACGTCGTCATCGGAGAGCGGGTCGGGGCTGACCAAGCGCGGCGCGTTCACCGGCCGCTACGTGCTGAACCCGTTCACGGGCGAGTCGGTGCCGCTCTACGTCGCCGACTATGTGCTTGGCACGTACGGGACCGGCGCCATCATGGCCGTTCCTGGCGAGGACGAGCGCGACCTCGCCTTCGCGCGGGCCTACGGACTTCCCGTCGTACCAACCGTCGAGCGGCCTGAAGGGGTCGCCGACGGGGCCTACGCCGGCGATGGCCGACACATCAATTCGGGATTCCTCGACGGGCTCAACGTCGCCGAGGCGAAGGCGGCGGCGACGTCGTTCCTGGTGGAACATGCACGCGGCGTGACCAAGGTCAACTACCGGCTCCGTGACTGGCTGGTCTCGCGCCAACGGTTCTGGGGCTGCCCGATTCCAATCGTCTACTGCGAAGTTTGCGGCATGGTCCCGGTCCCCGAGGACCAACTCCCGATCGTGGCACCCGACGACGTGGTGATGGATAGCAACGGCCAGTCGCCCTTGGCCACCCACGCCGCGTTTCGCGACACCACGTGTCCGGTGTGCGGCGGTCCGGCCCGGCGCGAGGCCGACACGATGGACACGTTCACCGATTCGTCGTGGTACTTCTTGCGCTACGCCGATCCGTTCACCGAGAACCGACCGTTCGACCCCGCGCAGGCGGCGAAGTGGATGCCGGTCGACCAGTACATCGGCGGCATTGAGCACGCCATCTTGCACCTGCTCTACGCGCGGTTCTACCTGAAGGCACTCGTCGACATCGGCCTCGCCCCGGGACTGCCGCGAGAGCCGTTCACGAGGCTCTTCACCCAGGGCATGATCCGCCTCGACGGCTCCAAGATGTCTAAATCGAAGGGGAACCTGATCGCCCCCGAGCAGTACTTCGACCGCGTCGGGGCCGACGCGCTGCGCGTCTTTCACCTCTTCGTCGGACCGCCGGCCGACGACGTCGACTGGACCGCCCAGACCGAGGACGTGATCGAGGGCTGTGCGCGCTTCCTCGACCGGATCTACCGACTCGCGACTGACACCACGTTGGTCGAACGGCCTCGCGACGAGCAACGTGACAGTGCCGTCGAGCGGGCGGTGCACCGGACCATCAAACGCGTCACCACCGATCTCGACCGCTGGAGCTACAACACCGCGGTCGCAGCGGTGATGGAGTTGCTGAACGCAGTCTCGAAGTGGGCCCACGACGAGGGCGTCGAACCTTCGGTTCTTAACGAGGCGATCGACGTCATGGTCCGCTTGATCGCACCCATGGCGCCGCACGTGTCCGCTGAGATCTGGGAGATCCGTCACCCGGGTGAGCCGTCGGTGCACGCCCAGTCGTGGCCGGTCGCGAGGGCCGAACTGCTCGTCGACGAGACGGTCACCATGGTCGTGCAGGTCAACGGCAAGGTGCGTTCGCGTCTCGAGGTCCGAGCCGACATCACCGACGAGGCGGCGAGCGACGCGGCGATGGCCGACGATGCCGTTCGTCAGTACCTTGCTGGCGCCGAACCATCACGCATAATCGCGCGCGCACCGCGGCTGGTCAACATCATCCTGTGATGGCGGTGCGACCAACGTCTCGGAACTCGGTGGTCGTTGAGCCACCTCGGTTCGACCGACCCGAGGTGGAGATCCGTTCGTCCACTCGTCGCACGAAGACCGGCTCGGCACACTGGTCGGGCAGTCGGATCATCGTGCAGATTCCCGCGCGGCTGCGCGGGCGCGAACGAACGGTGTTCGTCGACGAACTTGTCCAGCGTCTCGTCACCCACCGTCCCCAGAACGCGGCGGGTGACGCGTCACTCGAGGAGCGGTGTCGGGTGCTCGCCGAGCTCTACACCGACGCCGTAGTGCCCAACTCGGTGCGATGGGTCTCCAACCAGCGCGCGCGCTGGGCGTCGTGCTCGCCCGCGACCCGCGAGATCCGCGTGAGCAGCCGCCTTCGTCAGTGTCCGGAATGGGTGATCGATGCCGTGCTTGTCCACGAGCTCGCCCATCTCCATGAAGTCGACCACTCGACGGCCTTCTATGAGATCGCCGAACGGCATCCACGACAGCGCGACGCGACGGTATTCCTCGAGGGTTACGCGCTGGGGTTAGGGCTGGCCGTCGAAGAGGGCGACGTAGACCAGCCCCGTCCCTAATCCGACTCGCCGCGTAGGAACCGCTCGAGCTCAGCGGCCAACTCGTCGCCGCTCGGCAACTCTTCGACGGGGTGCTCCTCGTCGGCGTCGGCCGCCTGCTCGAGCTGCTCGACCATCGAGCCGTGGTCGGGGTTGTTCGTGATCAGGTCGTCGACCCGTTGACGGACCTCCTCGGCCGAGGCGCGCAGCTCGCTCGCGTCCAGGGTGAGGCCGCTGATGCGCGCGAGCCCGTCGATCAGGGCCGCGGCGGCCTGGGGGTAGGACATGGAGGCCACGTAGTGCGGGACGCGCGCCCATATGGTGATGACGTCCATATCGACCTCGGCGAACCCGAGCTCGAGGGCCGCAGAGATCCCTGCGGGGACCTCGATCTCGCCGGCCATCGTGCCGACGACCGAGAGCAGATGAGCGCTTTGGGCGGGCGCGGTGCCAATCACCCGAACCGGCCTCGTGTGGGGAGTCGGAGCGGGGAAGGAGCCCAGTCCTACCGTCAAGCGCACGTCGAATCGACCGGCCGAGTCCGTAACGACGTCCACGAAGTCGCTCCAGTGGAAATCGGGCTCCGGACCGACGAGGAACAGCATGTCAGCGCCGTCGCCGTCGCGGCCGTAGCGGAGTTGGATCTCGGGCCACGTCAGCTCGGTCGTGACGCCGTCGATGATCCGCACCACCGGTCGACGAGCCCGCTGATCGATGAAGTATTCAGTGTCAAAGGTGGCCAGGACTTCGGTGGGGATGGTGGAGAGGAGTGTGGACATTGCGGTACTCGCGCCCAGTCCGGCGTCGATCCACCCTTCGAGCCCGATGACCAAAACGGGTTCGTTGAGCACCGGGTCCGCTAGGAAGATGATGCGATCGTAGATTTCGTCGTCCATTACTGCTCCAGTATTTGGCGGGCGAGGTCCGCCAATGTTGCGATGTGCGTCGGGAAATCGGCGACGCTGCCCTGGTCTCCCGCGGTCGCCCCGGCGCGGTAACGCGCGTACACGCCCTGCAGGATGCAGGCCAACTTCCAATATCCGAACGATTGATAGTAGGCGACGCCGCTCAGGTCGAGGTTCGAGTGGCGAGCGTAGGCCTCGAGGAGCTGGGCGCGGGTGATGAATCCTGGCGCCGTCGTCGGCGCGACGCCGAGCAGGGCACTCATCTCGTCGGCCGGCTCAGCCCAGTAGTCGAGCATCAAGCCGACGTCGGCGAGGGGGTCACCGAGTGTGCAGATCTCCCAGTCGAGGATGGCGGCGATCGCGCCAGTTTGGTCGAGCACGGTGTTGTCGAGTCGGTAGTCGCCGTGGACGATCGACGTACGTTGCTGGGCCGGGACCCGGGCCGCGAGGCGGTCGCCGACCTCCTCGATCAAGCGGTGGTGGTCGGCGCCGTCGACGTGCATCTGTTCGTACTGGGTTCGCCAGCGACGCAGCTGGCGTTCCAGGTACCCGTCGTGGCGGGCGAGGTCTCCCAGCCCCGCTCGGTCGACATCGATGTCGTGCAAGCTCGCCAGCGTCGCGGCGAGGTTCTCGCCGATGGTGGCGCGCGTGGCTTCGTCGAAGTCGACCTCGGCCTGCTCGCGGTCACGCAGGATGTAGCCGTCGACGAATTCCATCACGTAGAAGGGCGCGGCGTTGACTGACGCGTCGGTGCAGAGCCCGAGCGGCTTCGCGACGGGAATCCCGAGCGGCTCGAGCGCGGCGATCACCGTGTGCTCGCGCACCATGTCGTGCGCGGTTGGTAGGACGTGGCTCACGGGTGGACGACGTAGCGCCACCGCGCGGAACAAGGCGTCGGTCACGCGGAAGGTGAGGTTGGACCGTCCACCCGCGATGAGCTCGAAGCGCAGGGGGGCCATGAGACCGACGTGTTTGACGAGCCAGTCGGTCACCGGCTCGACGTCGATACCCGTAATCGTCTCCATAGTCGAGGAGGCTAACAGCGAGTGGGGGAGGGGAGTCAGCGACCGACGGTAGTGTGAAAATGTGAACAATGCCACTGACGCCACCTTTAGCGCCAAGGTCCTCGATCGCTCGGCGACGTTGCCCGTCGTGGTCGACCTCTGGGCCGCTTGGTGCGGTCCCTGCCGAGTCTTGACCCCCATCTTGGAGAAAGTGGTCGAGGAGAGCGCCGGGTCCGTCGAGTTGGTGGCCGTGGACGTGGACAAGAACCCTCGCACCGCCCAGGCCTTCGGTGTGCAGTCCATCCCCTCAGTCTTCGCCTTCAAGAATGGACAGGTCGTGGACTCCTTCGTCGGTGCTCGTAGCGAACGCGCGGTGCGCAAGTTCATCGCCAAGCTCGACCGACTGTAACGACCTGACGGCGTCGATATCGAACGCCGGTAGGATTTGATCGTGACCGACGTAACTGACGCCACGTTCAATGCGGCCGTTATCGAGCGATCCAAGGCGGTTCCGGTCGTGGTCGACCTGTGGGCCGCGTGGTGTGGACCGTGCCGCACGTTGACCCCCACGCTCGAAAAGGTGATCGGTGAGACCAACGGAGCGGTGGAGCTCGTGAAGGTCGACGTGGACGCGAACCCTCGCACCGCCCAGGCCTTCGGCGTGCAATCCATCCCCTCGGTCTTCGCCCTGAAGGATGGCCAGGTCGTCGAGTCGTTCGTTGGCGCGTTGCCCGAGCACGCCGTCCGTGACTGGGTCAAGAAGTTCGCACCCGACGCCTCACCCATCGAGCGTCTGCTGGCCGCCGGCGACGAGCCGTCGCTACGTCAGGCTCGCCAGCTCGACCCGTCGAACGTCGATGTCGCGGCCGCACTCGGCGAACTGTTGCGCGTTGAAGGGCGTCTCGACGAAGCCGAGGCCGTTCTCGAACCGTTGGCGTCAGCCGTCGTGGTCAAGACGGTCCTCGCCCGAATCCGACTCGAGCGAAGCGGTGTGCGACTGGATGGGGACATCGACCTCACCCTTGAGCACCTGCTCGACCAGTCGGTGACCAACCCGTCGGCGCGCGAGAACTTGCTCGAGTTACTCGACGCGTTGGGCCCTGAGGACCCTCGCTACGTCGGCTTTCGGCGTCGTTTGGCCAGTCGACTCTACTAGTGAGGCCGTTTCGACCCGAAGGGACCATCGAACTCGCGATGGGTGCACGGACCTACGACGTCACCACGCGGGCGTTGGTGATGGGGATCTTGAACCGGACCCGCGACTCCTTCTATGCGCCCGCGGCCACGTTCGACCTCGACGCTCTGCTCACCCGGGCCGACCGATTGGTCGCTGAGGGCGCCGACCTGCTCGACGTGGGCGGGGTGAAGGCGGGACCCGGCGACGAGGTCGGCGAGGCCGAAGAGCTCGACCGGGTCGTGCCCGTCGTCACGGAGCTGCGCCGTCGATTCGACGTGGCGATCAGTGTGGACACCTGGCGTGCGTCGGTCGCCGCGGCTTGTTACCGCGAGGGCGCGTCCGTCGGCAACGACATCAGCGGATTCGCCGACCCCGAGTACCTGCCGGCGGCGGCGAAGGCGGGAGCGACGGTGGTCGCCACACACATCCGCCTACGCCCGCGCGTCGCGGATCCGTCGCCCCACTACGACGACGTGACCGCCACCGTTCGTGACTTCCTCCTCGAACGGCGCCGCTCAGCGATCGAGGCCGGTATCGACGCCAAGCGAATCGTGCTCGACGCGGGACTCGACCTCGGCAAGACGGCGGCCCACTCCCTGCAGCTGCTGCGAGACTCCGCATCCTTGGCCGAGCTCGGCTCCCCACTGCTCCTCTCGGCGTCGAACAAGACGTTCCTCGGCGTCTTGTTCGACCTGCCCGTGACCGATCGGAAAAACCCGTCGGTGGCGGCGACCGCCCTCGGCATCGCGGCCGGGTGCCGGGTGGTGCGAGTGCACGATGTGAATGCGAGCGTTCGAGTCCGTGACGCGCTGGCGCGTATCCTCGAGGACCGATGAGCCACTCGTCGATCTGCGTCGTCGGCACGGACGCGACGATGGTCTACGACACGGTGCGAACCGTCGTCGAAGGGGCGCTTGGCGACCTGGACCCGACGGTCGCCCTCGAGGACTTCACCGCGCGTGACTCGTCAACCGGCGAATCGAGCACCGCGAGGCTGCTCGACGCGCTCTACACGCCCGCCATGCTCGTCGAGCGTCGCGTGGTGGTGGTGCGCGACGCCCAGTACCTCACGGCCGATGAGGTCAAAGCCCTGCTCGGGTGGATGTCGTCACCCACGCCCGAGACGGTGCTCGTCGCGGCCGTGGTCGGTGCGAAGTCCAACAAGCTCGTAAAGGCGGCCGACGACGTCGTCGACGTGAACGTCGGCAATCGCCAGGCCGACCGCTTGGAGTTCGTGGCGAGCAAGTTCGCCCAGTACCGGGTGAGCGTCGATCGAAGCGTCGTGTCCGCGGTCCTGGACCGGGTCGGCGACGACCTCGCGCGCGTCGACTCGCTCGCTCGAACACTTCGTGCAATCTATGGGACGTCGCCGCTCACGATCGCGCACATCGAGCCGTACCTCGGCGACCCCGGTGGGGTGCCCGAATGGGACCTCACCGACGCGATCGACGCCGGCGACGCCTCGCGCGCGATCACCGTGGCTCGGCGCATGCTCGATTCCAAGGGGCGCGCGGGCCTTCAGATCGTGAACCTGCTACAGCGTCACTTCCTGCGCCTGGCTCGACTCTCGGGCGCACCGATACGTAACGCCGACGAAGCCGCCACGCTGCTTGGTATCAAGTCGTTTCCCGCGGGCAAGGCGCTCGCCGCCGCGCGGCGCCTCGGTGACGTGCGCGTGGTCGAGGCCATTCGTCTGATCACCCGCGCTGACCTGGACCTGAAGGGTGGCGTGACCTTTGGTTCGAGTGATGACGCGACGGCCGCCGACGTGACCGACCTGATGGTGATTGAAGTGCTGGTGGCTCGACTCGCGCGATTGACGGCGAGTGCCCGGCGTTAGTTCGCGCTGGTTCGCAGAGCGTTGATCCGTCGCATCAGGCCGCTCTTCTTGTTCGCCGCCTGATTCTTGTGGATGATGCCCTTGGAGGCCGCCATGTCGATCCGCTTGACCGCGACCTGGAGGGCCTGCGCCTCGTTCTCGGTGCCCACCGCGCTCACCGCGGTCTTGACGCGGGTGCGCAACTCTGACTTGACGGCCTTGTTGCGCTCACGCGCGACCTCATTCTGCTTGTTGCGCTTGATCTGGCTCTTGATGTTGGCCACGAAAACAACCTCGTTCGATAGCGGTGCCGTAGGTCCGGCGGGCTGAACAAGGCTAGCAGAATCGTCGGCGGCCGCGCTCGGCCGTCCCGGCGCCGGGTAGCCTTGCTGCACCGTGAGTTCCCCGACCGTACCCCTTGATTTCTCACGAATCAGGAACTTCTCGATCATCTCGCACGTCGACCACGGCAAATCGACGCTTTCGGACCGGATCTTGGAGATCACCGGCGCCGTCGACCCTCGCCTGATGCGGGCGCAGTACCTGGACTCGATGGACATCGAGCGCGAGCGTGGCATCACGATTAAGGCCCAAAACGTGCGGGTGCACTTCGAAGACCACATCCTCCAGCTGATCGACACTCCGGGCCACGTGGACTTCGGCTACGAGGTCTCGCGATCCCTCGCGGCGTGCGAGGGCGCGATCCTGCTCGTTGACGCGAGTCAGGGGATCCAGGCGCAGACCCTCGCCAACTGTTACCAGGCGATCGAGCACAACCTCGAGATCGTGGCGGTGCTGAACAAAATCGACCTACCCGCCGCGGACCCCGAGCGCTGCAAGGCCGAGCTCGAAAGCGTGCTCGGCCTGCCCGGTGACGAGGTGCTCGCCATCTCGGCCAAGACCGGCGAGGGGGTGGCGGCGTTGCTGCGCGCGGTTATCGAGCGTATCCCCGCCCCGACGGGGGACCCTGACGCACCGCTGCGGGCGTTGGTCTTTGATTCGTACTACGACCAATATCGCGGCGTCATCAGTTCGATCCGGATCGTCGACGGCACCTTGCGCGACCACGTGAAGGTGCGCATGATGCAGGCGGCGGCGAATCACGAGATCGAAGAGATCGGGATCCGAACCCCCGACATGGTGCCGGTCTCACAGCTCGGACCCGGTGAGGTGGGCTACCTCGTCGCCGGCATCAAGGACGTCGCCGGCGCCCGATCGGGCGAGACGGTCACCGAGGCCGCGCGACCGGCCATCACCGCGCTCGACGGGTATCGCGACCCCAAGCCGATGGTCTTCTGCGGGATCTACCCGATCGACGGTGACGACCTGCCGGACCTGCGTGACTCGCTCGAAAAATTGAAGCTGAACGACGCCTCGATCACCTTCGAGCCCGAATCGAGCCACGCCCTGGGCTTCGGGTTCCGTTGCGGCTTCCTCGGCCTCTTGCATATGGAGATCGTGCGCGAGCGACTCGAGCGTGAGTTCAACCTCGCCCTGATTGCCACCGCGCCGTCGGTCGTCTATCGAGCCTTTCTCACCGATGGCACCGAGATCGACGTCGACAACCCGACCGACCTGCCCGAACCAAGTCGGCTCGACCACATCGACGAGCCGATGCTCGACATCTCCATCCTCACCCCGTCGGAGTACCTCGGCACCGTGATGGATCTGTGCCAGTCGCGGCGGGCCGAGATGAAAAAGATGGACTATCTGTCGACCGAGCGGGTGGAATTGCGGTACTCGATCCCCCTCGCCGAGGTGGTCATCGACTTCTTCGATGCGCTTAAGAGTCGTACCAAGGGCTACGCGAGCCTCGACTACGAGGTCAGCGGGTACGTGACGTCGTCGTTGGTTCGCGTCGACTTGCTGATCAACCACGAACCGGTCGACGCGTTCTCCACAATCGTGCACAAGTCGAACGCGGACTACTACGGGCGCCGGATGGCCGAGCGGTTGCGCGAGCTCATTCCCCGCCAGATGTTCGACGTGCCGATCCAGGCCGCGATCGGGGGCCGGGTCATCGCCCGCGAGACCGTCAAGGCCAGACGCAAGGACGTCCTCGCCAAGTGCTACGGCGGCGACATCACCCGCAAGCGCAAACTCCTCGAG
>JAJYPU010000320.1 GCA_021795095.1 Actinomycetes bacterium | reverse complement strand
CCTCGCCGTGTCGGCGGTGGCGCTCACGACCTCGCACCTGAGCCCGACGACCACGGTGCCGTCCACGACGGTGCCGTCCACGACCGTCCCGTCACCGACGACGATGCGTTCCGTGACGACCACCACACGTGTCGTCGTGAAGACGCCGGTGAGCGCCCACGACGTCGCCCGCCCGTCGGCCGTGACGAACGTCACGACACCGGTTCGCCACACCGCGCCGAGTGCGCGCACGGTCGCGACGCGAACCCTCACACCCACGCCGCCGAAGCGCCCGACACCCGCCAAGCCCGTCGCGCAGAGGCCGGCCGTGACGATCGCGGCCGCCGCGGCCGCGAAACTCGCCGCCCACCTCAACCCGGCTGCCAACATCGCGCCGAGCCCGAACTTCCTCCAGGCGGGCCAGTGCAGCCAGAACGGGTCGACCTGGTCGTGCTCGAACCCGTGCCTCACCTCGTCGATGACCTGGCCGGCCTTCGCGAACGGCTCGGCCTGCACCAACTTCATCCTCCAGGCGATCGACAACGCGCGCGCGATCGAGCACCTCGGGCCGATGACCTTGCCGAGCAACTGGTACAGCCTCACCACCGCCCAGCAGCTCTTCGTCGTGGCGGACCTCGAGCGCACGGCGCGTGGCCTGCCGCCCTACCTCGGCATCAACGCGGCGCTGAGCGCCGCCGCCCAGCGCGCGGCCGCCACCGGTCAGGACCCCGCCGTCGCCCCCGGCTTCGCGATCGGCACCGACTCCCAGGGCTACCCCGCGATGGGGGGAGCGTGGTCGGGCGGCTTCTCGGTGCTGGCCGCCGACTACATGTGGATGTACGACGACGGTTGGGGCGGCAGTGCCTCGGCGACCTCGAACGTCGCCTGCACGTCGGCCCGCGCGGCCGGCTGCTGGGCCCACCGTGACGAGTTGATCGGTTCGGACCCGGGCTACAACCCCGGCGTCGGCCTCACGACGAGCACCTGCGAGGTGGGTGTTGGCTTCGCGATGGTGAACGGCTCGGGATCCTTCGTCGACCTGATCGAGAAGCCGGCGTCGACGCCACCCGCCATGACCTTCACGTGGGCGGCGAACGTCGTGCCGTATCTCTGAACGATCGGATCGGTCGTTCCGACCCAGCGGCCTCTTGACGTTTGGAGAACCACGAGATCATCGGGGGCTCGCGCGCGTGTTTGCGGCGAGTGCTGATCTGGTTGGCGCATCATCGCCACACCGAGGTGACCAGTAACCCAGCGCCGGCGATTGGCGATCGCACACGTGAACGGCACGCCGTTTTGAGTCGTGAGGACTACGGTGTGGAAAGTCAACTTGAGTAGTTGAGATGAAGAGTCGTGACGACAGTCGCTTTTGGAGGCGCCTCGTGCGAATATGCGTTGGACCGACTGTGCGGCGAGGGGCTCATCGACTGGTCACCGCCAGCGCCCCGTTTCTACTCCTCATCGGTCTGAGTGTGGTCTTGGGGGGCGCCCAGGCGTCCGCACTCTCGTCGACGTACGGCACGGGGCCGGGATTCTGCTCCTCCGTCGCATCGGGAGCCTACGATTTAGGGGCGAGTTTTGACAATGTGTGGGCGTGCGGGCCAACTCCTGGGGCCGGTGCGCCCGGTTACGGCGATGCGTTTGAATCGTCGCCCTGGGGCTTCCAGTGCACGGAATTGGCGAACAGGTTCTTGTGGGACGCGTGGGGAATCGCCCCAATCTTCGGGGCGAATCTCGACGGTGCCGACTTCGCGTCGACCGTTCACGCCTCACATTCGTCAATCGTTGATGTGGTCAACGGAACCATCGGTCAGCCGTACCTACCCGGGGACATCGTGTCGTTCGCCGGTAACTCGTATGAACCCGATGGGCACGTTGCCGTCGTCATAGCTTCCTCCGAGAACAGTGTGGGCAATGGACAGGTCACTGTTATGGAGGAGAATGCCTCAACCAGTGGCAGCGAGACGCTCACGGTGGCCAACTGGCTGCTCGAGAAGGCGCCGGGGTCGTACGTGACGCCAACCGACTTCGACGCGTTGGCCTCGGTGGGCCCCGTCACCTCGAGTCCGGCGGTGGAGCAGATCGCGGCGGGTGCGCTGTCGCGCTACGCCGGTGCGAACGGTCATATTTCGACAACCGGTCCGGCTCCGAGTGGCTACAACTACGAGTCAACGTTTGGCTCCCTGCTGACGAGCGCCCAGCCGGGCACGACGCAACTGTTCCTCTGCCAGCTCGGCACGGATTACTTCTCCTCGACGTCGACGAACTGCGAGGGCCAACAGGTCGTCGCGTCCGAGGGCTGGATCTACACGAGTGCACCGACGAACGTCCCCTCGGTTGCGCTCTACCGCTGTCGGGTCACGTCGACGGGCACGCACTTCGACACCACCGACCCGAACTGCGAGGGCCAGAGCCAAGACGCCGGTCTACTGGGTTACCTGGTGGCCACGGCACCGCTGTCGCGCTACGCCGGTGCGAACGGTCATATTTCGACAACCGGTCCGGCTCCGAGTGGCTACAACTACGAGTCAACGTTTGGCTCCCTGCTGACGA
>JAJYPU010000319.1 GCA_021795095.1 Actinomycetes bacterium | reverse complement strand
TCGGCTTCGATGCGCTACGCGTGGGTCGCGCGCAGGATCCGCAACGCCACCGCGAGCAACCCCCGGCCCTGCGTGGGGTCGATGCGCGTGGCATTGGGCTCTTCAATGGAGCGCCCGACGGCGGCCTCGGCGCGGGCCCAGGCGACGCGCGCGAGTCGCGAGGACTCGGTCAGGGCCGCGGGGTCGACCGGTTGGGACGAGACGACGGCCATAGTGAGCGCGAGGTAGTCGTCGAGGGCGCCGAAGAGGCTCCGCTGGGCCTCGGCGACGCCCACGCGCGACGGCGTCGGCCAGGCGAGGTAGGCGATGATCGCGATCAGTCCACCGAGGGTCACGTCGAGCAGCCGGTCGAGCGCGGTACTCAGGGGATGGCGCACCGAGGTCGAGAGCAGGGTGAGTACGAGCGCGGTGATGAACCCGATCGAGATCGAGAAGTTAGCCGACCACGTCGAGTACGCGGCCCACGCGAAGGCGGCGACGATCACGGCGGTCCCGGTGAGGTCGGGGTGCGTGATGCTCACGACGAGGGTGGCGACGGTCGCACCGATCGCGGTGCCCACCAGTCGCCCGACGCCGCGGCGCAACAGGGTGCTGTAGTCGGGCTTCAGGATCACCGCGACCGAGAAGGGCAGCCAGTAGCCCCGGGGCAGTGAGAGCCAGGACGCGACGAGCACGCTCGCGGGCACCGCGACCGCGAGTCGAACGGCGTGGCGAAGCGCCGAGGAGTTCGGGCGCATCGCGTCGCGAAGCACCGTGAGGCCACCGCGCCAGTCGACGGCCTCGGCGCGCTGCCAGCTCGGCGTCGTGACGGCGCGTGCGCGCGGCGACTCGTCGGTGATGAGCTCGTTCACGAGCAGGCGCATCGAGCGCAGCTGGCCGCCGATGGCGGCGAGGTGCGAGACGTACTGACCGACGATGACGTCGGCACGGGGCTCGTCGAGCGCTTCGAGTCGGCGTAGTCCGTCCTCGAGGGCGGCGGTCGCGGCCGACCACGTCGGACTGTGTTGAGTACGAAGCGCCACGGCGATTTCTTCCAGCACGTCGGCGACGGCTTGGCGTGCCGTGCGCAGCTCCTCGGCGCTCGCGGGCAGCCGTTCGAGCAGGCGCACACGCAGCCCGGCGATGGTTGTGAGCTCGAGGCGCACCCGGCGGACCTGGTCGAGCACCGCGCGAAGGTCGCGTACGTCGGTACGCCCGAAGAGCGACGACGCGGCGAGGGCCCGTTCGGCCTCATCGACCACGGCGAGCGCGGCGGTTGCCGTACCCGTCGCCGCGCCGCGGGCCAGCTCGGCCACGGCGTCACAGGCGGCGGCGAGCTTCGTTCGCTGGACCCGCAACGACGGCGGGAGTCGAAGCACGATCAGGGCGGTGATCTCGACGACGCAACCAACGACGACGAAGCCGGCGAGGTGCAGCGCGATCGGGACCGATCCGGCGAAGCGACCGAAGACCACGTAGGCGATGATCGACTGGTTGCCGATCGCGGCGGGAACCATGCCGAAGATGGCGACGAGCCCCGCACCGAAGCACCAGAGTGCGAGCAGTCCCACGTGCAGCCACGGCACGGACTCGGTCGACATGCCGAGCAAGACGGCGCTGCCCATGGCGCCGGCGTCGACGAGGGCGAGGGGGATGGAGAGACGGGGTGCCGCAATCAGCGAGACGATGGCGATCAGCCGGGCGCCGATCGCCATGGCGATGGCGCCGGTGACGTTGGCAAAGGCCAGCCCGACCGCGAAGACCGTGATCACGGGCGCCGCCGTGATCGCACCGACGACCGGGGATACGAGACCACGGTCGATGCGTAGGGTGTCACCGAGCACCGCCAGGCCACCCGCTACTCGACGACGGGGCGCCGTCGCGGTCGACCCGTCGCGGCCGTCGGTGCGCCTCATGGTTGAGACCCTACCGACCGGGCCCGACGCGACGTATGGAACCAGCGTGTCGTGGACGTCGTCGCACGGCCCGGTCTGGGTAGGTCTCTTGAGTTCAACAGGTGTCGTGACTGTGGCGCTGTGGGGAGTCACGATCGTTAGGTCAGGTGATGTTCGCGAAGAGCCCCGTGATGTCACCAACCATCGGGGAGCGAATGGCGCCGTCCGATCTCGTCAGCGCCGTTGACGTGTTCGGCCGCGACCTACTGCGTGAACGCGTAGGCATTCAAAATGGGACCGCGCAGCAACACGTTGCGGTCCACTGCCGTGAGTTCGAACATATCGGCGACCGTCTCCCAATCCTCACGGATGACCGTGACCTGATGGTCGATGATGTCGCGAGCCTCGTTAGCAGTTAAACCGTAGTCAGCGGCGGCCTTCGCACAGGTGTGAAATCGGCTCGCACGAGCGCCAGCCCGGCTGATGTCCATCGCCTGGTTTGCTTCGCCCCCGGAGCGAAGCTGCGGGCAGAGGTCGTAGGCCGGCGTGAGCTCGAGGTGTTGACCGTCCCAGAACGCCGCGTGGTTGCGAGCGTGATCATCAGTGTTCCCAATGGCGACATTAAAGACGATTCGCTCGAACAACCTTCGTCCCAAGTCC
>JAJYPU010000318.1 GCA_021795095.1 Actinomycetes bacterium | reverse complement strand
GTGAGTTCCCCGAGACTAGGCGAGTCCCGAGGCGCGGCGGTATTCGAAGCTCGGGCCAATCGGCACGCCCGACGTCTCACTCCCGCGTGCCATGGCCCGCGCGAGGTCCTCGAGCGTGGACATGGTCGCGAGCGAGCCCATGAAGGTCGCCATGTCGTTGTGACCGTTGAGTAGGTCGTGCAGCTGGGCGAGCAGCGTGGTGTAGGTGGCGTTGAAGGTGTCGACCTGGCGGCGCGCCGGCGAGTCGTCGGGGTGGTCACTCGAGGCGGGGTCCGTCGGCAGGTCGTAGACGCCGCGGGGGTCGACGGTGACGACGTCCCCGGCGAAGGCGTAGGCGGCGAACCGTGACTCGGCGTCGGGGACCGGCACGAGACGACGCCCGTGTTTGAGTTCGCTCAGCCGGTAGAAGTGGGCGAAGTCGTTGTTCCCGTTCGGGCCGTCGACCTCCACCGGAGAGGCCGAGGTCCCCTCGCCTTGTTCGATGATGGTCTCGAGTGCCGCGACGGCGCTCGGGGCGTCGACGACGGCGACCGATCCGTACAGGAGGTCCGGGCCGACCTGGTGGCGCGGGGCCGCGGCGAACACGCCGGGGGGCAGTCGGGTGATGGCGTTGGCGATCGTCAGATAGAACTCGCCGATCGTGACCGACGGAACCTCGACGAGCGCGGCGTGGGCCTCGTAGTCGACCGGGTCCCGAGGCTCCTCGATCTCGATGAAGGCCTCGAGCTGATCGGCGCTGTAGGGGCGCAGGTGCAGGCGCAGCTGGCCCTCGACGCCGCCGGGGAGGTGGCTGGGGTAGGTGGGGATGAAGCGTCGGTGCGCGATCGTCGGCGCACCACCGAGGGCGTTGAGGACGTTGGCGGCGAGCACCATGTGGAGCATCTCCTCGACCACCACTGATCTGAGGATCGCCGCAGCGTCGGCGTTGACGTCGGGGTCGAGTGAGAAGTAGGCGTAGAGGTAGACGGGGATCGTCGCGTGCTCGAGTTCGATCGCGCGCTGCAGCGCAGTGCGCACCGACGACGGGGTCGGCTCGTCGTGGTGCAGCCCTGTCAGCGTCGAACGGTGCAGTGTGATCATGGCGTCTCGTGATCCGTCCTCACCCGAGGTTCGTGGCGACCCCTTCGAGGCTCGTCGCGACCGAGAACTGCACCGAGAATTCCACATGGTGAGCGGGAACGCAACCGGGGCCCGCCCCGACGCCGCAGCCGCGACGGACGGTCAGTCTCGTGGTCGAACCGTGAGGCACTGAGCGATGGTACCGATGGGCCCGCGTAGGTCGTGGATGGTGCTGGCGGTGAGTCCGATCCCGTGGTCGCCGAAGGTGACCGCGGTGTCGAACCCGAGCCACTCGCCCTGGGGGGACGCGAAGAGGTGTGCGGTCAATTCGACGTTCGGGAAGAGGAGGCGTGAGGACGGCGCGCGCGGGGTCATGCCGTTGGCCATGTCGAAGAGGCCGACAGCGCGGGCGAGGTCGCTCACCTCTTCGCCATCGACCAGGGCCACACTCGTGCGTAGCCAGAACGCGGCCCGGCCTGGCTCCTGCTCGGCGCGGCGAACCTCGACCGAGTCGACGAACCCGCCCGGCCAGAACGTCGACGGGTCCCAGGGTGCCATGCGGTCCGGCGGTTCGATCCTCGCGAGGGTCGTGGCGGCGAACTCGGACGTCTCGTAGGGCTTCAGCAGCCACGCGCGCAGCGCGAGAGCGACGCGGCCGGCGTAGCTGAGCCGCGCTTCGACGAGCTCGATGGTGCGCCCAGGGCGCACGACCTCGACCTCGATGTCGACGACGTCGATGGGGATGGCGCCGAAGATGTCGCAACTGAGCCGCGCCAGGGGCAGTTGGTCGTCGCGACGAGCGTCCCGGTCGACCTCGATCGCGTGGGCGAGCAGTCCGAGTGCCGGGGAGACGTGCTGCTCGGTCGTCGTCCATGCGCCACCCACGTGCGCGGTCGCCTCGAAGCGCCGGTCGCTGATCCGCCGGAAGTAGGCGTGCGGGGTCGAGAGTTCGGACATCATGACGCCCCTACCGCTCACAAGGTCCGGCGCTCAACCGCAAGTCCACCTCGCGCGGTCACGGCCGGAATCGGTTGCGCTCGGTGATGTCATGGACACCATCTTCGCCCAGCGCGACGAGTGCCGACGAACTCGTCCTTGGACGCGCAGAAAGCAGGGATAACCTCGTTGCATCGGGGAAGTCCGGTTGGTGCTTCCGAACCAGATGGAGCGGGGTTCCGTGGTGGTACGTGATCAGACGGTGGGACGTCCGGACGGCGACGGGGTGAGGATCGCCCGGCGTGCCCTGCACGCGACGCCGTTCTACGCGATGGCCTTCGAACAACAGGCGGCCGCCGTCGAGGCGCGAGGTGATCACGTCGTTCGCTTCAACCTCGGCGAGCCGGACTTCGGTGCGCCGGCGGCCGTGCGCGAGGCGATGCGCACGGTGATGGACGGCCGGCCGACCAGTTACACACCCGCACTCGGCCTGCACGCGCTGCGCGAGGCGATCGCCACCTTCTACCTCGATCGCCACGGCGTGCGCG
>JAJYPU010000317.1 GCA_021795095.1 Actinomycetes bacterium | reverse complement strand
ACAACGTCGCCACCACCCACGGCACTGGAGCGATAGCCGAAGGCGAGCTGACCGTGTTCCCAGGTGACCACGCCACCCTCGTGCCAGAGTTCCACTGAGGTAACGCTCGCGTCCATGTCAGACCCGTGTCCACCGGCGTTCATCGCCACTGCGCCGCCGACGGAGCCTGGCACCCCGACGGCCCACTCGAAACCGGCAATCCCCTCGGCGACGAGTCGACGCGCCATCACTGGCAGATCGAGGCCACCACCGGCGACGACCGCGACCGATCCCGCGTCCTCCGTCCACGTCACGCTCGTAAAGTCCCCGACCAGTCGGATCGCGATGGCGTCATGTTCACCCTCGGCGACGAGCAGGTTCGACCCGTTGCCGATGACCACGACCTCAAGCCCCGTTGACTCGACCAGTGGCAGCAGTTCGAGCACGTCCGCCATCGACGTGAGCGTCACGAGGGCGCGCACGGAACCTCCGACCCGATACGTCGTCAGCGGTCCGACCAGCGCGTGCTCGAGCACCCGCGCGCCGCCGACGCGGATGAGTTGGTCCAGACTCACGGGTCGAGTCCATCGGGTAGCAGTCCGATCACGTCGGCAATGTCGCCGGCCCCGAGTACGAGAATCACGTCGACCGCGGGGCCCGCCGCGAGTGTCGCGACCACCTCGGCGAAGGTCGCCGCGTAGTCCACCTGCCCCGCGAGCGACCCCGCCACGGCGTTGGCGACCAGTCGACCGGTCGCCCCTGACGGATTGGCTTCACCGGCCCGGTATATGTCGGTCACGATGACCCGTTGCGCCCCTTCAAAAGCGGTGGCGAAATCCTGCGCCAGGGCGATCGTGCGGGTCACCCGGTGCGGTTGGAAGACCGCGACGATGCGCTCGTAGCCCGCAGCGCGCGTCGCCGCCAGCGTCGCCGCCACCTCACCGGGCAGGTGCGCGTAGTCCTCGTACACGTCAGCCCCGCGCCATCGACCTCGAAACTCGAATCGCCGAGGCGCACCGACGAACGCGCGCAGTCCCGCCATCACGTGCTCGCGCTCAACCCCGAGGGCGAGCGCCAAGGTCGCCACGACGGCCGCGTTCGCAACGTTGTGCGAACCCGTCACCGACAGCTCGATCGCCAAGTGGTCGCTCGCGCCACGCAACTCGAATCTGGCCGCGCGCCTGGCCAGCACCTCATCAGTCACGATCCATTCGCCGACTCGGCGCCCCACCGTCGTCACCGGCCGCTCGACAACCTCGAGCACCCGCTGACTGCCGGGGTCGTCCGCCCAGATGACGACCGGGCTGGTCGTGCGTGTAACCAGGTCGGCGAAGGCGGCGTCGAGTGTGCGCCGATCGCCGTAGTAGTCGAGATGGTCCGCCTCGACGTTTAACAGTCCCAGCGACGACGGCACGAGTTCACGGAAGGTCCCGTAACTTTCGTCGACCTCCATCACCAACGGACCGGCGCCCCAGTGACCATTCGCCCCGACCCCGACCACCGGTGCGCCAAGGAGGCGCGACGCGTCAACGCCGGCGGCGTGCAGCACGTGAACCATCATCGACGTCGCGGTCGTCTTGCCGTGTGTGCCAGTGAGTCCGACCACGGGCTGCATGGTTGCCAGCTCGGCGAGCACGCGAGCTCGTGTCACCATGATCGCCCCGCGTTCGCGCGCCGTTACGAGCTCCACGTGGTCCATTGCGACTGCCGGTGACCAGAGCACGACCTGCGCGTCAGCTACGAAGGTGGCGTCGTGGCCGACGTGCACCGTGACACCCGCCGAGCTCAACTCGTCAAGGACCGTCGAGGGCCGCGCATCAGAGCCCGTCACGGTGCAGCCCCGCTGGGCGAGGAGTCGAGCGAGCCCGCTCATCCCCGCGCCACCCACACCAACGATGTGGACCCGGGTACCAAGATCGAATATCACGTCCAACGACCCCCGACCTCGAGCACGACGTGCGCGATCTCCGCCGCGGCGTCACGGTGCCCGAGCCGCCGAGCGGCCTCACTGGCGCGTTCGCGCTCGCCCGGGGCGAGCAATCGCTCCAACGCCGTCTCCAGCGCCGCAGCGTCACAGTCCTCGTCGCGCACGAGCACCGCGCCACCGGCGTCGGCGACGACCTGCGCGTTGCGCGTCTGGTGGTCGCCCGGGGCGCCGGGTAGCGGTACGAGCACGGACGGGATCCCGAGCGCGGTGAGTTCGGCGAGTGCACCCGCTCCAGCTCGACACACCGCGACGTCGGCGACCGCCCACAACGGGGCCATGACCGCGAACTCGATGATTCGATAGTCCAGCCCATCGGTGGGCGGACGTCGCGCGAGGACCCGCGATGAGTCACGGCGGCCACTCACGTGGATGATCGTTCGATCCCTCCGGTGCGACCAACGCCGCGCGAGCTCACTCACGGCGTCGTTGACCCGCGTCGCTCCAAGCGACCCCGACATCACGACCACTACCTCGCGACCTGGCTCGATCGGCGGTTCCATGGACTCGCGCGATCGCTCGCGCGCTGGTAACTCGCGATCGACCGCGAGCACGTCACGACCGAGGGGGACGCCCGTCACAACGCTGCGACTGTCG
>JAJYPU010000316.1 GCA_021795095.1 Actinomycetes bacterium | reverse complement strand
CGACGTTAGCGACGATCCGGTCCGCCAACGTCCGGTAGGCGTCGAGCGGTGCTCCCTTCAGGTGCTCAGCGACGACGCGCATCGCGGGCGCCTCGAGCCACTTGCGTATGGCCACGATCTCGCGCAGGTCCTGGGTGCTGACCGTTGTCACCCGGAATCCCTTGTTCTTGACCGACTCGACGAACCCTCGTTTTTCGAGGTCGAGCATCGCCTCGCGCACCGGGGTCGCCGAGACCGCGAACTGGGCCGCGAGCGCCGGTACCGTCACGAGGACACCTTGTTCGAGTTCACCGGAGATGATGGCCGCGGCGAGTGAACTCTCGACTTTCGTGCGCAGGTTCTCCTCGACACGGATCACGCCGATGGAGGATTTCTTGGTCGCCACGGTCACGACCTCTCCCACGCGCGCGTGGACGCGCACCACTGACGCACGTCGCTAGTCCTCGACATCGGTTGACTTTCCCAGGTAGGCGTCCGAGAGACGCGGGTCGTTTTCGAGACTCGACGACGGTCCCGACAGCACGACCGAGCCCTGTTGGAGCACGTAGGCGCGTGAGGCGATCTCGAGGGCCAGCGAGACGTTCTGCTCGACGAGCAGGACCGTCGTGCCCAGTTTCGAGACCTCCTCGAGCATGTCGTACACGATATCGACCTTCTGGGGATCGAGGCCGAGCGACGGCTCGTCGATCATCAGGATCTTGGGGTTAGACATCATCGCGCGACCGATCGCGAGCACCTGCTGCTCACCGCCCGAGAGCGTGCCGGCCAACCGCTGGAAGTGCTGGCGCAGCAACGGGAAGAGGTCGAGGACCTCGTTGAGGCGCTCGGCTCGTTCGGTACGGCTGCGTTGGGTGCCGTAGGCGCCGAGCTCGAGGTTCTCGGCGATGGTGAGCGTCGTGAAGATCCGTCGACCCTCGGGGACGTGCACGAGCCCCCGAGCGACCCGACGGTGGGCCGACTGCTTGGCGAGTACGTCACCGAAGTAGCTGATGGTGCCCTGACGCGGATGGATGATGCCCGAGATCGACTTCAACAAGGTGCTCTTGCCAGCCCCGTTGGCCCCGAGCAACGCCACGATCTCACCCTCGTCCACGTGCATGTTGACGTCCTCGACACCACGCACGGCGCCGTAGTAGACGCTCACCGCGTCGAGCTCGAGGGCCCTCATTTGCGTTTCCTACCCATGTAGGCGCGGATCACGTCGGGATTCGTTCGAACGTCCTGGGGTAGCCCCGAGGCGATGATGCGGCCGTTGTCGAGCACGGTGACGTCCGTCGCGATCTCCATCACCAGGTCCACGTCGTGCTCGATCATCACGACACACGTCCCCTGGTCGTGGATGCGTCGGATCACGCGCGACAGTTCCTCGCGTTCCACCGAGCTCACACCCGCCGCGGGCTCGTCGAGCAGCACCACGACGGGATTAGCAATCAATACGCGGGCGAGCTCCATGCGCTTACGCATCCCGTAAGGCAGGTCACCGGCGAGGTTGTTCCACTGGTCGGCGAGTCCGACGAACTCGAGGCTCGCCATGGCCTCCTCGTGCAAGAGGCGCTCGCGCCGCCTGAATCCTCGGCTGGCGACCGTGATCGACAACAGGTTCGAGGTGGCGCGTAAGTGTCCCCCGGCGAGGACGTTCTCCAGCACCGACATCTTCGGAAAGACCCGGATGTTCTGGAAGGTACGACGGATCCCGAGCGCGGCTACCTTGGCCGCGTCGAGGCCAGTGACCTCGTTGCCCTGGAACCGGACCGCGCCGCCCGTTGGCTTGTAGTAGCCGGTGAGACAGTTAAAGAAGGACGTCTTGCCGGCGCCGTTGGGCCCGATGATGGCGTGTAGCGCCCCCTCATCGACCTCGATCGACAGGTCGCTCAACGCGTTGACGCCCCCGAACTGCAGCGACAGGTGATCGGTCTGCAGGACGGCGGTCACGGCTCCTCCGTTGGCAGTGACACGAGTGGCCCACCCGTGCCCGAGCGGGGGGACGCCACCGCGTGTCCCAGTCGAGCGCGGATCCGGGTGCCCAGAGCCTGGAAGGCCCGCTCCGGGAAGAGGCCGCGCGGCCGCACGACCATCAAGATCACGAGCAGCACGCCGAATACCAGCAGACGGGCCTGGGCGAAGGAGCGGAAGACCTCGGGGAAGATCTCGACGACGGCTGCGCCGAACATGACGCCCCAGATGCTGCCGAGCCCGCCGATCGCCACGGCCATGACGATGAGTAACGACTCGCTGAACCCGAAACTCGCCGGCGAGATCGCCGTCAGCGCCGGTGCGTAGAGCGACCCGGTGATCGACCCGAGCACCGCGCCGAACATGTACGCGTAGAGCTTGTAGTGGTTCGTGTTGATGCCCATCGCCTTGGCGGCGTCTTCGTCCTCGCGGATGCACAGCCACGCTCGGCCCAGTCGTGAACCGCGCAGTCGAGTCGAGAACAGGGCGAAGATAATAACCAGCACTAAAAACACGTAGTAGTAGCCCGTGTTGCTGGCCACGACGACGCTGCCGATGGTGAGCGCCGGGATCGCGTAGATGCCCGTCGGACCGCCGGTCTGGTTGAGGTTGATC
>JAJYPU010000315.1 GCA_021795095.1 Actinomycetes bacterium | reverse complement strand
AGATGCATCGAGCCGCCCTTGCCGGCCATGAGGCCGTTCGTGCGCCCGAGCAACTCGGCCATGACGGGCGTCATGGGAACGCCTCGGGCCAAGGTGTGCGCGTGCCCCCGGTAGGTCGCGAAGGTCCAGTCATCGGGCCGCATCGCCGCGGCTACTCCGGCCGCAATCGCTTCCTGGCCCAGCGAGAGGTGGCTCGTGCCCTTGACTAAGTTCTCGAGGAACAAGTCGTATGCCCGGGCCTCGAATTTGCGCAGCGTCAGTTGGACCCGGTAGAGGTCCAGCCTCGCCTCGAGATCGAACACCGCTGGCGCGGTCGCCGAAGTCACCATCTTCCCCTCCTCATCGTGCCCCTGCACCCCATCGTGCCCACCCCGACGGCTCGCCGACGGTGAACACCTTTACTGCACAATAGTAACAATGAGTGAACAGTGCCACTGAAATTCGCGGAATCTCGTCCGCACGGGAACTTCTCCTGGTAAACCGACGCTGACCATGTTCTATGGTGTCGCATCGGCTCGGTGAACTTGTCCGATCGCGTTGATTCCTATCGCCAAGGCGCTGAACTCAGGCCGTCGCCCGTGGTGGCGTGGCCAGACCGTCGTCGACGACGAGACCCTCGGGTTCGAGGACGAGCCCCGCGCTACGGGCCTGTTCAGCGAGCAGCGCCGCGAAGTCGGCGCCGCCGTAGCCCGCGCCGACGGCGCTCGTGACGAGCTCGGTCGTGAGCGCCGCGAGCGGCATGGACGCCGACGTCGCCTTCGCCGCGGCCATGCCGAGGTTGAAGTCCTTTCGCAGCAGCGACGTGGTGAACGTCGGGGAGAAGTCGAGGTTCACGAAGGCCGGGGTCTTGTAGCGCGAGAACGGCGAACCGAGGATCGAGTTGTTGATGAACTCGAGCAGTGCGCTGCGCTTGATGCCGTTGCTCTCCGCGAGCACCATGATCTCCGAGAGTGACTGCGCGACGACGCCGAGGAACATGTTGTGACAGATCTTGACGAGTCGTGCGACTTCGCCCGCACCCACGTAGGTGACGCCCGCCCCAATCCGCGAGAGATACGGCTTTACCTGGTCAAAGGCATCTTCCTCTCCGGACACGGCGAGCGTCAACTGCCCCGCCGCGACGACCTTCGGGTTACCGCTCACGGGTGCGGCGAGGAACTTAGTGCCACGTCGCTCGCACGCCTCGCGCACCATCGCCGAGGTCTCGGCCGAGATCGTCGAACTGTCGACGAGGATGGCCGGGGCGACGTCGGGGTTGGCCAAGACGCCGTTCTCACCGACGGTCACTTCGAGCACGTCCTGGTCGGCCGAGACCATGACGAACACGATCTCGCGGTCCGCGAGGTCGCGCGGGGTCTCCACGACCGTCGCGCCGATCACGCCCAGCGCCTCGGCCTTCGCGCGGGTGCGATTGGTCACGGTGACGTCGTCGCCACCCTCGATCAGTCGGGTGGCCATCGCCGCGCCCATGCGGCCACAGCCGATCCAACCGATCCGTCCGTCGTTGCCCATGGTCGTCTCTCCTTCGGTGTCACTCGCCACTACCACCATTTGATTACATTTGTACAGTAATACTCAACTTCACTGATCAACACCGTTAACTACGGCGATGTGCGCGGATCGCATGACCACCGACGCGGGTCCGGGCACCGTCGCGGGGCCGACCGTGGCGTTGGCGTCGGGCTCGATGGCGTGTACTCAACGAAAGTGGCGGCTCGCCGAGTGTGACGCGACGAGACCTATCATGCCGCTGTGAACATCATTGTGACGTCGCTCAAGGGTGGAGTCGGCAAGTCGACGACATCGATGTACCTCGCCGAGGCCGCCGTCGAGCGCGGCTACGATCCGGTCACGCTCATCGATGCCGATCCCCAGGCCTCGTCCGCGGAGTGGCTGGAGTTGTGGCCCCTGCCCGGCATCACTGTCGTGGAGGCACCCTCGGAACGCACCGCGACGCGCGCAATTCAACGCGCGGAGGGCCTCGTCGTGGTGGACACTCCGCCGGGCAACGAGCGCGTCACCCAGTCCGCCGTCGCACTCGCCGACGCGGTCGTCATCCCGACGCGCGCGGGCGGCGTGGAGTACTCGCGGGTGTCAGCCACCATCGAGTTGATCCCCAAGCGCACCTCCTACGGCGTGGTGATCTGCGCGGCGCGGCTCGGCACGAACGATCTGGAGGCCGCCATCGCGTGGTGGAAGGAACAGAAGGTGGAGGTCTGGGGCGTCATCCCCGAACGCGTCAGCATCGCCGCGGGCCCCGAGGCGCGCCTCAGTCGCGAGGGCCTCGAGAACTACGACGCGGTGCTCAGCCGCGCCCTGCGCGGCTGGCGCTGACCCGCGCTCGTCACTCGGGCCCGCGGGGCTGTTCAGTCGAGTTCGCCGTGGCGCCCCGCGCCACCTTGGAACCGGCGCGCGCCCTCGAGACCATCGGCCTCGAGTGAGTGCTGCCCGAGTCTGAACTCGTTGACCATCGCGTCACGCTCGCTGCGACCCGCCTGTTCGTAGAGCGAACGGCGGTCGTTACGCAGACAGGTCTGGGGGAAGGCTGCGATCTGGGCCGCAATCGCCT
>JAJYPU010000314.1 GCA_021795095.1 Actinomycetes bacterium | reverse complement strand
GGGTCTCGGCCCTGACGGCAACACCGTCTCGGTGTGCACACCGGCCCACGCGGTGCAGGCGGCGGCGGCGTTGACCGACGCGATCGCCAAGATGCGCCAGGGTCAGCGCCAGCGCATCGTCGTCGGTGTCGGACACGGGACCTGCACCTGCGAGGGCGCGGCCTTCGAGTACACGTTCAACGTCGAGCACGAGATCCGCATGGCGGGCGTGCGCGACATGGCCGACGTCACCTACGTGACCAACGAGTACGAACTGGGCGACTTCGGGGTCGGTGGGATGGTGTTCACCCAGAACGGCTTCGAGACCACGAGCAAGCTCTGGACCGAGTCACTGTTCCGCGAGCGTGACGTCAAGGCCGTCGTCCAGGCCCACGTCGAGCGGATCGAGCCCGGCGTCATCCACTATGAGCAGCTCGACGGGTCCAAGAACGAGCTGCCCTTTGACTTCGCGATGCTGCTGCCGCCGTTCCGGGGTGTCGACTTAAAGGCCTTTGACCGCGCCGGCGAGGACATCACGAGCGAGGTGTTCCTGGCGAGCGGGTTCATGAAGGTGGACGCCAACTACACCGCAAAGCCCTACGGCGAGTGGAGCGCCGCCGACTGGCCGCGCACCTACGAGTCGAGCCGGTTCGCCAACATCTTCGCCGTGGGCATCGCCTTCGCCCCGCCCCACCAGATCTCCCAGCCCCGTTCGAGCACGAACGGGACGGTCATCACACCCTCGCCGCCGCGCACCGGAATGCCGTCGGGGGTCATGGGCAAGACGGCCGCGCTCACCATCGTCGACCGGATCACGAACGGCCCGACCTCGCGCTCACGTGAGGCGTCCATGGCCGACATGGGTGCGGCCTGCGTGGCGTCCTCGGGCATGGGACTTCGTCGCGGCACCGCCGCCTCGATGACGATGTACCCGGTCGTGCCGGACTACGAACGCTTCCCGGCCACGGGGCGCAGCACCAAGGACACCTTCGGCGAGATCGGTCTCGCGGGCCACTGGATCAAGTACATGCTCCACGTGCTCTTCCTCTACAAGGCCAAGGCCCGCCCCTTCTGGTACATGATCCCCGAATAGCCGACGAACGAACGAAGGAGAACCACCATGGACAACGCCATTGCCGATATCAAGAACTCACCGCTGCCGACGGCCCAGACGCTGCGCCGGCGCAACCACGTGCTGTTCCAACTGTGGCGATTCGTCGCGCTCAACGTGCGCTTCGTCACGATGATCTTCAAAGGAGACCACTGATGCCTAAAGCCGTCACACACGCCGGCGCCACGAGCGCCGACTCACACGTCCTGCACGACCAAGCCCAACTCCACGCCATCGTCACCCGGCTCAAACGAGCCCACGGCCAGATGGGCGCCGTGGTGCGCATGTTGGAAGAGGGCCGGTCCTGTGAGGACGTGATCACGCAGATGGCCGCCGTGAACAAGGCCATCAACACCGCCGCGTTCACCCTTATCTCGTCGAGTCTGAAGGAGTGCATCATCGATCCCGAGATCAACTCCGAGGACGTCACCACCAAACTACAAAAGCTCTTCTTGAGCCTGGCCTAAGGAGAAACATGCGAGTTGTCGTCATCGGGGGAGTGGCCGGCGGGATGTCCGCGGCGGCGAGGCTCCGGCGCCTCGACAGCGAGGCCGAGATCGTCGTCTTAGAGCGCAGTGGGTACGTCTCGTACGCCAACTGCGGCCTGCCCTACTACGTCGGTGGGGTCATCGAGGACCACGAGGACCTGCTGTTGCAGACCCCGGGGTCGTTGAATGACCGGTTCCGCATCGACGTGCGTGTCGCCAGTGAGGTCACCGCCATCGACCGCGCCGCGCGGGTGGTGCACGTGAAGGACCTGGCGAGTGATGCGACCTACGAGCTCAACTACGACTTCCTGGTGCTAAGTCCCGGCGCGACGCCCATCGTGCCCCCGATCCCGGGCATCGAGCGCGCCCTGGCGCTACGCACGGTCGAAGACGTCGAACGCATGTCCGAGGCCGTCGAGGGGCTGTCCGGACGGGCCGTCGTCATCGGCGGCGGCTTCATCGGCGTCGAGATCGCCGAGAACCTCACGCACCGGTCGATCCCGACCACGGTGGTCGAGGCGACGTCGCAGGTCCTCGCCCCACTCGACCCCGAGATGGCCCAGCTCGTCGCGGACGAGCTGCGGCGCCACGGCGTGGGGCTACACCTCAACGACGCCGTCGCCACCATCACCGAGCGGACGGTCCAACTCGCCTCGGGCGCCGAACTCGACGCCGACCTCGTGGTGGTCGCGATCGGGGTACGCCCCGACGTCGCCCTCGCGCGCGAAGCCGGTCTGGCCATCGGCGAGCTCGGTGGCATCGCGGTCGACGAGTTCAATCGCACGAGTGACCCCGCGATCTACGCGATCGGTGACGCGGCCGAGAAGACCGACGCGCTCGACGGCGAGGCGTCGCTCGTGCCCCTCGCCAACATCGCCAACCGACAGGGCCGCGTCGTGGCCGACCACATCGCCGGGCGTCGCGTGCGTCCCGTGACCACCATCGGCACCGCCATCGTGAAGGTCTTTGACCTTACGATCGCGACGACGGGC
>JAJYPU010000050.1 GCA_021795095.1 Actinomycetes bacterium | reverse complement strand
GGTCGAATCGACGATCAGACTGAGCCGCGGTCGTCATCCACACTGTGGTCGAGCATCGCGTATCGCGTGGTTGTCGGCACCGCACAAACCGAAACTTCCTGCTCAGCGGCAAAGGTGAAGACCTCACGGTATCTGGCACGCCTGGTGCCCGAAGAGACTGGGTCGGGAAGGCGGGATTCGAACCCGCGGCCTCCTGGTCCCAAACCAGGCGCGCTAACCAAGCTGCGCTACTTCCCGTCGCACCATCGTGACACATCTCGCGACGTACGAAGCCAAACGGGCTCGACGAGACGCCAATGTGGGCGAGGTCGGCTCTTAATATTCAATCGCCCTGCCTCACCGCGGGGTTCGCCGACGAGCGGAATGTGGAGAGCGTCATCGCGAAACGCTCCGTGCCTGCAGTGCGGTTGAGGCGGGATTACCTCCCGTCTGTCGCGGGGAGACTGTCTATGGTGGTCTTGGGAAAGCGAGGTCACCATGGCGTACGAGTGGATTATCGATGCCCTCGACCAGACGTGGCGCTCCATCGACGACGTCGTTCGCCCGCAGCCCCCGTCGGCGTACGATTCGATGACGGCCTGTCCGGGTTGGAGCGTGCGCGACGTGCTCAGTCATCTGCTCGGCTTCGAGCTGGTGCTCAATGGCGAGGCGCCACCCGCGCACGATGACAACTACCCCGAGTACGTGAAGAACGAGATTGGTCGTTTCAACGAGGCATTCGTCGCGGCGTACCGGGACCAGCCCGGCATCGAGGTCCTGGACCGATTCATGGCCGTCGCGACCCGCTCGATCGCCCGACTCCGGGCACTCAATGATGAAGACTGGGAACGAATCGGTTGGAGCCCTGAGGGCGAACGGCCGTACTATCGATTTCAAGAGACCCGAGTCCTGGACAGCTGGATCCATCTCCAGGACATCAGAGACGCGCTTCTCGAGCCCGCCGACGACCATGGTCCGGGCGAGGAGATAGTGGTCAATCGCTTCGAAGCGGCGATTCCCTTCGTGGTGGGTAAGCGGATGCAGGCGCCTGACGGCTTCACGATGCAACTGAACCTGAGCGGGCGGGCTGGTCGAACGGTGATGGTGGCGATGGCCGAGGGACGTTGTCAACCGGTGGCCGAACTGGCGACGCCCCCCATCACCGAGATCAGCACGCCGGTCGCCCTGTTCTGGCGCCTCGCAGCCGGCCGGATCAGCGCTGATGCGTTCCTTCGCGCCTCGGCCACCGACGTACGGGGTGATCGAGGCGCCGCCCAACGGTTTGCCGACGCCATGCGCGTGATGATTTAACCAACGCCTGGCAAACGGTAGGCTGGCATCTCCTATGCGCGCAACCGTTTCCAACCTCGAAAATAACCACGTGAAGCTGGTCGTCGAGCTCGACGACGCCGAGATGTCCGACGCAATCGACAAGGCGGCTCGAACGCTCTCGACACAGGTCTCGGTCAAGGGCTTCCGCAAGGGCAAGGTGCCAAAGAACGTCTTGATCGCCCACATCGGTGGTGCCGACGTCTTGCGCAGCGAGGCCATTCGTGAGTCGATGCCGGACTTCTACGCGCGGGCGATCGCCGACACCGCCGTCGACCCGATCGCCGAACCCGAAATCACGGTCACCAGTGGTGAGGTCGAAGGGTCGCTCGTGTTCGAGGCTGATGTCGAAGTGCGCCCGGAGGTCACCATCAGCGGTCATCGAGCACTTCGAGTGACGCTACCCTCGCCGCAGGTCACCGACACGGAGGTTGAGGCGCAGATTGACCGCTTCCGCGAGACCGACGCGACGTTGAACGACGTTGACCGTCCCATCGTGACTGGTGACCTGGTCACCATGGACGTGACGGCGACCCAGGTCGCGGGTGAGGCCGAACCCCTCGAGATGAGCGACTACATGTACACCGTGGGCTCGGGGGCGATCACCGAGGGTGTCGACGAGCTCATTCTCGGACTGCGTGCCGGCGAGAACCTAACCGTCAACGGCAGCGTTCAGGGGGGCGGGGTCGTCACCTACGCCATGAAACTGAAGCAGGTGAAGGAACGGGTACTACCCGAGTTGACCGACGAATGGGTGGCCGAAAACACCGAGTGGCAGACCGTGGCCGAAATGCGTGATCAACTCGTCGACCAGATGCGCCGACGCAAGGTGATGGAAGCCCAGTTCGCCCAGCGCGACGCTGTTCTGGTCGCCCTGGGAGAGCTCGTCGCCGAAGACACCGCTCCCGAAGCCCTGGTCGCGAGTGAGACCAACGAGCGCCTCCACGACCTTGGCCACCGGCTCGCTGAACAGAAGTTGAGTCTCGAGACGTTCTTGCAGGTGACCAACCAGACGCCCGACGCATTGCTCGAGTCCTTGCGCGCCGACGCGGCGCGGGCGGTACGGATCGACCTCGCCCTGCGGGCACTCGTGCGCGCCGAGAGCCTCGAGCCGAGCGATGAGGAGATCGACGAGGAGCTGGTGAAAACGGCTGAGGCCATGTCGGTGGAGCCCGATGTACTGCGCGTCAACCTCCGTGACACTGGTCGAACGGTCGCTTTCACCGCCGAGGTTGCCAAGATGAAGGCGTCTCGTTGGCTCACGGAGAACGTCACCTACGTCGATCCCGAGGGTCTGGTCATCGACCCAGCCCTCTTGAGCGTCGATCAGTCGCTCGAAATGGACGTTTAAGGTATAGCCGTGAACGAACACTTTCGAGCTCAGAACTACTTGGTACCGACGGTCGTCGAGTCGTCGAATCGTGGCGAGCGAGCGTACGACCTCTACAGTCGCCTTCTGCGGGAGCGGATCATCTTCCTCGGGACCCCGATCGACGACACCGTGGCCAACTTGATTTGCGCCCAGATGTTGTTCCTCGAGTCCGAGGACCCCGAGAAGGACATCAATCTCTACATCAACTCGCCCGGTGGCGACATCACCGGGCTCTTGGCGATCTACGACACGATGAAGTACATCAAGCCCGACGTGTCGACTTTCTGCTTCGGCCAGGCGGCATCGGCGGCAGCCGTCCTGCTCGGCGCCGGCGCAAAAGGTAAGCGCTACGCCCTGCCTCACGCCCGAGTCCTGCTGCACCAGCCGTGGGGCGGCGTCGGCGGTCAGGCTTCGGACATCGAGATCCAGGCTCGTGAGATCCTTCGGATGAAGGACATGCTCAACTTCATGTTGGCTAACGACACTGGCCAGTCGGTGGAACGCATTACGAAGGACACGGACCGTGACTTCATTATCGGTGCGGACGAAGCCGTGGAATATGGACTTATCGACGAGGTAATCAGCCCTCGTTCGTAGGTACCGAGTTTTAGCGACCGCGCAACCTAGGATGAATGGGTCAGGTCGTGTCGGAGGGTGCTTGTGGCAAAGTTTGGCGAAGGCAGCGACCTTATTAAGTGCAGTTTCTGCGCGAAGGGTCAAAAGCAAGTCAAGAAGTTGATCGCTGGTCCGAGCGTCTACATCTGCGACGAGTGCATTGACCTCTGCAATGACATCATCGCCGACGAGTTCGGCGATCGTCCCGAGTTCGTCCTCGACGAGCTTCCCACGCCGCGAGAGATCTCATCATTCCTCGACGAATTCGTCATTGGCCAAGTCGAGGCGAAGAAGATTCTCTCGGTGGCGGTCTACAACCACTACAAGCGGATCCAGACGGGTCCGCTCCACGACGACGACGTCGAGGTTGCCAAGTCAAACGTGCTCCTGCTAGGGCCGACTGGTTGTGGCAAGACGTTCCTCGCGCAAACCTTGGCTCGGATGCTGAACGTCCCCTTTGCCATCGCTGACGCGACCGCACTCACCGAAGCCGGTTACGTGGGCGAGGACGTTGAGAACATTCTCTTGAAGCTGCTGTCGGCTGCTGACTTCGACGTGAAGCGCGCCGAACGCGGGATCATCTACATCGACGAGATCGACAAGATCGCCCGCAAGTCGGAGAACCCGTCGATCACGCGCGACGTCTCGGGCGAAGGTGTCCAGCAGGCACTCTTGAAAATCCTCGAGGGGACGGTCGCGAGCGTGCCACCCCAGGGCGGTCGCAAACACCCGCACCAAGAGTTCATCACGATCGACACGTCCAACATCCTGTTCATCTGCGGCGGTGCGTTCTCGGGCCTTGAGTCGATCATCGAGCGGCGGCTCGGCAAGAAGTCGATCGGGTTCAATTCGCCGATCGAAGCGAAGCGGTCCGGTGACATTGAGCTCTTCCGCTACGCCCTACCCGAGGACCTGATGAAGTTCGGACTCATTCCCGAATTCATCGGTCGGCTCCCCATCGTGGGGGCGGTTCAGCAACTCGACCGTTCGATGCTGATCGACGTCCTGACCGAGCCAAAGAACTCACTGGTCAAGCAGTTCCGTCAGGTCCTCGCCATGGATGGCGTTGAGCTGGTGATTGAGACCGACGCGCTCGCCGCGATCGCCGACCTGGCCCTAGAACGCGGAACGGGGGCCCGTGGTCTGCGTTCGATCCTCGAGAGTGTGCTGCTCGAGACCATGTACGACGTGCCCGGTCGCACCGACGTCGTGCGTTGCGTGGTGACCGCGGAATCGGTGCGCGAGCACGTACCACCGCTCTACGAACTACGGAAGGCGACGCGTTCTCGTCGCGCGAGTTAGACCGTGCGATTTGAAACATACGCCCAGGCGTTGGGCTGGCTCGAGTCCCACGTCGACTTCGAACGAGTGTCGCCGAACCGGCAGTCGCCGCCCACGCTGCAGCCCATCGTCGAGACGCTGGCGCTGTTGGCCGACCCTCACCACGACTACCCGTCGATCCACATCACCGGCACCAACGGCAAGGGCTCGACGACGACGATGACGAGTGAACTGCTGCGAGCGACGGGACTGCGCGTAGGAACCTTCACCAGCCCTGACCTTCACGCGGTGAACGAGCGAATCGCGGTCAACGGTGAAGCCATCGACGATGAGGTGTTCAGCGACCTCATCGGGCGACTCGCCGACGTCGAGTCGGTTTCGGGGATCGCGCTGACGCGCTTCGAACTGCTCACGGTGGCCGCCTTGTTGCACTTCTCTGACGAGGGCGTGGACGTCGCCGTGATCGAAGTGGGACTCGGCGGGACGTGGGATTCGACCAACGTCATCGACGGAGACGTCACCGTTCTCACGAACGTCGACCTCGACCACACGGCGGTGCTCGGTCCGACCATCGGCGACATCGCGAGGGACAAGGTCGGCATCTTCCGCCCCGACGCCGTAGCCATCGTCGCGACGACCAACGCGATCGTGGTGGAGATCGCCCAGCGGCGTGTGGACGAACTCGGCGCGACGCCGTGGTTCCTCGGTGATGGCTTCGATCTTGAACGGAACGATCTGGCGCTCGGCGGACGCCTGCTTTCGCTGCGTACGCCGTACGCGCACTACGACGAGATCGTGGTGTCACTTCACGGTATTCATCAGGGGATTAATGCGACGACGGCGATCGTCGCGGCCGAGGCGTTCCTCGGGCGGGCACTCGGTGACGGGGTCGTGCGTGCGACGTTGTCGGCGGTGCGCATGCCCGGACGATTGGAGGTGATCGCCCATCGACCGATGGTGGTGATCGATGGCGCACACAATCCCGCGGGCATCGCCGCGCTCGTCGCGACCATCGACGGTGCATTCCACGTCGACGGTGAACGGCGTTGCGTGTTCGGCATGTTGACCGGTCGCAATATCGACGACATGGTCGCGCCATTGGTGGCGGCGGGATTCACCGAGTTCCACTGCTGTGCGCCGCAGTCGCCGCGCGCGGTCGACGCGGCCACGGTGGCGGCGGCAGTTCGCCGACACGGGGGTGTCGCGTTAGAGCACGGGTCAAGCGTCTCGGCGCTGGCGCACGCCCGTGAACGTTCGACCGACGAGGACTTGATCGTGGTGACGGGCAGCTTGTACGTCATCGCCGAAGTTCGCGGAGAGGTACTCCACCTGCCCTCTCGGCATCTACGTTGAGACTGTTAGATTTGAACGCTGTGAGTCAAACGCTGGTGATTATCAAGCCCGACGGGGTCGAACGGGGGCTCGTGGGCGAGATCCTCGGGCGACTCGAGCGAAAAGGTTTACGGTTCGTCGCCGCCGAGTTGCGCACCCTGGATGTTGACACCGCGGAGCAGCACTACGCCGAACACGTGGGGCGCGATTACTACGAGAATCTGGTGCGGTTCATCACGAGTGGGCCGGTGATGGTGGTCGTTGTGGAGGGGCCACCGGACACCTGGCAGGTGGTTCGCACGATGATGGGTACGACGAATCCCCTTGAATCGGCGCCGGGGACCATACGTGGCGACCTGGCCACAGTCATGGCGCACAACCTGATCCACGGCTCGGACTCGGCCGAATCTGCCCGGCGTGAGATCGCTATTTTCTTCCCTCAACTGGTTTCCTAGAGACGGTTGGTCGGAGACCACGTTCTTGCCCTAGCCTTACAGCGTGAGGAAGCGTCGGCGGCCTCGATAAAGGGTTTCTATGGTTGACAGTCGTTTTTCGCTCCTGGGCCGTGATATGGCGGTGGACTTGGGTACCGCCAACACCCTGGTCTACGTGCGCGGTCGCGGGATCATTCTGAACGAGCCGTCCGTGGTCGCGATCGACGTGAAGGACGGCAAACCGCTGGCCGTTGGCGCCGAAGCCAAGCGGATGATAGGTCGAACGCCAAGCAACATCCAGGCGATCCGGCCATTGAAGGACGGCGTCATCGCTGACTTCGAGATCTGCGAGAAGATGCTCCGGTACTTCATCCACCGGGTGCACCAACGTCGCTTCGCGAAACCGCGCATGGTGATTTGCGTGCCATCGGGCATCACCGGGGTAGAACAGCGCGCGGTCATCGAAGCCGCGGAGTTCGCGGGAGCTCGCAAGGCGTACATCATCGAAGAGCCGATGGCCGCGGCAATCGGTGCCGGTCTGCCGATTCACGAGCCGAGCGGCAACATGGTGGTTGACATCGGCGGCGGTACGACTGAGGTAGCGGTTATCTCACTCGGCGGTATTGTCACGAGCCAGTCGATCCGTGTTGGTGGTGACGAGCTTGACGAGGCGCTGGTCGCATTCGTGAAGAAGGAGTTCCAACTAGCGCTCGGTGAGCGCACCGCTGAGGAGATCAAGATTCAGCTGGGGTCGGCGTACCCGCTCGAGAAGGAGTTGCGCGCGGAGATCCGCGGTCGTGACCTCGTCACCGGTCTGCCGAAGACCGTTGTCATCTCGACCGAGCAGATCCGCCAAGCTATCGAGGAACCGGTGCAGGCCATCGTGGACGCCGTGAAGGTGACCCTCGACCGCACGCCACCGGAACTCGCGTCTGACCTGATGGAACAGGGTATCGTACTGACCGGCGGCGGGGCCCTCTTGAACGGGATCGCCCAGCGTCTCGAAGTCGAGACCAATATGCCGATCATCGTGGCCAATGACCCGTTGAACTGCGTGGCCCTCGGCAGTGGGATGTGTCTCGAAGAGCTCGAGACGTTCTCTCGCATGTTGAAGTCCAGCCCGTCGCGTTAACGCGTGGTCACCGATCGTTCAAGGAGACGGGCGTGGACCCTCGGGGTGAGCACGCTGATCGTGGTCACACTGTTGTACATGACCGTCGGAGTCATCTCGGGACTACGTAGCGTGGCGAACCTCGTGATCACGCCGTTCAGTTGGACCATTGACGTCGTCGCTCGACCGATCGGTCACGTGTTCGCCGGCGCAATCAACTACAGCGACGTGGTCGCACAGAATGAACGTCTGCGCTACGAACTCGGTCGCGCGCAACTGCGCGCCGACGAGACCTGGGCGCTGCAACGCCAGCTGGAACAGCTCACGGTCCAGCTCCACGTCCCGTTCATTGGTTCGCTGCCGACGGTGGCCGCACAGGTCATCAGCATCTCACCGACGAACTTCGCGGCGACCTTTGACATCTCTAAGGGTCGCGACAGCGGGATCCTCGCCGGCATGCCCGTCGTCGCCAACGGTGGTCTCGTCGGATCAGTGATCTCGACGACGCCTCGCGGTGCCACGGTTCGATTGATCACGGACGTCGCGTCGTCGGTCGGCGTCACCTTCGGCAACGGACACCAATCGATCGTGATCAGTGGGGGAGGCGTGAACAACGGGCTCTCGGCGACGGCGGTCGATCTCAAGACGGCGCTCTCGACAGGCACCATCTTGACCACCGACGGACTGAGCGGCGGCCTCTATCCGCCGGGACTTCCCGTCGCTCGGGTGGCCACGGTCAAGCTCACCCCCGGTGCGACGACCTACAACGTGACGGTCACCCCCACCGCGGATCTTCGACACCTCTTCTACGTCGACGTCGTGCAATGGGAGCCCACTTCGTGAATCGCGCACTCCTGCCGGTCGCCCTCGTCACGTTGACCGTCGTCGGACTGCAACTCGCGGTCTTCTCGGCGCTGCGCTTCGACGGCGTCGTGGTCATGCTGGTGTGGTTGTGGCCGTTCACGATCGGTCTGACGGGCGCGACCAGTCTGGCGATCTGGGGCGCCGTGATGTCGGGACTCTTCTTTGACACTCACAGTGCGGCGCCGTTCGGCCTCACGATCGTGGTCGCGGTCACCCTCGCTTACCTCGCGTCGAGGCTCGGACGCGAGGGCGTTGGTGACCTCGACTCCGCAGCGTGGTGGGTGACGCCCGTACTCGGCGGCGTGGCCGGTCTGCTCGCGCCGGCGTACTACGTGGCCCTCGGCTACGGCGAACTGAACTTCGGACTGTGGCGAGGCAGCCTGCTTGCGAGTATGGAGGTGAACGCGATTGCGTTCTTCCTCCTCGCGCGGCCGAGTGCCCGCCTGGCGCGAGCGATCGCTCGAATCGATGGACGGTCACGTTGATGAAGCGATCATGGCGTGAGCGACCGACCGGTTCGCTGTTCTCGAGGCTGTGGCGCCCGTGGGAGTCGTTGAACCCGTTCCATCGGCGGGGCCGGTCGATCAACGTGCGTCGATCGGTGGGAATCCGTGACCTGGTGGCGTCGCCCGACGAGATCGAGGCCCGACCGGAGCGTCGCTGGCGGATCATCGGTGGCTTCTTCGCGTTACTGCTGGTGCTGCTCGTGTATCGGCTCTTCACCTTGCAGATCCTGGACTACCGGATCGCGGTCGCGACGGTCAACGCCAACTCATTGCGGGTGAGCACCATCCCCGCGGCGCGCGGGCTCATCCTGGACCGGTACGGGCGTCCGTTGGTGACCAACACGACGACGACCGAGGTGCAACTCTCGCGAGCCGAGGCGGCACTCGACCCCTCGGTGAAGGGTGCGCTGTCCGCGCTGACCGGGGTCAGCATCAAATCGATCAATGCGGCGCTCAACAACGCGCAGTACGACCCGTATCAACCCGCACCGATCATGCTGAACGCACCGGCGACCGTGGTCGAATTCATCAAGCTGCACCCGAGCCTGTTCCCCGGCGTGACCATCTTGAACGTGTCGACGCGCTCATACCCGAATGGGGGCAACGTCGGGTCACAGGTCCTCGGTTACGTGGGTCCGATCACTGGCCGGGAGATCGCTGCCCATCCCAATCAGGGTTATCAGACCAATTCCCAGATCGGGAAGTCCGGGATCGAAGCCTTCTACGAGCAGTATCTGCGCGGCCACGACGGTACCCAGACCCTCGAGGTCAACGCCTTCGGCAACATCTTGGCGACGGCCAAGACGACGCCACCGACTAATGGTGACTCGGTGGTGCTCAACATCGACGAAGGTCTCCAGCGCGCCTTAGACGGGTACCTTGCCCAGCAGATCCTGGTCGACCGCAAGACCTTCGACCCCGTGTCGCACCATTACCCCCAAGCCGTCAACGGTGCCGCGGTCGTGCTCGACCCCAATACGGGGGCGGTGCTCGCGATGTCGAGCTACCCGTCCTATAACCTCAACTCCTTCGTGAACGGGCTCTCCCAGTCGACCTTCAACAGTCTCATGAAGGTCGGCGCGTTCAATAACTACGCGATCCAGGGCCTCTACACGCCGGGCAGCACGTTCAAGCTCGTCACGGCGACCGCTGAGATGCAGACGGGGATCTTTTCACCGAACACCTTGGTGAACGACACGGGGATCTACGTGGTCCCGGGCTGTCTGCAAGGGGGCCACGGTTGCGTCTTCCACGACGCCGAGACGTTCGGGAACGGCCTGGTGAATCTGCCGCTCGCCCTCACGGTGTCCTCGGACTACTACTTCTACAACCTTGGCTACCTTTTCTGGCTCCACCAGCGCAAGTACGGTCAGACGGCAATTCAAAACGTCGCCCACCAGTACGGACTCGACCAGTACACGAACATCGACCTGCCCAACGAGGTGCCCGGACGCGTCGACTCCCCGGCCGTGCGTAAGGAGTTGCACGCCCAGGCGCCGAAGGCCTTCCCCAACGTGGCCTGGTACACGGGTGACAACATCGAGATGGCCTTCGGACAGGGCGCCACCGCACTCACGCCGATCGCGCTGGCTGACGCCTATGCGACGTTCGCCAATGGGGGAACCCGGTACGCGCCAGAGGTGGCGGCCGGGATCCTCAGCCCTTCGGGCAAGGTGATCCGACGGTACGCGCCGCGGGTGCTGGGCCACGTTCACCTGACCCCGGCCATCCGTGCGCCGATTCTCCAGGGGCTCTACGGCGTCATCAACAATCCACGGGGAACGGGCTACTACCCCTTCCATCAGAACGCCACGTTCTCGCTCAGCGCCTTCCCGCTGGCGGGCAAGACGGGAACCGCTTCGAATGCGCCGGGCATGGAGCCGAACTCGCTGTTCGTTGGCTTTGGGCCGGTGAACCGACCCAAGTACGTGGTGGTCTGCGTGATCGGCGAGGGCGGCTACGGTGCCAACGCCGCGGCCCCCGTGGTCGCCAAGGCCTTCAACTACCTGGTCGCTCACCCCATTCGGCCCGTGTCCATGACACCGAAGTTGACCCTGCCGCCCTCGACGACGACCACGACCGCGACCCACGCGGGCACGACTACGACCACGCTCAAGCCGACGACGGGCGCGCAGGGATAGTCGGAATTTGCGCCGAACGGTGTAACGTGGTCGTGTGGGGCGTCGCTGTGCAAGTTGTACGGCGCGCGTGAGAACGCAACACTCGTGACGGTGTACCCCTCGCGAGTAGGTATCGAGGACATCGTGGATCAACCCAGCGCATCGGCACTGCTGAGACTACGGACTCTCGTCTTCGGGGCGATTGGAATCGCCACGTACG
>JAJYPU010000313.1 GCA_021795095.1 Actinomycetes bacterium | reverse complement strand
GCAGAGGTGGCGGCGGGTCTGCTCCTTGAGTCCGTGTGCGACGTCCACTACGACGAGCGCGAGGTCCGCCGTGGAGGCGCCGGTGGCCATGTTGCGGGTGTACTGCACGTGGCCCGGGCAGTCGGCGATGATGAACTTGCGTTGCGGGGTCGAGGCGTAGCGGTAGGCGACGTCGATGGTGATGCCCTGCTCGCGTTCGGCGCGCAGGCCGTCGGTCACGAAACTCAGGTCGAGGTCGCCCACGCCGCGACGCTCCGAGGCGTTGACCACGGCGTCGAGCTGGTCGTCGAAGAGCTGTCGGGTGTCTACCAGGAGACGGCCGATGAGTGTGGACTTGCCGTCGTCGACCGAGCCGATGGTCGCGAGGCGCAAGATGTCGGTCGTGCGCTGCATTTAGAAGTAGCCCTCGCGTTTGCGGTCTTCCATCGCCGTCTCAGAGAAGCGATCATCAGCTCTTGTCGCACCGCGCTCGGAGACGTTCGCGGTCGCCACTTCGTGCACGATGGCCTCGACCGTGACGGCGTCGGATTCGACCGCGCCGGTGCAGGTGGCGTCGCCGACAGTGCGGTAGCGCACGAGGCGACGCTCGACGTGCTCGCCGGGGCGAGGTTGGATGAATTCATTGACGGCGAGCCACATCGCGTCGCGACGCACCACATCGCGTTCGTGGGCGAAGTAGATCGGTGGCAGCGCGACGTTCTCACGCGCGATGTACTGCCAGATGTCGAGTTCGGTCCAGTCCGACAGCGGAAAAGCGCGCAGGTGCTCACCGGCGTTGACCCGACCCTGGTAGAGCTGCCAGAGCTCGGGGCGCTGCTGGCGAGGGTCCCACTGTCCGAACGCGTCGCGAAACGAGAGAATCCGTTCCTTGGCGCGCGCCTTGTCCTCGTCGCGACGCGCGCCGCCGAAGGCGGCATCGAAGCCGTGCTCGACGATCGCGTCGAGCAGCGCCACGGTCTGGAGGCGGTTACGCGCGCCGTGGGGGCCGGGGTCGGCCACCCGACCACGGTCGATCGCCTCCTGGACGCTCGCGATCACGAGGCGCGCGCCGAGCCTGGCGACGGTCTGGTCACGGAACGCGAGGACTTCGGGGAAGTTCTGCCCGGTGTCGACGTGCATGACGGGAAAGGGGAGGCGACCCGGGGCAAAAGCCTTGACGGCCAGGTGCAACAGCACCGCCGAGTCCTTCCCACCCGAGAAGAGCAGCACGGGGCGTTCGCACTCGGCAGCCACCTCGCGCAGAATGTAGACGGCGTGGGACTCGAGCAACGAGAGATGGTCAGTGGTCGTCTGGGGGCGCAGGGATGTCAAGGTCATGGTTCCGTTCCTCGAATAGTCTACAATATCACTAGGAAATATTAAACTTTTCGAGGTCTTTTCATGATGATACCCAGTCAGCCTACGATTCAGGACCTGGCGGCGCTCAACGCCCAGTTCGAGACGGCCGATCCGAGCGAGGTGTTGACGTGGGCGTTCGACCAGCTGGGCGATGTCGTGGTCGCGTGCTCCTTCGAGGATCTGGTGCTCGTGGACCTCGTGCGCGCACGCTGGCCCGAGGCCGAGTTCGTCTTCTTAGACACCGGCGGGCACTTCCCCGAGACGCTCGAGTTCGTCGATCGAATCGAACGCGAGTGGTCACTGCGGATCACCCGACCCGCGCTCGGCCCCGACGTGGCTGACTGGCCCTGTGGCACCGCCCAGTGCTGTGCATTGCGCAAGGTCGAGCCGCTGCAGCGCACGCTCGCCGGTCGCGCGGGTTGGATCACGTCGCTCAAGCGCGTGGACGCGCCGACACGCGCCACCACGCCCATTGTCTCCTACGACGAAAAGTTCGGTCTGGTCAAGGTCAACCCGCTCGCGACGTGGACCGACGACGACATCGCCTACTACATCCAACAGTACGCGTTAGCGTCCCATCCGCTGTGGGCTGAGGGTTACGCGTCGATTGGCTGCGCGGCGGTGACGACCAAGCCGGTGAACCCCGGCGACCGGCGAAGCGGACGCTGGGCCGGTGGTGACAAAGTCGAATGTGGACTACACGAGGAGTAACATCCACCAATTTCACGTGACGGCCTTGTACATTTAACGGCAATGTCGAGTGAGATCCAGCGAACGCGAGCCGGATGCTACTGATCATCCTGCTAGTGCTCTGGGGTGCGTTCCTCATCCCGATGGTGGTACGGCGGATTCGCGACACTCGAAACGACCGGTCAATCGAGCACTTCCACGAAGAGCACGACGTGATGGGTCGACGCGCGGTGGTCGAGCCGGTGCACCGCTTGGACGAGTACGACGGCTACGGCTCCTACGACGGCTACGGCTCCTACGAGCCGGAGCGCGTCCAACGCCGCCGCCCGCACCTGACCGTGGTTCACGACGACGACACGTACCAGACGATCGAGGCCCGCAGTTCGTGGGACGAGTGGAGTGAGGACTACGAGTTCGATGAGTCGCCCGCTTGGCGTCGCGACGTGCGCGCCGAGGCACCATCGCCACAGCGCCCACCCGCCAACCGATACGCCGCGGCCTACGCGGCGACACCACGGTCGGCGCCCGCCCGCCCTGCGCCCGCCCGCCCTGCGCCCGCCC
>JAJYPU010000312.1 GCA_021795095.1 Actinomycetes bacterium | reverse complement strand
GATGGTGGACCGCTGAGACCAGCAGGAGGCTCGGGATCGCCGCATGGGACACGCTCGTATTGCGGTCCGAGAGGATGACCAGGTTGGCGCCACCGCGCACGGCGGCCACGGTCTGATCGGCGATGTGATCGATAGCAGCAGCGAGGCGCTCGCCGTCACTCGCGGGACCCTCGACGGGGAACAGGCCATCGAGGGCGACCGGTGAGAATCCGTCGACGTGGTCGTTCTCGTTCACGTAGCGCAGCTTCGCCAGGTCCTCGATGCTCAGTACCGGCGAGGGCAGCACAATTTGGTGGCAGTGCGTCGGAGACTCGCTCAGCAGATTGTCTTCGCCGCCGATGGTGACGCGCGTCGAGGTGACGAGCTCCTCGCGAATGGCGTCGAGGGGTGGATTGGTGACTTGTGCGAAGAGTTGACTGAAGTAGTCGAAGATTGACCGTGGCCGCTGCGACAAGACCGGCAGCGCGCTGTCAGATCCCATCGATCCGATCGGTTCCTCGCCGACCTGGGCCATGTGGCGCATGATGAGCCGTAGGTCCTCGTCGCTGTAGCCGAAGTTGCGTTGGCGTTGGCGCACGGAGGCGTAGCTCGGCAGCAGCATCGGGCGCGCGTCGAGGTCCTCGAGGGTCACTTGTTGTTCGCGGAGCCACTCGCCGTAGGGGGCGCGGCCCGCGAGACCGGACTTGACCTCGTCGTCGTCAACGATGCGACCTTCGGCCAAGTCGACGAGGAAGACGCGGCCGGGCTGGAGGCGACCTTTGCGGATCACCGACGCGGGGTCGATGGGTAGCACCCCGACCTCGCTCGCGAAGATGACTCGGTCGTCGTTGGTCACCCAGTAGCGAGCCGGTCGCAGGCCGTTGCGGTCGAGCACTGCGCCAACGACCGTGCCGTCACAGAACGTGATCGACGCGGGACCGTCCCAGGGTTCCATCAGCGCCGCGTGGTAACGATAGAAGTCGCGGCGTCGCTCATCCATCGCCGTGGAGCGTTCCCACGCCTCGGGGATCATCATGAGGATGGCGTGAGGCAACGTGCGCCCGCCGCGCACCAGGAGCTCGACGACCTCGTCGAAGCTCGCCGAGTCACTCATCGACTCGGTGATGATGGGCGTGAGCTCACCGAGGTCGACGGGCAGTGTCGGAGCGCGCAGCGTCGTCTCGCGGGCGTGGATCCAGTTACGGTTGCCGCGGATGGTGTTGATCTCGCCGTTGTGGGCGATGTAGCGGAACGGTTGGGCGAGCTCCCAGCGTGGCAGGGTGTTCGTCGAGAAACGGCTGTGCACGACGGCGACTGCCGACTGCAACGTCGGGTCGGTGAGGTCGAGGAAGTATCGGCGTAACTGGGGGGCGCTCAGCATGCCCTTGTAAATCAATACGTTCGCTGAGCACGAGGCGCCGTACACCCCCCCGCCGTGTTCGACCAATCGACGCAGGCAGAACAGCGAATCTTCGAGCTCGCGCGTCGACATTGTCTCGACACCACGAAACAGTTGCATGACAAAACCCGGCTCGCTCGCCGCCGAGGTTGCACCAAGGATTGACGAGTTAACTGGGACCTCGCGCCAGCCGAGACCGGTCAGACCAACGCGCGCCGCGGCGTCGGCGATGGCACCGCGGACTTCCTCGGTGTTGCGCGTTCGCTCGATCATCCAGTGAGCGACGCCGTACTCGCCGACGGGCGGCACCACGTCGAACCACGTCCGTATCGCCGCATCGGGAAGCTGTAGGAGGACCCCCGCGCCGTCACCGGAGTCGGGATCGGCACCGGTAGCACCGCGGTGCTCGAGATTCTCGAGGATCGTCAGTGCGTCGGTGACGGTCTGGTGGCTCGGACGGCGTGTCAAGTCCGCGATCATCCCGACGCCACACGCGTCGTGCTCGAAAGAGGGGTCGTAGAGGGTTCTTGTCATAGCGTCACCTAACGGGGCAGCGCTGACCCGAGGCCACTATACCGAAGAACGAAGCCACGCCTGCGACGTACGCTGAGAGGGTGACACAAGAACATCCTTCCGTAGTGGTCGTCGGCGCTGGGATCATCGGCCTCGCCACGGCTTTCCGACTGGCGCGGCGCGGTCACGCCGTCACGCTCTTTGATCCCGAACCGGCGTCGGGGGCGACCTACGCCGCCGCCGGCATGATCGCGCCGACCGCCGAGATTGCACCCGGCGAGGAGGAGAACTACCGCTTTCAACGCGGTGCTATCGACGCCTGGCGCGAGATGGCCGGCGAGATCGAAGCGGTCACCCGGCGACGCGTCGCCATCGTGCAGACCGGCACACTCATCGTCGGTTGGGACGCGAGTGATCGTCGCCTGATCAACCAGTTTCGCTCCGTGGCCACGGAGTTCGGCGCGCCGATGCACGACGTCACGCGTGACGGCGAACCCGAGCTCTTCGAGGGACTCACGGCACGGATCAGCGAGGGCCTGGTGATGGCCGAGGATGGGTGGCTCGACCCCGATGAAGCGGTCTCGTGCCTGATGGAAGCGAACGAAGCCCTCGGTGTACGGCTCGTGCGTGAGCGTGTCCGGCTCGCGGGTGCGAGCCACGACGGTGTCGAGGTCGAGACGGAATCGGGACGCACGCTCGCGGACTA
>JAJYPU010000311.1 GCA_021795095.1 Actinomycetes bacterium | reverse complement strand
GAGGGTGTACTGCGCGGCCGTGGACGTGTGTCCGAGCGCCGGAATGAAGCCGAAAGTCGGGTCGAGGAAGCCCGCCAGTGAGTTGTGGTGGATCCACGGCAGGTCGATGACCCCGCCGATCGTCGAGAGCACCGCCAGCACCACGAGTGGCAGGGTCATCACCCACGCCGACTCGTGCGGGTCGTGGCCGTGGGTCACCTCGCGGAAGCGCTCGGTGCCCCGGAAGGTCAGGACGAACAGGCGGGTCATGTAGTAGGCGGTCAGGATCGCCGTCAGCACCCCGAGGATCCAGAGCACCCGCGAGTAGGAGTAGACGTTGGTCAGGATGTCGCCCTTGGACCAGAACCCGGCGAAGGGCGGGATGCCCGAGATCGTCAGCCAGCCCACGAGGAAGGTGGGAAACGTGAGCGGCAGGAACTTGGCGAGCGCGCCCATCTTGCGCAGGTCCTGCTCGCCATTGAGCGAGTGGATGACCGAGCCCGAGCCGAGGAAGAGCAGGGCTTTGAAGAAGGCGTGACTGATCATGAGGAAGATCGCCGCCGAGTAGGCCCCCGCCCCGACGGCGAGCACCATGTAGCCGATCTGGGAGACCGTCGAGAAGGCGAGCACCTTCTTGATGTCCTTTTGGGACGTGGCGATGGTGGCCGCAACGAAGGCGGTGAGTCCCCCGATGATCGCGATCGTCGCACGCCCCGAGGACGAGAGTGCGAGTACCGGCGCCATGCGCACGAGCAGGTAGACGCCCGCGGTGACCATGGTGGCCGCGTGGATGAGGGCCGACACGGGGGTCGGGCCCTCCATGGCGTCCGGTAGCCAGTTGAACAGCGGGATCTGGGCGCTCTTACCGGTGGCCGCGAGCAGCAGCGCGAGCACCGTGAGCGTCGCGACCGTCGGCGACAGGGTGCCGGCGCCCGCGAAGACCCGCAGGTAGGTCAGCGTGTGCAGGTGGCTGAAGAGCAGGAACATCGCGATCAGCATCCCCATGTCGCCGATGCGGTTGTAGATGAAGGCCTTCTTGCCCGCCGAGGCGGCACTGTCGCGGTCGAAGTAGTAGCTGATCAGCCAGTAGGAGCACACGCCCACGCCCTCCCAGCCGACGAAGGTCAGCACGAGGTTGTTGGCGAGCACGAGGGTCAGCATCGAGAAGACGAACAGGTTCAGGTACAAGAAGAACTTGCGGAAGTCCCGCTCGCCGTGCATGTAGCCGATCGAGTACAGGTGGATCAGGGCCGAGATCCCGGTCACGAACAGCGCCATGGTCACCGACAGCGGGTCGATGAGTAGCGCCGCGGGTACGTGCAGCGTGCCCGCGTCGATCCAGGTGAACAGGTTGACGGTGACCTCGCGCTTGGCGTCGTGCAGCAGGCTGAAGAAGGCCCACACGCTGAAGACGAAGCTGAGCCCGACCGCCGAGGTGCCGATCGTGCCCACGGCCTTCTCCGAGAGCGCCCGCCCGAAGAGCAGCACCACGAGGAAACCCGCGAGGGGCAGCAGCAGAATCAGTGTGGCGACGTGTGCCATCTCAACCCTTCATCTCGGAGAGTTCATCGACTGACGTCGAGGACCGTCGACGGAAGACCGACACGACGATGCCCAGGCCCACGGTGACCTCGGCCGCGGCGACCACCATGACGAAGAAGACCGCCGCCTGTCCCCCAATGTCACTGAGCGTGCGCGAGAAGGTGACAAAGGTCAGGTTGACCGCGTTCAGCATCAGCTCGAGGCACATGAACATGATCAGGGCGCTGCGTCGGGTCAGGACGCCGAAGGCGCCGATCCCGAAGAGCAACGCCGCGAGCACGAGGTACCACGCCGCGGGGACGTTCATGACTGGCTCCCTTCCGCGTCGACGGACCGTTCACGACGGGCGAGCAGCACCGCGCCGACCACCGCCACGATGAGCAGGGCCGCGGTCGCCTCGAAGGCGAACAGGTACGTGGTGAAGACCGCGGTGCCGAGCTGGGTGACGTTCTTTGAACCCGTCGCGAGCGGCTGGCCCGAGGACGAGACCGCGATGGCACCGGTGACCCAGTGCGAACGCGCGAAGAGGGTGATGAGCCCGGCCACGGTGATCAGCACGCCGACGCCCGCGAAGACGCGCTGGCCGACCAGCGGCTCGACGCGCACTGTCTCGCGGCGGTCGACGCCGAGGAACATGATCACGAAGAGGAAGAGCACGACGATCGCGCCGGCGTAGACGATGATCTGCACCGCGGCGAGGAAGTCGGCCGACTGGGCGATGAAAGCAACGGCCACGCCGAAGAGCGCGAGGATGAGGCTGAGTGCCGAGTGCACGGGGTTACGCGTGGCGAGCACCCCCACCGCCCCGACGAGGATGAGCAGCGCCGACGTGAGAAAGACCAACACGTCGGGGATGGCGTAAGCGGTGGCGATCACTTCGATCCCTCCTTGCGACGAGTCGCCTTGGCGCGCGTCGCGTTGAGGCGCGCCTTCAGACCACGTAGGTTGCTCGGCACGTCCTCGGGCTGCAGGTGACGGAAGAACGCGTTGCGTAGCTGCTTGGAGCCCGTGGCCTCGTCGTCGCGGTTCTCGGACTGGCCCGCCTCGGGGGCGCGCACGCCAGCACCGAGGTCGCCC
>JAJYPU010000310.1 GCA_021795095.1 Actinomycetes bacterium | reverse complement strand
CCAGGCCGCCTCGATGGGTCTCGACTGGGCCCTCGACCGAGCTCGCTCCACCAACACCTTCGACGCCCACCGACTGGTCGCACTCGCCACGACCCAGGGACTCGGCACCGAGATGGCCCGACGGCTCCACGCCGCCTACTTCAGCGACGGTCTCCTGGTGAGCGACCCGGCGATCCTGGATCGACTCGCGACCGAGGTGGGCGTATCGGGGTCCTCATCACTCTGGTCGAGCGACGAGTTCGCCGAGACGGTACGCACCGACGAGCGGCTCGCCCACGAGATGGGCATCACCGGGGTTCCGGCCTTCGTCGTCGACCGGTCGTACCTCATCTCGGGCGCCCAGGGCGAGAACGCCATCTTGGACGTGCTCATACGCGCGTGGGGCGAGCGCTGATTACTCCTCGGACGGAACGACGGCCGCGGTCGCTACGGTGTGCCCCTCGTCGAGGTTCATGACCCGCACGCCCGTCGCGTCACGCCCCTGTGACGAGACTTCACGAACCGGGGTGCGAATCAGCACTCCGCCACTCGAGGCGAGTAGCACCTCATCGGACAGCTCGACCATCAGCGAAGCGACCACGAAGCCGCGCGCCGCCGTCAGTCGAATCGCGCGAACGCCCTGACCACCGCGGCCCTGGACGTTGAAGCGGTCGGTCTTCACACGCTTGCCGAAGCCGGTGTCGGTCACGAGGAAGAGATCGGCGTCATCACGAACCACGTCGAGGGAGATCGCACGATCGTCGCCCTTCAGGCGGATACCCCGCACACCCGTCGCGTCGCGGCCCATCTCGCGAACCTCTGCCTCGTTGAAGCGGATCGCCATGCCTCGGAACGTGACCATCATCAGGTCGTCGCCTCCGGCGGTGGCCACGACGCGCACCACCTCGTCGCCGTCGCGCAACTTGATCGCGATCCAACCCTCACGACGCGACTTGTCGTACTCAGAGAACGAGGTCTTCTTCACCGTTCCGTTCGCCGTCGCGAAGACGAGGAACTCGTCCTTGGGGAAGTCATTGGTCGCGACGATCGCCTGGATCGATTCGTTGGGCTGCAGGTTGAGTAGGTTCACCACCGCCGTTCCCTTCGCGGTGCGCTCCTTCATCGGGATCTCGTGACCACGGAGACGGAACACCCGACCCCGGTTCGAGAACAGCAGCAGGTGAGCGAGCGTCGTCGTGTGCACGATCTGGTCGACGAAGTCCTCGTCTCGCAGTTTCGCGCCCTGCACGCCTCGGCCGCCCCGACCCTGCGTGCGGAACGCGTCGGCGGACACTGACTTCACGTAGCCGGCACGCGTCATCGTGATCACGATGTCCTCGTCATCGATGAGGTCCTCCACGCCGAGCTCACCCGGGTCGTTCACGATCTGGGTGAGCCGTTCGGTGGCGTACTTGTTCTTGATCACCGTCATCTCGTCGGCGATGACGGCTCGCAGCTTCACATCGCTGGCGAGGATCGACTCGAGCTCGGCGATCGTGGCGAGTAGTCGCGCCATCTCGTCTTCGAGTTCCGTGCGACCAAGTCGCGTGAGTCGGCCGAGGGTCATGTCCAAGATGTGGTTCGCCTGCTCCTCGGAGAACAGGAACGGCTCGGCCATCAACGCCACGCGCGCGGCCGGTCGGTCGTCGGACCCACGGATCGTCGCGATGACGAGGTCCAGCATGTCGATGGCGCGCAGCAATCCTTCGATGATGTGCGCACGGGCCTGGGCCTTGCGAAGTCGGAACTGGGTCCGTCGGGTCACCACCTCCACCTGGTGGGCGATGTAGTGCGTCAGTGCCTGGGCCACGTTGAGCGTACGAGGCACCCCGTCGACGAGGGCCAGCATGTTGACCGCGAACGTGGTCTGCAGCGTCGTGTTCTTGTAGAGCTTGTTGAGCACGACGTTCGCGTTGGCGTCGCGCTTCAGTCGGATCACGAGACGCGCTTGGCGACCCGCCGAGTCGTTCTGCACCGCGGCCACGCCTTCGAGGTCGCCCGACTTCACGAGGTCGTAGATCTTCTCTTCGACCGACTCCACCGAAACCTCGTAGGGGAACTCGGTGACAACGATGCGTGTGTCGCCGCGGTGCTCCTCCACCTCGGCGACGGCGCGTACCTTGATCGAACCGCGTCCGGTGCGATAGGCGTCGAGGATCCCCTGTCGTCCCAGAATCTGCGCGCCGGTCGGGAAGTCGGGTCCTTTCACGAACCGCATGAGGTCATCAGGCGTTGCGCTTGGGTTCGCGAGCAGGTACAGCGTCGCGTCGATGACCTCACCGAGGTTATGTGGTGGGATCTTGGTCGCCATCCCGACAGCGATTCCTTGGGAACCGTTCACGAGCAGGTTCGGGAAGCGACTGGGCAGCACCGTTGGCTGCTGGTTGGTGTTGTCGTAGTTGGGTTCGAAGTCGACGGTCTCCTCGTCGATCGAGTCGAGCAGTTCGAGGGCCAACGGCGCGAGTCGGCACTCTGTGTAGCGCATCGCGGCCGCTCCCTCGTCGGGTCCGGTCCCACCGAAGTTGCCGTGTCCGCTGATCAACGGGTGGCGCATCGAGAAGTCCTGGACCATGCGAACCAACGCGTCGTAGATCGCGCTGTCGCCGTGGGGGTGGTACGT
>JAJYPU010000309.1 GCA_021795095.1 Actinomycetes bacterium | reverse complement strand
ATAACCACCTTGCGCTCGAGGAGGTCCTCGTCGCGCTTCACGAGCAGCGTGACGTTCGCACCGTCAATCAGCTGCTGATATTCGATGATGTCGGTCGGCGTGCGCCCGTTGATCGTCAGCAGCTCATCACCGACGCACAAGTCCGCCCCACCGGCGGGCGACGACTGCGCGATGGACGCGATACGGACCTTGGACACTGGTCTAGCCTACTGGTGCCTCTCGTCAAACCGGCGGGTCGCCACCACGGGTCGACTCACTAGGCTGACGGCGTGTCCGTTGACCGAGTCATACTCGCGGCGCCGCGTGGGTTCTGCGCGGGCGTCGAGAAGGCGATCAAAGCCCTCGACTGGATGACGCGCATCTTCGCTGCTCCGGTGTACTGCTACCACGAGATCGTTCACAACCGCTTCGTCGTGGACCACTTCCGATCCCTCGGCGTCGTCTTCGTCGATGACATCGCCGACGTGCCAGCGGGTGCGCCGGTCATGCTGAGCGCCCACGGGTCCCCCCCGTCGGTCATCGAGCTCGCCAAGGCCGCGGGCGGTACGGTCGTGGACGCGGTGTGTCCGCTCGTGACCAAGGTGCACCACGAACTGAAGGTTCGCTCGCGTAAGGGCTACACGGTGCTCTACGTCGGACACGAGGGCCACGAGGAGGCGGTCGGCACGATGGCGGTCGCTCCTGAGTCGGTCCACCTGATCGAGTCCGTCGAGGACATCGACGCGCTGGACGATCAAACGGGGCCGTTCGCGCTGCTCAGCCAGACCACCCTCAGCCTGGACGAGTGGCAGGATATCCGCGATTACGCGCTCGAGCGGTTTCCCGAGATCTGGATGCCGAACCGCAGCGACCTCTGCTTTGCCACCACCAACCGCCAGGCGGCGCTGCGCGCGATCTGCGCGGAGGCCGACGCGGTGGTGGTGATCGGGTCGGCCAACTCTTCGAACACGGTGGCACTAGCGAAGGTCGCCGCGGCCGCGGGCTGTTCACGGGTCTTGCGCGTTAACGGGGCCCAAGACCTGCCCGACGACCTGACGGGTGTCATCGCAGTGACCGCGGGGGCGTCCGCCCCCGAGTCGATCGTGAACGACGTCTTGGCCGTTCTTAACCCGGCCGCGGGTGTCGAGGTCCACGCCGAGACTGTCGAGGACGAGTACTTCCCACCGCCGCCGGAACTGCGTGAGATGCTCCGAGCGCTCGCCGCGCTGCTCGACGTGGTCTTTCAGACCCCCGTGACGTCCGGGTTCGACGGTCAGAGCGACCGCGACTTCACGGCGGCCCAGGTGCTCGCGACCAGTTCGCGATAGCGCGACGACCGCTCTCGCGTCGGTCCTGGCCGTAGGCCGCGCGGGGACTAGTATCGCAAGGTGCCTGTTGCGCTGGCCACCACCCACGTCCGGGGTTTTTGCCGGGCGATCGCGGCGGTGACGGAGAAAGAGTAGGGATGGCAAAACACGATCTCGAGACACGTCGGCTGGCGAAGCTTCGGTCGTACGCGATCGACCAGGCGATGACCCGTTTCCACCAGGACTACCCGGACTTCAAGCCCGAGACCATCATCGCCTCGATCTGTGCGTACGAGGAGGAGGGGAACATCGGTTCAGTCTTGGACCAGATGCCCGCGACCATGAACGGTCGTCCCTACACCACGCTCGTCGTCGTCGACGGTGGTGACGATCGGACCGCAGCGATCGCGCGCAGCTACCCCGGCGTAAAGGTCATCGAGTTCCCGGTGAACCTCGGTCACGGCGTCGCGCTGCAGGTCACCTACCGCTACTGCATTGACAACCAGGTCGAGTACGTGGTCACCCTGGACGCTGACGGTCAGAACGATCCGGCCGAGATGCCCGACGTGCTCGCTCCCCTCTTGCGCGACGAGGCCGATTTTGTCGTCGCCTCGCGTCGCCTCGGGGTCGACGAAACCTCGGATCGCTTCCGTAAGACCGGCGTGTGGTTCTTCTCGTTCATCATGAACCGTATGACCGGTGCGAACCTCACGGACACCTCGACGGGCTATCGCGCGCTCCGCGTCACCATGCTCGCTGACGTGGTGGACCGTCTTACCCAGGAGCAGTACCAGACCGCGGAACTCTTGATCACCTGCCTCAAGCGCGGTTGGCGCGCGGCCGAGGTTCCTACGGTTTGGCACCCGCGCCGATCCGGCACCACTAAGAAGGGTGCCAACTGGCTCTTCGGATTCCGCTACACGAGGGTCGTCTTTGGCACCTGGTGGCGCGAGCACTAACGCTCGTCGAGGGCCTCGTGGTAGACCTCCTCGAGTCGTTCACGTAGCTCTTCGGTCTTGGCCGCGATGAGGGAACGTGGCACGCGTCCCGGCGCGCTGGGCGCGGCGAGGGGTTTGCCGACGACCACTCGCACGCGAGCGAACCGCGGGAGCTTGGCGCCGGCTGGCATCGCACGATCGCTGCCGGCGATGCCGACGGGCACGGTCGACGCGCCGGTACGCGAGGCGACGAACATCGCCCCGTCGCGCAACGCCTCCACGTGACGTCCCTCGCGCCGCCCACCCTCGGGGAAGAGGATCAGTGCTTGGCCCCGTCGCAGCACCTCCTCGGCGAGCCGCAGGGACTCACGGTCCGCGG
>JAJYPU010000308.1 GCA_021795095.1 Actinomycetes bacterium | reverse complement strand
GGCAATGTCCCCTCTCGGAACCACCGATAGGCGATCTGGGGATGCACCCCTTGTCGGTCTGCCCACTCACTCAAGTTCATTGCTTCGAAGTCTTGCGTAGCGGTGTCACATCTGGTGGCAACCCCAACGTGCCCGGGTTTCGGGTTCGCATCAATGCGTACCAACTTGCCAGAACGAACCGCTGGCCCGGACTTCGTGAAGCGGGCGATGACACGGCAGCCTCGGCCCCACGCAGGTTCGCCAACAACCATCAACGCCGTGATCAGGCGCCCACCCATTGAACCGCCCCCCACTTCATGGCGTGGCAACTGGGGACTACGACGTAACCCCGGCCTTGAACGGCACCGCCTTGCGGCGTAACGGCACCTGAGTCCAAAAACTCCGCATTACCGATACATAAGTTATAATACCTGATTAACAGCCATTTTTTGCAGTCCCAACGGGATTCGAACCCGTGCCTCCACCTTGAGAGGGTGATGTCCTAGGCCACTAGACGATGGGACCATGAATCGACGGCGAACCGTCGCTTCGCTCGGGGGCAAGGATTCGAACCCTGAATAACTGGACCAGAACCAGTTGTGTTGCCAATTACACCACCCCCGAAGGGCTGGGCAATCTTACCCGAGGGCTCCACTACCCGCCAACCGCGAGCGGCAGGTGCAGCCCGCGCGACCACGAGCTGAGCGTTCCGTAGCCGACGATCCGCCCGAGGCCGACTGCGATCGTCTCTTTCAGGTAGTAGCGCCAGAGCGAGAAGTTGACCGTCGGGGAGTTCGGGACCGGCGACGGCAGGGGGCTCAGTCCCTGGGCCGAGGCGTTGGCCATCGCGCGGTCCTCGTGGAAGGGGTCGGTGACCACCAGCACGCTGACGAGGTGGTGGGCCAGCAATGGGCCGGCGACCGACTGGACGTTCTGCCACGTGTCGTCCCCACCGCCCACGATGATGCGGCGCCTCGGGACCCCGTGGGCTTCGAGGTAGGTCGCCGAGACGCCGGCCTCGGTGTAGCGGTCGCCGGGCTGGTTGCCCCCGGTCACGGCGATCCAGGGCGCGCGCTTCGCGTCATAGAGGGTGAGAGCCTCGGTGAGGCGCGCCTTCAACTCGGCCGAGGGCTTGCCGTTGAGCTCGGCCGTGCCAAAGACGAGGATCGCCTGGGCGTTCGCGTTCGAGTGGTGTCGCCCAGTGAGCCAGATCTGGACGAAGGTGACGGCGAAGTACCCGACAACGAGCATCACCACCAGCACCACGAGGCGAAGTGCCAGCTTGATCGGCCAGAAGATCACGCGCTGGCGCGCGCGAGCGCGTCGTGCAGTCTCGTGAGCACGGTCTCTCGTCCGAGGATCTCGAGGGACTCAAAGAGCGGCGGCCCGACCAGCGTGCCGGTCACGGCGCAGCGGATCGGGGCCTGGGCCTTTCGAAGCGGGAGGCCGAGGGCCTCACCGAGTTCGGCCGTCGCCTCGTGCAAGGTCGTCGCCGACCACGTGAGCCCGGCGAAGCGCTCGATCGCGACGGCGAGCATCGTCTGGCCGAGCGGGTCGCCCCCGATGGCCTTTACGAAGGCTGCTTCATCGAGAATGGGCTCGGTGAAGAAGAACCCGACCATCGCCGGCACCTCGCCGAGCGTGGTGAGCCGCTCCTGCACGAGCGGGGCCACCCGGGCGAACAGGTCCTCGTCGAACTCGCGCTCGCTCCAGGGCGGCGTCGTCGTCGGCACCCACGGGCTCGACCACGGCGCGACCCACGGGCGTGCCGCCTCGATGAACGCCGCGAGGGGCATCGCGCGCAGGTACTCGCCGTTCAGGTGGGTCAGCTTCTTCACGTCAAAGAAGGCCGGCGAGTGGCTCACGTCCTCGAGGGCGAACTGCTCGACCAGGGTCTCGCGGCTCACCATCTCCTCGCCACTGCGCGGGCTCCAGCCGAGCAGGGCCAGGTAGTTCACGAAGGCCTCGGGCAGGTAGCCCTGGTCGCGGTAGGACTCGACGGCGACGGGGTCCTTGCGCTTGGAGAGCTTCTTACGCTGCTCGTTGACGAGCATCGGCAGGTGCGCGTAGAGCGGCAGGGGCACCACCTCGACACCGTCACAGTCGTTGAGGGCCTCCCACATCATGATCTGCTTGGGCGTGGTCGGCAGCAGGTCCTCACCGCGGATCACGTGGGTGATCCCAATCGAGCGGTCGTCGACCAGGTTCGCGAGCGGATAGAGCACGACGCCGCTGGGCCGCACGACGACGAAGTCCTCGTAGTTCACGTTGGCGAAGGTGACGTCGCCACGAATCACGTCGTGCACGATCGTCTCGCCCTCGCGGGGCACCGCGAAGCGAAGCGCGGTCATGGCCGAGCGCGCGAGGCCGCGGTCTCGACAGAAGCCGTCGTAGCCGGGCTTGGCGGCGTCTTTGGTGCGTTCGTCGATCGCCTCGCGCGTGCAGTCACAGGCGTAGAGGTGCCCGGCCGCGTACAGCGCCTCGGCGGCCGCGGTGTGGTCGCCGAGCAGACTCGACTGCAGGTAGGGGCCCTCGTCGTAGGTAAGGCCCAGCCAGTCCATCGCCGAGAGGATCCCCGCCTGCCACTCGTCGCGGTTGCGCTCGGTGTCGGTGTCCTCGATGCGCAGGACGAACGTG
>JAJYPU010000049.1 GCA_021795095.1 Actinomycetes bacterium | reverse complement strand
GCGTTCAGGTCGGCGCTACCACTGCCCTAGGGACCTTGGACCCATGTCACGGTCGGGTCACGTAGTTCCACCGTCTCGGCACCGAGGTTCTACGCCTACGGTCCGTGGGCTGGTGGTCAGATGGCGCCGCGCAGCGCGGCGTAGCCGGGCTTGATGACGGTATTGATCAGCGCCAGGCGCTGGTCGAAGGGGTAGAAGGTGCTCTTCGCGGCGTTGAGCGTCAGCCACTCCATGTCCGCGAGCGTCCAGCCAAAGGCGTCTGCGCAAACGGCGAACTCACTCGAGAGGGTGATCCCGCTCATGAGGCGGTTGTCGGTGTTGAGCGTCACGCGAAAGCGCAGGCGGCGCAGCAGCTCGATCGGGTGTGCGGCGATCGAGGCCGCGGCGCCGGTGTGGACGTTGGAGGTGGGACAGACCTCGAGGGGGATCCGGCGGTCGCGCACGTAGTTGGCGAGGCGACCGAGGCGGTACTCGCCGTCGACGTTGGTGAGGTCGTCCACGATGCGCACGCCGTGGCCGAGCCGCTCGGCGTCACAGAACTGCACGGCCTCCCAGATCGAGGGCAGCCCGAAGGCCTCGCCGGCGTGGATCGTCATGTGGAAGTTTTCGCGCTGAACGAGGTGGAAGGCGCTGAGGTGCTTGGTCGGGGGGAAGCCGTCTTCGGGCCCCGCGATGTCAAAGCCGCACACGCCCTGGTCTCGGTGGGAAACGGCGAGCTCGGCGATGGTCTCACTCAAGGCGGCCTGTCGCATGGCCGAGAGGATCGCGCGCACCACGATCGTGCGGCCCTCGCGGCGCGCGTCGGCGCTGCCGCGCGCGAAGCCGGCGAGCACCGCGGTCACGACCTGATCGAGGCTGAGACCACGCTCGGTGTGCAGCTCGGGCGCGAAACGGACCTCGGCGTAGACGACGCCGTCGCGCGCGAGGTCAAAGGCGCATTCGGCGGCGACGCGCTCGAGGTGCTCGCGGGTCTGCATCACCGCGGTCGTGTGGGCGAAGCCCTCGAGGTAGCGCACGAGGTCGCTACCTGGTGCGTCGGCGATGAACCACTTCGCGAGCACCTCGGGGTCCGTCGTCGGCAGGCCCGTGTAGCCGACCTCACCGGCGATCTCGAGCACGGTCGCGGGTCGCAGCCCCCCGTCGAGGTGGTCGTGCAGCAGGACCTTGGGTGCGCGGGCGATCAGGTCAGGCGTCAACGTCGGGCCAGGCATGGAGTCAGGCTACTCGCGCGGGTCCGGTCAACCGATGCGTTCGAACAGCAGCGCAGCGGGCGCGGGCGCCTCGTCACCGAGGGTGACGGCGCTCGCGATCGTGGCCCGACCGAGTTCGAGGTGCGCCTCGTCGTCGGCGTAGAGCTCGAAGAGTGGTTGGCCGGCGACGACCTCCTCACCGGCGACCACGAGGCAGCGCACCCCCGCACCGGCGCTCACCGGATCCTCTTTTCGAGCGCGGCCGGCGCCGAGACGCCACGCGGCGACGCCCACGTCGAGGGCGTCCACGCGCTGGACGACGCCGTCGCGGGGCGCACTAACCACGTCCACCAATCCGGTGGTCGCGATGATTGCGTCAGGGTCGCCGCCCTGAGCGGCGATCATGTTCCGGTAGACCTCGTAGGCCGAGCCGTCGTCGAGACGGGTCTCGGGGTCGACATCGAGACCCGTGAGTTCGAGCATCACGCGCGCGAGGGCGAGTGTGAGGGCTCGCACGTCGGCCGGTCCACCACCGCGCAGCACCTCGATGGACTCGGCGACCTCGATCGCGTTGCCGACGGCCTGGCCGAGGGGTGCGTCCATGTTCGTGAGCTGGGCGACCGTCGCGAGCCCGTGGTCGCGCCCGAGGGCGACCATCGTGGTGGCGAGTTCGAGGGCGCGGTCGTGGTCCTTGATGAAGGCGCCGCGGCCGACCTTCACGTCGAGCAGGAGCGCCTTTGTGCCCTCGGCGATCTTCTTGGACATGATCGACGACGAGATCAGCGGGATCGACTCCACCGTGCCGGTCACGTCGCGCAGCGCGTAGAGCTTGCGGTCGATCGGCGCGAGGCCGACCCCGGCCGCGCAGATCACCGCGCCGACCGATTCGAGCTGGGCGTAGACCTCGTCGTTGGACAGCACCGCGCGCCAGCCCGGGATGGTCTCGAGCTTGTCGAGTGTGCCGCCGGTGTGCCCGAGGCCGCGCCCCGAGAGCTGGGGCACCGCCGCGCCGCAGGCGGCCACGAGCGGGGCGAGGATGAGCGAGATCTTGTCGCCGACACCGCCCGTGGAGTGCTTGTCCACGGTCGGGCGCGAGAGCCCGCCCAGCTCGAGCCGCTCACCCGAGTCGACCATCGTCGCGGTCCAGGTGCGCAGCTCAGCGGCCGAGAGGCCGTTGAAGAAGACGGCCATCAAGAGCGCCGACATCTGCTCGTCGGCGACGACGCCGCGGTTGTAGGCGTCGAGCACCCAGGTGATCGCGTCGTCGTCGAGGGCGTGCCCGTCGCGCTTGGCGGTGATGACGTCGACGGCTGAGGTCACGAGCGCGCGGCGAGGTCGTCGGGTCCGAAGGCGTCGGGCAGCAGCGTCGCGAGCGTGCGCGCCGGCCGCGAGGGTCCGTCGTCGACGAGCAGGCCCGCGCCGCCGTGCTCGAAGAGCAGCTGGCGGCACCGTCCACAGGGCGAGAGCGGCGCGCCGTCCCCGGCCACGATCGCGACGGCGACGAGCGTGCCGCCGCCCACGCGCGCGAGATCACTCACGAGTGAGCACTCCGCGCACAGCGTGAGCCCGTAGCTGGCGTTCTCGACGTTGGCACCCTCGACGACGGTGCCGTCCTCGGTCAGGGCGGCGGCGCCGACGTGCACCGTCGAGTAGGGGGCGTAGGCGTGGGCGCTGGCGGCGAGTGCGCGCTCGCGCAGCGTCCCCCAGGGGATGTCACGAGGGTCAATCACGCCATCACAGTACACTGCTGCCCGTATGAAACCGCCACGCAGCCAGACCACGATTCGCATCGCCGACGAGGTCGCCGACGCGATCGCCGACGCCCGGCCGGTCGTCTGTCTGGAGACGACGATCGTGGTGCACGGGCTGCCCCACCCCGAGAATCTCGAGGTCGCCGCGCAGTGCGAGGCCGCGGTGCGTGCGGCCGGCGCGGTCCCGGCCACCATTGGCCTGCTCGACGGCCGGGTCGTCGTCGGGCTCAGTCTCGACGAGCTCGAACGACTCGCCGAGCCCGAGCGCGCCAGCGCCAAGCTCTCCTCGCGCGACCTCGGACTCGCCCTATCGCTCGGGCGCGACGGGGCAACCACCGTCGCCGGCACGATCGCCGTCGCCCATGGCGTCGGCATCGAGGTGATGGCGACGGGCGGGCTCGGCGGCGTGCACCGTGACGCCGCGCGAACCTTCGACGAGTCCAACGACCTCACGACGCTGTCGCGCACGCCGGTGCTCGTGGTCGCCTCGGGCGTGAAATCGATCCTCGACGTCGCAGCGACCCTCGAGCGACTGGACTCCCTCGGGGTCCCGGTCGTCGGGTACCGCACCGACCGGTTCCCGGGCTTCTACCGCGCCGACTCGGGCTTCGCGTTGGACTGGTCGGTCGAGTCGGCGGCCGCGGCCGCGGCCGCCTTCGCCGCGCACCGCGACTACAGCCCGACCGGATTCCTGCTCGCCAACCCCGTCGCGGCCGAGGTGGAGCTCGACGGCGAGATCCACGACGCGGCCCTCGCCAGTGCCCTCGCGCTCGTCGCGTCGACGGGCGTCACGGGTAAGGGCGTCACCCCGGTGCTGCTCGGTGAGTTCGCGCGCTTCAGCGCTGGCGCGAGCGTGGCGACCAACCGCGCCCTCGTCGTCGCCAACGCGGCCCTCGCCGGTGACGTGGCGGTCGCCCTGGCGTCCGAGCGACGGTGAGACCGCGCGTCACCCTGATCGGTGACGTCATGCTCGACGTCGTCACCCGTCCACTCGGCCCGGTCCAGGCGACCAGTGACACCGCGTCGACGACGGTCGTCGGGCGCGGGGGCTCGGCGGCGAACGCGGCCGTCGGACTCGCGCGAGCGGGGTGTGACGTGACCTACGTCGGCGCCGTCGGGCGTGACCCCGCCGCCGACGTGTTGCGCGCGCTCTTCGAGGCGGCCGGGGTCACAACGCGCCTCCAGGTGGTCGACGCACCGACCGGGGTCGTCGTCGCGATCGTCGACGGTTCGGGCCAGCGCGCGATGTTCACGAGCCGCGGGGCCAACGCGCAGCTGCGCGAGGCGCACGTGGTGAGCGCTCTTTGCGAGGGCGCCGACCACGTGCACGTCTCGGGCTACACCGTGCTCGACGAGCGCACGCGCGTCGTCGCGCGACGCGCGATCGAGATCGCACGAGGTTCTGGCACGCCGACCTCGGTGGACGCCTGCTCGGTCGGTCCGCTTCGCGCGATGGGCGCGGGTCACTTCCTCGACGTGGTGGCGGGCGCGACGACCATCTTCGCCAACGAGGAGGAGGCGATCGAGCTCGGCGGCGGCTCGCTCGTGGGCGCGCTCGACCGGCTCACGGACCTCTTCGCCGAGGTGGTGGTGACCCTCGGATCGCGCGGCGCGCTGGCGCGCAGCGACGAGGGTGAGGTCCGCGTCGCCGCCAGTTCGGACGTCGTGCTCGACACGACCGGCGCCGGGGACGCCGTCACCGGTGCCTACCTCGCCGCGCGGCTCCAGGGCGCGGCGCGCCGCGCCGCTCTCGAGACCGCCATGGCGGCTGCGGCGGCGGTGGTCGGGGGGCTCGGCGCGGGTTAGTCGCGCTTGTAGGGCAGTCCGTCGGCGGCCGGCGGGCGGACTCGGCCGATGAGTCCTGAGACCACGGCGATGGTGATCACGTAGGGGAACATCCCGAGGATCTCCGTCGGCACCGGCACCTGGTAGGTCTGGAGGTTGTCAGCGAGGTAGACCGACAGCCCGAAGAGCACTGACGCCACGACCGCCCCCGACGGGCGCCAGCGTCCGAAGATCAGTGCGGCGAGAGCGATGTAGCCGAGTCCCGAGGTGTAGCCCGGCTGGAACTGGCCCTGGGAGGCCATGAAGGCTACGCCCCCGACCCCGGCGATTGCGCCGCCCATGATGACGTTCGCGTAGCGCACGCCGATGACCTTGATGCCCACCGAGGCCGCGGCCTGGGGGTGCTCGCCGACCGCGCGCACGCGCAGCCCCCAGCGGGTCTTGAAGAGCCCGAAGCTCACGAGGGCCACGAGCACGATCATGAGGTAGAAGAAGCCGGTCTGGTCGAAGAAGACCGGACCGATGATCGGGATCTTGGACAGCAGCGGGATGGGCAGGTTGGGCGCGAGGTTGCCCGTGTTGTACTGGGGGAACGGGGTGAAGACCTGCAGGTTCAAGTAGGAGGAGAGGCTGCCGAGCATCGTGACGAGCACGACGCCGACGATGATCTGGTCCGAGAGGTAGCGCAGCGACAAGAAGGCGAGCACGAGCCCGAGCACGCCGCCGACGAGCGCACCGACGATGGCCGCGATGAAGAAGTTGTGCGTGGTCGAGGCCACCATCGAGCCGACGAAGGCGCCGCCGATGAACTGGCCCTCGATCGCGATGTTCACGACGCCGGCGCGCTCGCACATGACTCCCGAGAGCGAGCCGAAGACGAGCACCATCGCCAGGGCCGAACTGCCGATCAACACCGCCGTCAGGTTCACGAAGTTGATCTGGGAGGGCCCAGTGGTGCGCGCGGCCCAGAGCAAGAGCGCGAAGAAGAAGAGTACGGCCACGACCCCGAAGCGGGCCATCACACCGCGGCGGGGCAGCCGGGCGAGGACGTCGACACCGAGCGCGATTATCGCGAGTCCGAGCACGACGTTGCTCCACGCGGTGAGTAGCGTCAACGTGCCGACGCGCCACGGGGCGTTGGTGAGTGAGACCGGGTTGAAGGTGAGCGACGAGTGGGCGCTGAAGCCGGACCCGACGCCGAAGACGAGCGCCGTGAACAACCCGATGGCGAGCATGATCACGCCGATGCCGCGCGTGCGCCCGACCGGGATGCGTGCCGCCGCGGCTGGCGTCTCGGGTTTCACGTCGATGCTCACGAGCCCCATCCCTTGGTCGCCAGCTGTAGCGCCGCCGTCGGGGACGTGCGCAGCCGGAAGATCTCCTTCACGAGCACCGGGGTCGCCACGAAGAGCACGACCGCGGACTGGATCACGGTCGCGAGGTCGAGCGGGATGCCGGTCGCTGCCTGCATCGCGCGCCCGCCCACGCCGAGCGCCGCGAAGAGCAACGAGGCCCACACGACGCCGATCGGCTTGTTGCGCCCGAGCAGCGACACCGTGATCGCGGTGAAGCCGATGCCGGCGTTGCCGACGAGGAAGCCGCCGTCGAGGGTCTTGTAGAAACCGGCGAGTTCGGTGACACCCGCGAGTCCCGCCAACCCGCCCGAGATGGCAAAGACCAGGAGGATGACGACTTTGGCGTTGATGCCCGAGGCCCGCGCCGCCTGGGGGTTGGCTCCGGTCACGCGGAAGTCGAAGCCGAGTGAGGAGCGTTCGAGGAACCACCACGCGAAGAGCACGACGAGCGCGGCGATGACGAGCCCGTAGTTGACGCGCAGCCCCGAGGCCGCGCCGAAGAGCGGGGCGAGCTGGGCCGAGGGGTCGAGCGTGCGCGCGATGTCGTTCTGCTGACCGGGTGCCTGCAGCGCCGTCGAGAGCAGGGTGTAGAGCAGGATTGCCGAGACCACGTAGTTGAACATCAGGGTGACGATGACCTCGTGGGCCCCGGTGTAGGCCTTCAAGAGCCCCGGGACCGACCCGGCGAGCACGCCGCCGGCGATCCCGGCGAGCAGCGTGAGCGGCAGGTGCAGGACCATCGGCAGGTGGATGAGCGTGCCCACGTAGGCCCCGGCGATGCCGCCCATCATCGCCTGGCCGTTGGCGCCGATATTGAAGATCCCGGTCTGGAAGGCGATGCCCACGCCGATGCTCGCGATGGTGAGCGGCGTCGCGTAGGTGAGGGTCTCAGAGATCGGGGTGAGCGCGTTGGACCAGCCCTGACCCGTCGTGATCGCGTGCCAGAGGGTCGCCGGGCTGAACACCGAGCCCGTGAACATGATCCGGTAGGCCGCGCCGACGTTGTCGACGGTGACCTTGAGGGCGTGTCCGGGGGCACCCCAACTGCTGAAGAAGCCGCGCCAGGCGTCGAGCACGGGCGCGGTAGTCGTCACGATCACGATCGCCCCGAAGACCAGGCCGAGCACGAGCGCGAAGAGCGTTACCACGAAGGGGCTCTGGCCCGTCACGCGGGCCCAGATCGAGCGACGGGGGGTCGGCTCAGGCATCGGCGGACTCCACGTGGGCGCCGGTCATCAAGAGCCCGATCGTCTCGCGGCTGGTCGAGGGGTCGACGACCCCGCTGATGCGTCCGGCGTGCATGACCGCGATGCGGTCACCGAGCGCGAGGACCTCGTCAAGCTCCGAGGAGACGATCAGCACGCCGAGCCCGTCGTCGCGCTGGCTCACGATCTGTCGGTGCACGTACTCGATCGACCCGACGTCCAGTCCCCTCGTCGGCTGGGAGGCGACGAAGAGGCTCAAGGGACGTGATAGCTCGCGCGCGACGATGACCTTCTGCTGGTTGCCGCCCGAGAGCGAGCTCACGAGGGCCCGTGTCGAAGTCGTGCGGATGTCGAATCGCGTGACGAGGCTCTCGGCGTTCTCATTTACCGCGGCGAGGTTGCGCGAGCCACGTCGGGCGAAGGGTGCCCGTCGCGGGGTGTTGAGCACGAGGTTGTCCGCGACCGACATCGACAGGACGAGCCCGTGCAGCTGGCGGTCCTCGGGGACGTGTCCGACGCCGGCGTCGAGCACCTGGCGCGGCGTGTGGTTGGTGATGTCCACACCGCGCACGGAGATCGTCCCGGACTCGACGTGTCGCATGCCCGCGATCGCCTCGACGAGCTCGGTTTGGCCGTTACCCTGCACGCCGGCGAGCGCCACGATCTCCCCAGCGCGCACCGACAGGCTGACCCCGTTCACGGCCGGCAGGCCGCGATCGTCGCGCACGACGAGGTCCGTGATCGCGAGTACTGGCTCGCCGGGGGTGACCGTCGCCTTGGTGACCGTGAGGTTGACGTCACGACCCACCATCATCGAGGCGAGCTCAGCCTCGGAGTCACTCGCCTGCGCCGTGCCTACGACCTCGCCCTGGCGGATTACCGTGATCACGTCGGCGATGGCCTTGACCTCTTTGAGCTTGTGGGTGATGAAGAGGATCGACTTGCCCGAGTCGGCGAGCGAGCGCATGATCGCCATCAGGGCGTCGATCTCCTGGGGGGTGAGTACCGCCGTCGGCTCGTCGAGGATCAGCAGCTCGGCGTCGTGGCTGAGGGCCTTTAAGATCTCGACGCGCTGCTGGAGCCCGACGGGCAGCTCCTCGACGATCGCGTCGGGATCGACCTCGAGGTTGTAGGTCTGCGAGACGCTGCGGATCTCCTCGCGCGCGCGCTGGTGGTCGAGCCGGTCGAAGGACTTGGTCGGTTCAAAGCCGAGTACGACGTTCTCGGCGACGCTGAACACGGGCACGAGCATGAAGTGCTGGTGGACCATGCCGATGCCGCGCCGCACGGCCTCGCCGGAGTTTGAGAAGCGGGTCGCGACGCCGTCGATGAGCATCTCGCCCTCGTCGGGCTGGAGCAGTCCGAAGATCACGTTCATCAGCGTGGACTTGCCGGCGCCGTTCTCACCGAGCAGGCAGTGGATCTGTCCGGGCTCGACCGTGAGGTCGATTCCGTGGTTGGCGGTGAAGGTCCCAAACCGCTTCGTGATGCCCCGGAGCTCCAAACGCATAAGCGCCCATCGTAGCCATGACCGAGGCCCGGACCGCAAGGGCCCGGGCCTCGGTCATGGCTAGAACTGCTGGGTCGAGGTGTTTCTCAGCTGGCCGGGTAGTTGTTCGGGTTGACCGAGATGCGGCCCGCGATGATGCCCTTCGCGATCCCCGCGATGGTCGCCTTCAGCGACGCCGGCACGGCGATCCCGCCGTACTCGAGGGCCGTGCCCTGGTTCTTCAGGGTGCCGAGGTAGGTGCCACCCTTGAACTTGCCCGCGGCGGCCGCGAGCACGGCGTCACGCACCGAGGGCTCGACGCCCTTGGCGACGGTGCCGATGAACCACGAGCAGTCCGCCTTGTCCGAGACACAGCCGTTGCTGTCGACCCACATGATGCTGTGGCCCTTGCCGGCCTGCTGGGCGGCGGCGACGGATCCGAGCCCGACCGATCCCGCGACGGGAAAGACGATGTCGGCGCCGGCCGAGAAGTCACCGGCGGTGAGGGTCTTGCCTGCGGTCTGGTCAGTGAAGTTCCCAACGAAGGTGCCCGTGCCGTTGCACGCGGCGAGCGAGCAGGTTCCCTTTGCGGGGGTCCAGCCGAGGACCTTCACGGACGCGCCCTTCACCTTGTTGTAGTAGCGCACGCCGGCGACGAAGCCGTTCATGTACATGGTGACCGACGGGAACTGCATACCGCCGTAGGTGGCGACGGTGCCAGTCGTGGTGCTCGCCGCGGCGAGGTACCCGCCGAGGAAGGCCGCCTGGTCGGTCTCGTACTGCAGCGCGAGCACGTTGTGGTGCTTAAGGCCGGTTGGCGCGTCGTCCACGATCGCGAACTTCTGGCGCGGGTTAGCGTTCGCCGCCGCCTTCGTGGCGCCGTCCATGAGGAAGCCGACGGTCACGATGATGCCGCAGCCCTTGTGGATGAACGTGTTGATGTTGGGCACGTAGTCGGCCGCGGAGGTCGAGGACAGGTACGAGATCACGATGTGCTTGTTCTTCGCGTGCGCGTCCTTCATGCCCTGCCAGGCCGAGGCGTTGAACGAGCGGTCGTTGATGCCACCGGTGTCGGTGACGACGCAGGCCTTGAACGACTTGGCCGAGGCCGCCGAGGACGTTGCGGCGACACCGAGCGTGAGCGTGCCCAGCACCAACGACGCAGCCCCGAGCAGCGTGCCGATACGGCGCGCCTTCTTGTCTCCCATGTGCATGTGTTAACCCCTCCAGAGGTCTGTCGGTTACGCCGGGCCCTCGTTGGCCCGTTCTGCCGACGGTTCAGTATCCGCGAGACTACTCTGCTGGGCTGACGAGCGGCGGGGCGACCACGCGGCTTTCGGGGCGGCCGTGGGGCACGGCGAGACTGACCACGAGCGCGAGCAGGGTGATGCCCGCCGAGAGGTGAAAGGCCCACTGGTAGCCGTTCACGAGCGCGATGGGGGAGTTGGGGTTGGCGAAGATCGAACTGCGGTCGGCCGCGACCGTGCCGAGGGCCGCGAGGGCGAGCGAGCCGCCCACCTGGCGGCTCGCGTTGAGTACGCCCGAGGCGAGCCCGGCGTCGCTGCGGTCGACCCCACTCGTGGCGGCCGTCGCGAGGGGGGTGAAGAGCAGTCCGATCGCGAAGGCACACAAGACCGAGGGCACGAGGATTGCCGTCGCGTACGGGGAGTGCACACCGATCATGGCGATCCACAGGAAGCCGATCGTGGCGCTCGCGGTGCCCGCGGCGAGCAGGTGGCGCACGCCGAAGCGTCCGATCAGGCGAGAGCTCAACTGGGCGCCGGCGATGATGGCGACCGCCATCGGCAAGAAGGCGAAGCCCGTCTTCACCGCGCCGTAGCCAAGGATGTACTGGTAGTAGAAGGTGAGGAAGTACCACATCGCAAAGAAGGATCCACCGACGAGGAACATGACGAGATTCGCCGTGGAGACCGCGCGCGAGTGGAAGATCCGCAGTGCGACCAACGGGTTCGTCGCCACACGCGACTCCCAGAACACGAAGAGCACGACGCCGAGTACGCCCCCGACGATCCAGGCGAGCGTCGCCACGTCGCCCCAACCGGTCGTCGCGGTGCGCACCACGCCGTAGACGGCCGCGGCGAGCGAGATGGTGACGAGCAGCGCCCCCGTGAGGTCGAGCTTGTGGCTCGCCTCGCGGTTTCGCAGTTCGCGCAGGAAGGTGAGCGCGAGCAGGGCCGCGCCGATGCCGAAGGGCACGTTGATGAAGAAGACCCAGCGCCACGAGAACCAGCCCGTGAGCAGGCCCCCGAGCAGGCCCCCGACGGCCCCGCCCGCGCCCGCGACGGCGCTCCAGGCCCCGATGGCCTTGGGCAGGCGAGGCCCGTGAAAGGTGGTGAGGATGATCGTGAGGGTGGCCGGGGACAGCACGGCCCCGCCGAGCCCCTGGATGGCGCGCACGGCGATCAGCTCGGTGCCGGTCTGGGCGAAGCCGGCGCCGATGCTCGCGAGGGTGAACAGCGCGAGCCCGCCCAGGTAGATGTGGCGACGGCCGAAGATGTCGGCCGCCCGCCCTCCGAGCAGGAGGAAGCCAGCGAAGGTGATCACG